>CAZLVR010000074.1:0-1515 GCA_964563365.1 uncultured Candidatus Saccharibacteria bacterium | reverse complement strand
CATGATGGGATAAGAGTTACCGAAGTAATATGGCCGCAGGTCAAGTCCTGCTTCCTTAAAGTGTAGCAAGGGGGAAGGCCCAGGGAAGGGGCCGTGTGGATAGGCCGCACTACGCCATTTTCTCCCCCGAACGCCTATATCCCGATCTTGTCGAGCACGAGTCGGTGCGGGTAGTCGAGCACGTCGCGCACGAGGCGGTCATAGACGCCGACGCGATACCGGAAATCTTCCGTCGTGAAGGATGCGTAGCGCAATTCCCTGCCAAGTTCCGCCTCGAGCGTGCGGACAGTGGACGCGAGGAGCTTCTCGTCGATGCGGTCGCCCACGATGAGGATGTCGACCTTCGACTCGACGACGCCGGTGAAAAGCCCGGATAGGGCGAGAAAGCGGAGCGTGCCCGCGCGACGGAGCGAGGACGCGATGTTCGAGTCGTCGAGCCCGGACGTGGTGCGCAGGAAGGTGCGCAGCGCCTCATAGTGCTCGAACTTCTGGTTCACCGTGTAGCGGGCGGTGCCCTTCCCCGTCTTCTTCCGGATGAGGTCGATGCCGAGGAGCGCGGCAACCTCCTTCCGTGCCGCGTCCTTCGCCGTCTTCGAGCGGTTAGCCGCGTCCGCGACCGTGAAGCTGTCGTTCTCGTTGAAGAGGAAGAGCCGGAGGAGCTTCACCCGGGCGGCGGAACCGAAGAGCTTGGCGAGTGGATCCATAGAGGTCCGGGTATTGTACAGGACTCCCCATTCCCTTGCGCAACCCGGAGATATATAGCGCAAAAGCCCCGGTTCCCCGGGGCTTTGTGCCGGTTCGCGTTGGTACCGCTTCCCTCGACTATCTCGGTCTGTGCTTCGACAAGTCGCGTGAAGGATCGAACTCCACGTCGTAACCCGGGCTCTTCCCTTCGTCGTCCATCCGGCGCGCCCATTCCGCACGGGCCTCGAGCACGCCTTCGGAGGTCCACTGCTCATTCTTAAGCGCATCGGCTAGTTCCGGCGTCATGAACGAAGCAGTCTCCTCTGAGGTGAAGACGAAGGTCTTGATCAGCGTATTTATATCCGCCAGATCTGAATGCTCTTTTCCCAGCGATTTAACGTCTATCCTAAGAGCCATCTCAGCGATCTGCTCGAGCACCTGCGCGCGGATCTGCGGGTCATCCCTGAGTTCTTGGCCGATGAACGCTATGAGATCTTTCACCAGGACGGCCGTCCCCCAGCCGGTGAAGCTGTTTTTCGTGAAGATTTCGAATTTGTCGCGCGCCAGGCGCCTGAGCTCTGACGAATCGAATTCGTCTGCGCTAAGTGCCATGCCCTTCATGAGTTCGAGCGCGTTCTTCAGATGATGATACTTGTTGACGTCATCATTCCTGAGATTCGACAGAACGGATTCTTTCGCAACATCTCGTATGTCCTCGTCCGATTCGAGCCCGCAGGACTTGATAGCGAGGAGCGCGTAATGGATATGCTTATGCTCGTTTCCGTCATAGTTGAGCAGCATCTTGGTTATGGCTTTTTTTGCCGCATTGCG
>CAZLVR010000073.1:0-1607 GCA_964563365.1 uncultured Candidatus Saccharibacteria bacterium | reverse complement strand
AGTTTCTCGAATACGTAGTTAAGGCACTCGTCGATAATCCAGACGATGTTGCGATTGCGCGCAGCGTGGACGAAATGGGCGTTCTCCTCACGCTCACCGTTAACAAGGATGACATGGGTAAGGTCATCGGCCGCGACGGTAATATCGCGAAGGCTATTCGCACCCTGCTGCGCGTTGTCGGCATGAAGCATAACGCGCGCGTGAACCTCAAGGTGAATGAGCCAGTCGGCGGCAAACGCGAGAATGAATTGAAGTCCGTGGACGAGGTTATTGAAGGTCTCGGCTAGATGCTCCGCTTCCATCTCATCACCCTGTTTCCGGACGCGTGCGACGCGTATCTCTCAACGTCCATACTCGGCCGTGCGCGGAAGAATAAGAAGATAGATGTGAAATACCAGTCGCCCCGGGACTTCGTTGATAACCGCTGGGGAAAGGTGGATGAGCGCCCGTATGGCGGTGGACCCGGTATGGTGATGACTGCGCTCCCGGTCGTGCGTGCTGCAAAGAAATCTCTTGGCAGGAAGAAAGGGAAGGCAGCATTTGTCTGGTTCTCTCCGGGCGCTCCAGCGTTCACAAATAAGGAGGCAGACAAGCTCATGAAGTTCGACGACGTTGTCTTCATCTGCGGGCGCTATGAAGGAATCGATGAGCGCGCCGCGAAGATCCTCAAAACCATGGGGACCGTGAAGCGCTACTCGGTCGGCGAGGCAACCTATACCGGTGCTGAAGTGCCGGCCATGGCGATAGTTGACGCGGTCACGCGACGGCTCCCTGGAGTCCTTGGGAAGGATGAGTCAGTTGAAGAGCGCCGCATCGCCTCAAGCGCCGTGTATACACGCCCCGAAACTATCGTTTGGGAAAAGAAGAAGTACGCGGTACCGGGAGTCCTTACGACTGGTAACCACGGGAAGATAGACGAGTGGCGGAAGGGGAAGTAGCATCCATGTTGCAAACCTAGGCTCCGAGGAGCATTATCCGAACGGCCAGTACAAACTACGTTCACTATAGGCTCCAACAGAAGGAGGCGAACATGGCCGGTAGCACATCGCTGGCGGAAACGGATCGGGAAGAAGGGGGCCTCGGTCACCCTCTTCCCATCCGGCTCAGCCGGATTACTCGCTACGAAAATCAGCCGCGGCGCTACTTTGATGAGGCGGGCCTCGAAGAGCTCGCCGACAGCATTCAGGCGAAAGGTCAGAAGACCCCGGTCAGGGTGTGTAAGCACTCGCGACAGCCTGGTGTATTCGTCCTTATTGGGGGCGAGCGGCGCTGGCGCGCGTTCCACCGGATCCAAGAACGGACCGGGAAAGAACCACTCGTCAACGCCTTCGTCGACACGGTCAACGATGAGCGCCATCACTTCGAGGAGGCGCTCCTCGACAACCTGCAGCGGGAAGACCTGGTATCGGTCGATGAAGCTTCCGCATATAAGCGTCTGTACGATGAAAGCGATAAATCGCTCAGTCACAGCGCGAAAGTGCGGCACATCGCCGACTTGGTGAAGAAGTCACCGTCGCACGTGGAAAACTATCTCTGCATCGACTCGCTTCCGTTCCCGGTCAAGAAGCTTATGGACCCGGCACGGAAGCGCGATCAGCAGTTGTCCA
>CAZLVR010000072.1:0-1641 GCA_964563365.1 uncultured Candidatus Saccharibacteria bacterium | reverse complement strand
CAAGGCGACGCCCGCAACAAGGAGATGGGTACGCATATGTGAGTAGGAACGTTGTTCAAATGATTTAGGGGGTTTTCTGGTCTAGTTCAGCTTTTTGGCGCTCCGGGTCTTCGATCTTGTCCGCTTCTTTCGTGAATGGATCGACGGACGGAACAACGATCGGATCCAGCTTCGGCGCGGGAATCACCTTCACCGGAAGTTCGCGCCGCGGGCGCAAGGCGGCCGGACGGTCTTCTTTTTTTGGAACCTCCTTCGACGACTCTTCATCTGCATGTTCAGGCTTCGGCTTGTCCGCCCCGCGAAGTAGCGCCTCGACCTCGCGTAACGCTTCACGGGTCGCACGGAATGCCGTAGCGGCATCCGCGTAAGCACCGGCGCGCAAGGAAGCGTGCCCCTTCGCGTAGGCCTCCTTCGCGGCAGCGATCTGGAGATCCGCCTTCATGCCGACTTCAGGAGAGGTGAAGGCGTCGGCACGGGCGCGTTCGCTCTGGACCTCTCTCAAGCGCCCTTCAAGGCCAGCCTGCGCCTCAAACGCGATCTCTTTCCATTTTTCGTCGGTCTTATGCGCGTCATTCTTGTCGTGGCGCGTTCCCGAGCCAAGATCGTCCGTGAGGCGTTCGCGCTGACGGGTCGCCGCTTCGGCCTTGAGTCGCACCGCATCGAGCACGGGCGTGATGGCGGCGCCAGCGGGGACCGGACGCTCAGAAAGACGATCGAGGGCCTCTTTGCGGACCTGGAGCTTGGCCTCATAGCGAGCGGAAAGATCCGCGGCGACGTCTGCGGCTCCCGTATCTTTCAAAATGAGGATCTTCGCCTCCGCGCGATCGGCCTGCTCCTTGAAACGGGCTTCGAGATCGGCTTGGATGGACGGCGTGAGGCGATCCTGTTCGACGAGCGCCTTCGTCTCGTCGAGACGACGCGCGGCGAGGTCCGCTTCGACTTCGGCCTTTGCCTCCGCCGAACGGGCGAGCGAGCGCCGGATGGGTTCGTTCACGTTGACCTTCAGGAAATAAAGGGGGCTATCGGGGAGGGCGCCTTCCGCCGCGGAAGCCGTCCCCGTCCCGACAAGCAGGAGGGCAAGGACCGCGAGCGGGATCGGCTTTAAAGCAGGAGCGAGGAACGAGAACAAGGGGTTCGACCTTTGCTCTACTGGACGTGCCGCCTCGCGCGGTCTTACCGGGTGCGTCTCCATGAATGATAAAAGCTCGCGGCGAGCAGCGTCTTTCTCGTCGGGCGTAAGGGCCAGCGCGCGGGCGCGGCGGAAGAATCTAAAGCGATAAAACATAGGAAGGGATGAGGCGACGGAGCTTGTCGATGGCGCGATGGAGCCGCACGGAGACGACGTTCGCGGATTCGCCCAAGATCTCCGCGATCTCTTTCGGGGACAAGTCATCGATATACCGCATGATGACGACTTCGCGATGCTTCTCGTCGAGCTTGTCGAGATAAGGGAGGATGGCCTGATGGTCGATCCCCTTCTCGAGGGCGGCGCGAGGGTTGCTGGATGGTTCAAACCCGCTTTCTTCCAAGGCCTCGATAGAGACCTGCTCGCGCTTCTTGCGAGCCTCATCGATGATGAGGTTATTTGCGACCTTGTAGAGGAAGGCGCGAAGGTTTTCGATTTCCGTCCCCTGTCCGATG
>CAZLVR010000071.1:0-1728 GCA_964563365.1 uncultured Candidatus Saccharibacteria bacterium | reverse complement strand
CGGTGAGGAGAACGTCGTCCTGATACACGAGGAGTCCGTAGGAAGCTTCGAGATAGTCCTTCATGCGTTCATCCATGTAGCGGATGAGGCGCGGGTTCTTCTTGCGCTCGATGTACTGCGGAATGGTTTCAATCGGTCCCGGGCGGTAGAGTGCCACCATGGCGTTAATGTCGTGGATGGTCGTCGGTCGGAGCTCCTTCAGGTAGCGCGTCATACCGGAGCCGTTTAACTGGAACGTGCCTTCCGTCTCGCCGCGGGCGAGCATCGCGAACGTCTTCGCGTCGTCGATGGGAACGGTCTCGATGTCGATGACGATCCCGCGCGTCGCAAACACCCGGTCGACTGAGTCCGCGAGCACCGCGAGGTTCTTGATGCCGAGGAAGTCGTACTTGAGGAGGCCTGCATCCTCGATGGCATGCATATCGTACTGGGTGATGAGCTTCCCAGTTTTCGGATCGGTCTGGAGCGGCGTCCACTCGGTCAAGGGCGTCGGCGCAATGACAACGCCCGCAGCGTGCACGCCCGTCTGGCGCGCAGAGCCTTCGATGCGTCGTGCGAGATCGATGATCTCGCGGACGTCATCGTCCTCCTCGTAGAGCGCTTTCAACTCTTCCTCCATCTCGATCGCGCGGTCGATCGTCATGGGGAAGCCCTGGCTTCCCATGGGGATGAGTTTCGCGATGCGGTCGCCGGTCCCGTACGCGTGGCCGAGTGCCCGCGCGACGTCGCGCACGGCAGCGCGGGCGAGCATGGTACCGAAGGTGCCGATCTGTGCGACATGATCCTCACCATACTTTCTTTTCGCGTACGCAATCATCTCGTCACGCCGGTTATCCGCGTAGTCCATGTCGATGTCGGGGGCCGAGGGACGCTCCGGATTCAAGAAGCGTTCAAAGGGAAGTTTGTACGCGAGCGGGTCCACGTTCGTGATGCCGACAAGATACGTGACCAAGGAGCCACCGACCGAGCCGCGGATGGTCGTGAGGATGTGGTTCTTGTGTGCGTAGTCGAGAAGATCGGCGACCACGAGGAAGTAGGTCGCGTACCCCTTCGTCTTGATGACCGAAAGCTCGTACTCGATGCGTTCTTTCACGGCCTCGGTCTTCTCCATGCCGCGCTTCGTAAGGCCGGCATAGGTTTTTGCGCGCAGTTCTTCATCATGGTTTGCGTAGCCCGGAGAAACGGGAAGTGCAGGGAACACCCACTTACCAAGCTCAAACTCAATCGAACAGCGATCAGCGATGGCGCCGGACGCGTCCACCTCCTCGTCGCTGAAATGCGCGCGCATGAAGCGCTCGTCGACGAACGAGAAGTCTTCGCCCTCGTTCCTTCCCTCGCCGCCTTGCCCGATCCGGCGGAGCACCGACGTTGCTTCCGCATCCTCCGGCGAGAGGTAGTACACGTCGTGCTGCGCAACGGTCGGCACGCCTGCCTTCTTCCCGAGCGCGCGAATCTTCGCCATCTTCGCCTCATGCCCATCCACCTTGGAGTGATGCGTGACTTCAAGAAATACGTTTCCGTCTCCGAAGATGCTCTTCCATTCGGCGAGCGCCGCCGCCGCGCCGTCCTCGTCTCCTGCCGCAAGGAGCTGCGCGACGTCGCCAGCAAAGGACGGAATGAGCGCAATGAGTCCTTTCGCATGCGCTCGCAACAGCTCCCGATCCATACGTGGCCGCTCATTCATACCTTCCGTGAAGGAGAGGGTTACAAGCGGAAGAAGATTCCGGT
>CAZLVR010000070.1:0-1766 GCA_964563365.1 uncultured Candidatus Saccharibacteria bacterium | reverse complement strand
TTCACGTTCCCGCACCCATTAGTTCGGCGGCGGACCGTGCCCGAAGGCGATCCACGCGCCGATGCCGATAACGACGACGGCGATCAACATGATCACCTTGCCGATGTTTGAAGGGTGGGGTTTGTGATCATCCGGTTGCCCGGGCATGGCACTCTCCTGTGCTTCGTACGCCAAGCGTACGGGATACCGTAATGGTGCAACCGAGAGGAATACCTGTCAAACAAGAAACCGCCCAGCTTCTGCCGGGCGGTTTCTCTACTCTCAAATTAGTCGACGCGGAGGGTGACGGAGCAGCTCGTGTCGTTGCCGTCCTCGTCCTCGATCGTGAGGCGGTAGGTGGTGTCCTCGTCAGGAGAAACGCGCTTAGAACCACCATCCTCATCGACGCGACCGATACCCTGATTGAAGCGCGCGGTCTCAACCGGGCCATCAGTTTCCCAGCGGAGCGTTGCAGAGTCGCCGTCATCAATGCGCGACGGAGAAAGGGAGAGATCACAGGAGATATCGTCACGCGAGGTTGAACGACCAGAGCCATTCATGTCGATATCGGTCGCGTAGTCGTTGTTCGACTCGTTCGACTCGTTGATCACATCCTGATAGTCGACCTCGATCGATACGCGGATGTTGCCACGTTCATTATCAGTCGCACGGAGCGTGAAGTTCTGGTAGCCGTTCGGGTAGAGGAGACCGCCGCGAGCGATCGCGTCCTGCTGACCTTCAATGCGTACGCGGACGAGATAGTTCGAGACTGCGTTCGTACCTCCGTTGCGGACCGTGAAGGTGATACCCATATCGCGACCCGATGGGACATGATCGTCAGCGATAACGGTGTTTCCGGAGAAGTAGCCGACGCGGACGTTCGAAAGTGAAAGATCCGGAGAACCGTAGAGGCGCGGGCCCGACGGATATGAATACGTGTAGGTCTTGGTCGGAGTCGGGACGTATGACGGACCGCCGGTTGTCGGAGCCTTCGTATCAGTTGTGGTTGTTGCGACCGGAGCCGGGGTCGGCGCAGATGGCGTTATCGTCGGAGTCGGGGTAGTGGTCGTCGCATTCTTTGGCGTATCGCTCGTGATGTAGACCGCGGAGGTGAGGTTCCCAAGAAGCTGGGGGACATAGCGGGACGCGTAGACAGCAAGAAGCATCCCTGCGAGGACAAGGATGATAAAGCCGACCACGGCTATTGGATTGACGCCCTTCTTTTCGCTTCCGTCAGACATAGGTTTTTAGACTCACACATCTTAAGCATATTGTCAAATTTGTCAAGACTGCTAGACTAGAGCGTATGCAAAAGAAGCGCACGGTCATCCACCTGCCAAATGTCATAGAGAAGATCCACGATCATCCGTGGAGCTTTCTCGGCGTCTTCCTCATAATCTTTTTTGTAAGCCATACGTTCCTTGCGAGCGTCGACTTCGCGCCAACAGGCTTCAACCTCTATACTCCGGGCCGCACCATCACGCAGATCCCAACACCAGACACGGTTGCGGTCGCACACGGGGAAGAGCCGACACGCATCGAGATCCCTGCTGTCGGCATTAAGGCGAACGTGTCGAACCCTCAGTCGACCGACATCAAAGCGCTCGACCAGGCCCTTCTTGTGGGTGCTGTACGGTACCCAGGCACCGGCCTCCCAGGCGAGAAGGGAAATGCGCTCCTTTTCGGCCACTCATCGCACCTTCCTGTGGTGCATAACCAGGCATACAAGGCGTTCAACGATATCCAGAAACTCACCGAAGGGGACGATATCTACGTCTATGGGGAAA
>CAZLVR010000069.1:0-1909 GCA_964563365.1 uncultured Candidatus Saccharibacteria bacterium | reverse complement strand
CATGGTGACCTACGAGATCCGCTAGAACACGTGTGCGGACAGGCGGGCGGCCCCTCCCGGGGGCCGCCCGCTCCTGTTTACAACCCCGGCACGCGCCGCTCCCGGAGCGCTACAATTAGGTTTTGGAGCAGTATCGCTCAAGTTCAGGAGGCCGCCATGGCGCTCATGGAGCGAGGAAAGACATACAAGTGCGTGATTCGCGGCGACGCGACCAAATTCGTTCCCCTCGAGGGAGGCGAAGAGGTCGATGCAATGCTCGGAACACGGCTTCGCGTAGATAATATCTGCGAGAAGGCCGCCGATCTTCTCGGGGTCACCCCCGGCGCGTCTGTCGAAGGCGTCATCGTTCGCGAGCCGAACGATCACCTCCGGCTCGACTGCAACTGTCGCCTCCCGCTCATGACCTTCATGGGCGGAAGCGCGCAATTCGCACTGGTATGAGCGTACGGCGCGGCTCCCCGGGAGCCGCGCCACCTCATTTGACCAGACCCTTCTTCCTGGTATAATTGCCGGCAAGCGCCCCGAGGGGCGTTTTAAAATACTCGACTCATGAACTCATTTATCAGCTACCTGAAGAACGTCCGGGCGGAGCTTTCGCATGTGGTGTGGCCGAAGCCCCGTCAGGCGGTCGTCCATACGGCACTCATTATCGTCATCTCCGTCGTCATCGGCGTCTTCGTCGGTCTCGTCGACGCGGGCTTTACGCACGTCGTCGCCGGTATCGTTAACCGCTAATTCTATGGATACCCGCACCGCACCCCAGTTCGACGAGTCGGCAGCAAACGCCGAGCCTCGCTGGTACACCATCCACACCTATGCTGGCTACGAGAACGCCGTTGAAAGGAACCTGAAGCAGCGCATCGAGTCGCTCGGCATGCAGAAAAAGATTTTCGAAGTCGTCGTTCCGACGGAGAAGAAGGTCCGCGTGAAGGGCGGTAAGCGCGTCGTCGAGGAGGAGAAGATCTACCCAGGCTATATCCTCGTGAAGATGATCGTCGACGAGGATTCCTGGTTTGTCGTGCGTAACACGCCGCGCGTGACCGGTTTCGTTGGTTCCGGCACTACGCCGGTCCCGATGGAGGAGGGAGAGGTCGCGACCCTTATGAAGCGCATGGATCAGGAGATTCCGAAGCACCGCATCGATCTCATGAAGGATGATCCGGTTGTCATCAATGACGGTCCGTTCAAGGATCTCGAGGGGAAGGTGGGCGAGATAGACGAGGAGCGCGGGAAGGTCAAAGTCATGGTCGCCATGTTCGGCCGCGAGACCCCCGTGGAGCTCGATTTCTTGCAGATCCGCAAGATGTAATTTAGAGTCCGTTAACCAACAATCGTATGCCTAAGGTAGTAAAGAAGATCAAGCTCCAGATCCCGGCAGGGAAGGCCACCCCGGCTCCGCCGGTCGGTACCGTGCTCGGCCCCGCGGGCGTGAACATCGGCGACTTCGTGAACAAGTTCAACGAGGCGACTCGCGACAAGATGGGTGACATCATCCCGGTCGACCTCTCCGTCTACGAGGACCGCACGTTCTCGTTCGTCCTCAAGACCCCGCCGGCATCCCGCCTCATCTTGAAGATCCTCGGGATCGAGAAGGGCTCCCAGAAGCCGGGCCAGAAGTCGGGCGGCACCATCACAAAGGCGCAGGTCCGTGAGGTCGCTGAGCAGAAGATGCCGGACCTCTCGGCAGCCTCTCCGGAAGCGGCCGACCGCATCATCGAGGGTACCGCGCGTTCGATGGGCATCCAGGTGAAGTAAGTAGGCAGAAAAGAAGGCGCCCGCGACATTTTGTCGCGGGCGTTTTCAGTAGGAACTCAGGCTCGGCGATAGGTCACGTAGGAAAAGGGAGGCGAATGGTCGCCTCGGGTCTCCCGCGCGAACTCGACGAAGCCGGGCGTGTCCGGAAACCGGA
>CAZLVR010000068.1:0-1910 GCA_964563365.1 uncultured Candidatus Saccharibacteria bacterium | reverse complement strand
AGGATGGCAAGATTTCCCTCTCGGTGAAGTCCTTGAAGGAAAATCCGTGGAAGGCCGCTGCGGAGCGCTACACGAAAGGCATGGAGGTGCACGGCGTAGTCATCAAGTACAACAAGCATGGCGCGCTCGCATCGATTGAGGAGGGCGTCGCCGGCCTCGTCCATATCTCGGAGTTCGCGTCGCCTGCGGAGCTTCGCGAAACCTTGGAGCTCGGCAAGACCTACCCGTTCGCGATCAAGGTCTTCGAGCCGAAGGACCAGCGCATGACGCTCGCATATACGGGACCGAAGAAGGGCAAGAAATAAGACATGGCGCAAGAAACCGCCGGCTCTCGCCGGCGGTTTCTTCATATAAAAAAGTGCCGCCAGTCCCCTAGAGGACCAGCGGCTGAACGAACGCCCGACGTGGCACCAACGTGACCACATCATCTGTCCCTTCCTTCACGGGCTTAAGGAGCGTCACCACTCCGTCAGGGCCGCGCTCGATGTATCGCTGCCGAATGTCTCGTCTGCGAAGGCGAAACGCGACGACATACCCGAAGTCGATGGTTACGAGCCCTGGATACGCCTTTGACGCGTGTCCAGGACCCATGGGGACGAGCCGGAGATACTTCATGCGGCGACGGACGCTGGTGCGTCCGAACCTGATGCTGAGCTCCTGATGCAATCCCTGTAACAGAACGTCATAGACGGTCTGCGACGGATGCTTTGTCTCTGTGAAGCCTGCATCTTTCGCTTCCGGCGGCGGCGTGCGCCAATCCGGCGTGCCGTCGCGAAAGATCCTGCAGATCTCACGGATGACGTAGATGTCATTGTCCTTCACGTACCACGCGCGTATGAAGACGCGTTCCGCAAGACGAGCTATGCGCCCGTCCGAGAGGACACGCAGGACAACTCCGTCCTCGTTAATCTCCCGAAGCAGGTCGTTCACCGATTTTGAACCGATGCCGTGCCTTCCCCAGGTTTCGTATTCGTGAAATCCCTGCTTGCACAAGAACTCAATGAGTTCATGCAATTCCACAGGATGTCCTTGCCTTCGCAAGATTCCGTTGAGCTGCTCTGATCCCACGGGATGCCTCCTTCTAGAGTCACCCCGCCCATACTCAGGCTACAGGAGAACGGATGCGGGCACAATCGCCGTATATGAACGTACGATGAAGCGGTTGCGCTAGACTTTTTTCAAGAACGACATGATCTCACGGTAGATGCGGGGTTCAAGCGCGCGGGAGACGCCGCCGTGACCCCCGTTTGAAAGAAGTACGAAGCGGGCGCCGACATCATGTGCGAACGCCTCTGCGGGCGCCGCATGGACGATGAGATCGTCCTTCGAATGGATAAGGAGGAGTTTGGAGCCGTCCATCGACGCTTTCTCGTGAGCCGGATTGTAGAAATCGCCGACGAGGAGTTTCCGGTAGATCTCCTGCTCGCCTCGGTACCCCATACCGAACGCCTTCGGGATGAACTCGTTCATGAGCGACAATGGCTCCATCGTGCGCTCCTGTGCGAGCCAATCGGTGACGGACGATATCGCGATCGCCTTCTTCACGCGTACATCCCGTGACGCAAGCAAGGTTGCTGCACCGCCGAAGGAGCCGCCGATGAGATATACCTCGGGATCCGGTATCGAGTATTCCGCACCGCTCCACAAATCCTCGAAGCTTCCGAGGGTGTCCATGATAGTGAGCACATCGTCCGATGGCGGATATTCGAGGAATGTGCCGCCGGATTCCCAGGTGCCGCGATATGCATACGAGATCGTCCAGTAGCCCAGGCGCGAGAATTTCCTCATCAGGGCGTCCTTCCCCATCGGATATCCCGGGCATCCCGATGAGAAGATGATTACCTTCTTTGAATCACGCTCGGGCGGAAGGAATTCTGCAACGATGTCTGCACCAAAGCGCGTGCGAGAGA
>CAZLVR010000067.1:0-2037 GCA_964563365.1 uncultured Candidatus Saccharibacteria bacterium | reverse complement strand
GCATGAATGTAATGAAATCGAGAGCGTCCGCGTCGCGGGTTTTCCGGTGGCTTTCACTACCGAGAAGGTTAGCCCGCTTACGGCTTACGCACGCGCTCCAGATGTACGTCGACTATACCATATATCCCGTACGGGGAGAAGGGCCGGGAAAGAATCCGGGCGACGCTCACGATGAGCGTCGCCCGGGTGACCTCCCCTTGCGGGGAGAGCCACGCACCTCCTTTCTCTAATGCCGTCGATTGCAGATATGGGGCAATTGATGGCGCCAGAGTTGCGCGGCGCACATGCGATACCGCGCGTATTTCATCGACTTGGTCATAGCATGTTCCTACCAAGAGACGATTGCATACAAGAGGTTGTACGGGAAGGGTTGTGACGCCCTTGCCTGGCGGCTCCGGCTGCATTAACACACCTCGGCCGTTACTGGCACTGTGTGCCGTATGCGGCGAACGCGCAAGGGTGGATGCGCACCCATATCCAGGATATACTTGAATCTTCATGGTCATCACTCACCACGGCGGACAGTGCTTCAAGGTCACCTTCGGTGACCTGACGCTCGTCTTTGATCCGGTGAGCAAAAACGGAACTCTGCCGGGCATCCGGTTCGGCGCCGACATCGCGCTCGTTTCCCGAAACCACCCGGATATGAACGGGGTCGCGGAGGCGACCTACGGAGAGAAGCAGCCGTTTGCAATCACCGGCCCGGGCGAATATGAATACGGCGGCGTCACCGTTCAAGGCTTCCTCACGAAAAGCGGGTACGGCCTCGCGAAAGGCGAGACGGAAGCGATGAACTCGATCTACAGCGTGAAGCTCGAAGGCATGACGCTCGTGCATCTCGGCGCTCTCGCAGACCCCGCGCTTCCTGCTGACGCGAAAGAAGCTATCGATGAGATCGACGTGCTGTTCGTTCCGGTTGGAGGTGACGGGGTGCTCGATGCGGCGGCTGCCGCGAAGCTTACGACCATGCTTGAGCCGCGGATCATCGTGCCGATGCATTGGAGCGGGATGGGCACTCCGAAGGCGCTCGACGCGTACCTGAAGGAAGAGGGCGGGGCAGCAGAGAAGACGGACAAACTTACCCTCAAAAAGAAGGATGCGCTTGACAAGGATGGTGATATAATTGTGATTAATCCCTAGGCGTATGGAGCATGTCCGCGATTACGTCGAAAGCCTGCGAGCAAAGCCCGAGCATGTTCGGCGTCGCATTGCTGTTGGTTCCTCCATCGGCGTCACAGCACTTGTCGCCGTCGGCTGGTTTGCAGCGCTTACCTCTTCCGGCGCACTCGCGATCTCTCCGACCCCCGACCCAACTTCCGCAGCGCTCGTGAAGAGTGCCACTGATACGAAGGAAGACTTCTCTGGTCTTCTCGGCGCCGCAAGCGCCTATCAAGGTGCGAAGGATGGAGGCGTCATGGTCGTCGACGGACAGTCGTCCTCGACTATGAAGGCGGAGTCGAACGACAGTCCTACCGTTATCCCGTTTTAAATGGCTAAGAAAGAAGAGAAACCCGTCGCACCGGTTCCGGCCGCGAACGTCATAGAGCAGTCCATAACCGACGAGATGCGGACGTCGTTCATCGACTACGCGATGTCTGTTATTACGGATCGTGCGTTGCCTGACGTTCGTGACGGCATGAAGCCGGTGCATCGTCGCATCCTCTACTCGATGGGGGAGATCGGCCTTGGTCCGACTGCAAAGACGAAGAAGTCAGCAGCGGTGGTGGGAGACGTGATCGCGAAGTACCACCCGCACGGCGACGTTGCGGTCTATGACGCGATGGTGAAGCTCGCGCAGGACTTCACGACCCGGTATCCGCTCGTCATCGGGCAGGGTAACTTCGGCTCTATCGACGGCGATCCGCCGGCGGCGATGCGCTATACGGAAGCGAAGATGAGCAGCGTCGGCGCCGCGATGCTCTCTGACATCGAGAAGGAGACTGTCGCCTGGAACCCGAACTATGACGACACCATGAAGGAGCCTGCCGTGCTTCCGGCTACCGCGCCGATCCTGCTGCTGAACGGCACGCTCGGCAT
>CAZLVR010000066.1:0-2261 GCA_964563365.1 uncultured Candidatus Saccharibacteria bacterium | reverse complement strand
GCAAGGGTCAGAAGTCCCGCACGCCGAAGAAGTACTCGAACGTCTTCATCGTGTCGCGCAGGAAGGTCGGCAAGAAGAACAAGCAGGGCTAAGCCCCTCTACGAAAACCCCGCCGTGTGGCGGGGTTTTCGCTTATTTTAAGCACGAACGTATACTGGGAAGCGGAACCAGTTCGTGGTAGATACCAATGAGTACGCTCATAGTTCCGAAACGCATGGACATACGATCGCTTGAAACGGAAATGCTCGCGCGCGTCCCGCGACGGCTCGCTCTCCAAGAGAAGGTCGAGGTGATGGTCGCACGCTGGCAGGAGTTCTGTACGTTGCCGGAAGAGGTGAAAGCCCGATTCGGCTACTCGCAGGATGCCCGCATCTCGGGCGCTGGCTATGAGCTGAAGCGCGGAACGGACGGATTCGATCTCAAGGAGGACTTCCATGTCCGCCTTGATCAGGAGTCGTTCCTTCGCGCCGAAGCAGACAAAGTCGGCGCACCAGAAGCGCATAGGTTTCTCGACGCTGCGGTTGCCGTGTATCCGGAACTCGATGCGCTCATCTGCGACTTCCTTGAAGACGTGGAGCGCGTATACGGGTTATCGAATCTCGTGAGTGATGCGAAGGCGTGGAGCCATCGTCGCATCATTCGGCTCCTCCATTACTTCGGAGACAAAGAGCCAGGGATGCTTCTTGGGGATCCGCATCCTGACAAGGGTGGGTTCACGACGCATCTCTACGAGAGCGATCCGGGCGTTGAACGGCTTACCGTGGACGGACGCTATGTCCCTATGGACGTCGAGGACGGGGAAACACTCGTCTTTGCCGGCCTTGGGCTGCAGCACCGTTCGCGGTGTGCCGTGAAAGCGCCGTGGCATCGCATCGTGGCGAACGAACGTACCGCACGTACAGGCCGGGTGGCTGCCGTCTCGTTCTCGAGCATGGCAAACAGTCGGTACTACGATAAAGGGCGTATGGGGCGCACCCAGGGACTTGTCCCCGGAAGCACCTATGCGATGCCGTTTCCGGAGTTCGATCGGATGTTCATGGACTAAAGAAACGGCCCGGAGGCGACTCCGGGCCGTTTTGCTATCGGTACTTCGCGACGATTGCGTTTCCGAGCTCCGCACGAGGGATGTAGAGTTCCGTTGTCCCAGCCGCATACGCTGCTATCTGGTACGGCGGGAAGATGATGACGAGATCCGGCCCAACGAGATAGAAGCTCTGAAAATTATCGGCGTCCGGCGTCGTCCCGGCCGCGAGCATATCAGGGTCCGCATCATACCCCGTGCGCGCCTTCATGAGAGCAGGGAGGCGGGTCCTCGACTCGTTTGAGAGCACGGCAGCGTAGTCGGCCGTCGGGGAGAAGATATCTGCGAGCGTGAGGCCCTCGCCCGTGGTTTTGTCGAATACGAAGGAACGGTAGTAGCCGTTTGGGTGCGCCCCCATTGTGTCTTGGTACATCTGAAAGACTACAGAGACGGTCGCAGGAGAGGTATAGATCGTATAATCGATACCGAGCGCATATTTCCTGTCGCCGCCGAGACCCATCACCTGTATATCAGCCGGGGTAAGGACGGTTATATTTGTCTCTTTGAAGTTCGCGATCTCTTGGGCGACAAAGGTATGAAGCACCTCAGCAGCCTTCGCGTCCGCGCGGGCTCCTGCGCTTGCTTTGAGCGGAGTCGTCGCCGGATAGCTTGCCTCGATAGTGTAATACTCGCCCGCGTCCCGGATAGTCTGCTTCTCGACTGTCCCTGCTGGAGTTGAAGTAGCATTCGTGCCAGTCCCTGACGGGGTTTGGGCGAGCCAGAACCAGATGCCCCCTACGGCTATGAGGAGGATAAGGACAGCAAGAACGGTCGGAAGGGACTTTTGCTCCCGATGCGGCTCGGGAGCAGGTGCGGGCGGGGGAGCGATATCGGAGGCAGGGTTCTGGGGTTCCATATGGTCACTATGATACTCCCTTCCTGACGTGGGCATGAAAACCTCATCTCCCCGAGGGCGGTTTCGGTCTGCAGTTTCGCGCGGGTTTGACACTTCGTACTCTGGCCTGTAGATTAGGCCTATCCGCTTTGCGCGGGTTCCCTCCGAAAAGGAGGCGAGGGGGCGGGGGCGAAACGGGATATCACCCGGGATTGGGACCTATACGGACCCTATCTCGGGGAAATTCTTTGCTCGTCCCGGCCTTCTTCACAACCAAACCACACTTACATTCACCATGGCACGATCGCTCAAGAAGGGGCCTTACGTCGACGTAAAGCTCCTCAA
>CAZLVR010000065.1:0-2366 GCA_964563365.1 uncultured Candidatus Saccharibacteria bacterium | reverse complement strand
ATACAATCGGCCCCTGGGTCTTTGCCGGATCGACCCTTGCTGCATGCGTCCTCTTCGGCGTCTTCCTGCTACTCCTGCGGCGCCTCAATCAGAACCGATACCTCGAGAGCCGTAGAAACATAGTGGCTGCCGCCGCAGTACTTCTTGCCGTTGTGAACGTCGCGTACTTTACTGAACTTATCCCACCGCTCCCGCTCACTCTTACCGACAGCGGCATCTATTACACGCTTACGAAGGTTCCGGGCGGATATACAGTCAGCGGAGAACCGGAGAAGTCCTGGTGGGACCTGCGAACGGCGGTCGTGCATGCGGATGCTGGGGACGTGCTGTATGCCTACAGTGCCGTGAAGGCGCCGACCCTGTTTGGTAGCCGGGTTGCGCATGTCTGGGAGAAGAAAATCGACAGCGATTGGATTGTCATGAGCCGTGCGTCCTACCCCATCGCGGGCGGCAGGGAGGGCGGGTATCGTGGATACTCGCAGGCGACGGTCTCTCCAGGAGAGTGGCGGGTGACTGTTGAGACGGAGAATGGACAGACCATCGGCCGTGTGCGGTTCATGGTCGAGCGCGCGGAACCAGAGTCCGCGCGTGTCGAAAAAACTCTCTGACGGTTAGTTCGCGCGGACCTTGAGCTTCGTCTGACGCGTCTTATCAAGCTTCGGCAGCACGATGGTGAGGAGGCCGTCCTTTGAGGATGCCTGCGCGCCGTCGACGTCCACTTCCTGCGGGAGCATGATGGTGCGTGCAAAGGTGCCCCAGAAGAGTTCCTGATTGAAATAGTCCGAACCGGTCACTTCGGAGCGCTCCTCGCGGGAGCCTTCGATGACGACCATGTCGCGGCTTATGGAGACGTTCATCTCGTCCGGACGTACCCCCGCGACGAACGTGCGGATCACGAGCTCCGTCCCGGTCTGATACATGTCGACCGGGAGATGTCCCTCGGCGCGATCCGGAACGGATGCCGCTACCGGCTGTGTAGACGGGTGAAAGGTGCGGGTGGGACCCGCGGAAGGGGAGTGGTCTGCCGCCTCGTCGTCGAAGTCGTAGTCGTCCTCTGCCGGGCGGAACCCGCCGAGGCGCTCAAACAGCGATTTCTTTTTCATCATAAGGCTATTAGCAGACGTTCTTTGGTAAATTTCGGTACCGGAAGTACTTCAGTATCTCAAAGGCGGCGAAGAATGCGACCGCGCCAGTCCATACCGTGAACAAGGCGAGGATCACATAGGACCCGTCTCCCTGAATTATAAAGAAGTTGAATAGGGCGTGCAATGAAATGGCGAGGATAAGACCGACGGAAGCAGCAGCCGCGCGCACGGGGCGCGACGCTTGCCATGAGAATGCGAGCGCGAAGCCGATCACGGAGGATGCGACGACATGAAGGAGTGTCGAGCCGATGAAACGAAGATTTCCGAGGCCGATCGCCTGGAGCAGGTATCCCTGCGAGAACGGTTCGATGAGGAAGAGCGTATTCTCGAGAGCTGCGAATCCGAGCGCGACCGTAAGCATGGTGGCGACAAGGTCGATCGAGTTACGGACCGCGTTCCGCCGCCAGAGTATGAACGCCGCGGCGATAAGGTACTTCATGGTCTCCTCTATCGCAGCCCATGCTATGACGACCCGCGCGCCAAGAAGCGTGGTCTCGCCTGAGAGACAGGCCGCAGCAGGGGAGAGCGCCCATGCCTTACACGCGAAGGATTGGAGCGGCATGACAAGCGGCACGGAGATCATCCCGAGTATGAAGGCGAAGAAGATGGCCCAGCGCGGCTGCGGGCAGCGGTCCTCCTCCTTGAGAAGGAAATAGAGCCAGGCAAGGGCGGGAAGCACGCCGCCTATGGCTGCATAGCCAAAGGACTCGAGATTCATCCCTGGTATTTTAGCAGGCTATTTGACCGGCCACGGGGCGATCATGAGGAAGTGCGCCTCTTTCTCGGGGAGAGACTGATAAATTTCTTCAGTCACAAACGGCATGAATGGATGGAGAAGGGTGAGAAGCCGGGTCAGGATGCTGCGGAGTGCCTTTGCCCGAGAACCCTTTGCCGCCTCATCGGTAGCCGCGAATATAGCCTTTGATTCTTCGAGTATCTCATCCGCGAGGCGATGCCAGGCGTAGTGATAGAGCTTCTCGGCAGCAAGGTATGCGCGATAATTCTCAAGATCGTCCGTAACATCCTTCGCGAGCGCCTCGAACTCAGCCACTATCGCGCCATCCGTGTCGGTAAGGTCGCCGTCAGGTATCTCTGCGCCGCGCTCAAGAATGAAGCGTGAAATGTTCCAAAGCTTGTTCGCAAAGTGCTTGTACCCCTTAATCTTGTCTTCGCTAATACGCATATCGGTCCCCGGTGTATTCCCGACGATGAGCGCCATAC
>CAZLVR010000064.1:0-2404 GCA_964563365.1 uncultured Candidatus Saccharibacteria bacterium | reverse complement strand
TCGCCTCGGGTCTCCCGCGCGAACTCGACGAAGCCGGGCGTGTCCGGAAACCGGACGAGCGACGGGTCGGCGATTTCAAGCGACGAATCGTCGACCTCGGTGAGGTCGAGATACTGCGCATACGGAAGCGCGAGCGTGTAGATTGCGCCGCCGCCGATGACATATATCACGTTACTCCCCGGCGCCACCTTTGCGTTCGCGAGCGCTTCCTCCATCGAGGAGACTCGGATCGCTCCCGGCGTCTCGTAGGACGGATTCTGCGTTATCACAATGTTCGTGCGGCCCGGGAGGGGACGCCGTCCGTCCGGGAGTGACTCCCAGGTCTTCCGACCCATGATAATCGGATGACCCTTCGTGAAGCGGCGGAACCGCTCCAGGTCTTCAGGGATATCGAAGATAAGCCCGTTATCTTTTCCGATCGCTCGGGTCTTCGCTCCTATCGCTGCGATGATGCGTATTTCGTGGTGCATATCATTCGCTCCTTCTTGGGGGACCATATCACGCGCGGGCTCGGGTGTCATGAAGCGTGGTGCCCTGCGCGCCTATTACCACTACCGTGTCGACAGCTTGGTCCCACGACTCTCGGCGGAGTGGCATCTCGCTGAATTGCGCATCGAAACAGAATCCTATTCGAAGCCACTCCTGCGGCACAGCTTTCAGAAAGCGGTCGTACCAGCCTCCGCCCTGGCCATGGCGCGTTCCTGTCGCATCGAACCTGCGTCCCGGAATAAGCACGGCTGTTTTCATCTGTCCGGCGACATTCTTCGCCCGCAGAGCTTCCACGTCCGGATCAAGCGAAGCGCGCGGCTCTATCAGATATTCGAGAGCGTCTTCCGGCAGCCGCACGTACTCGCGGAAGGGAACTTCCGATCGGAGCGGGAAGTAGGTGATGAATGCGCGGAAGGGCCGAAGGAGCGCGGCTAGCGCTTCTTCGGTTTCTTCGAAGCCTTCTTCTTTGTGGGGTTCTTGTGCCACGGCTGAACTTTCTTCGTGTCCTTATCGGCCCAGAGGCGGGGGAGCATTGCGCTCGGATGCCATTCCTTCTGGAGCTTCTTGAGGTCGGTTGAGGACGAATACTTCCCGGACGCGGCGTAGTCTTTTCCGAGTATGGGGCCAGTCTCGAAGAAGACGAGCTGCGCGATGCGGCGGCCGACGACGAGCGGGATGATGTAATTCTTCGAGTTGTTCGTGATCTCCATCGTCCAGCGGTTTATGTAGCCGACGTCGCCCCAGCCAGCGCACTTGCAGACCTCGATGAAGGAGCGGCCGAGGCTGCTGCGCGCTTTCATCATGGTCGTGATGTGGTCCTTCCCGCCGATGAACTCCTGCGTATGCGCGAGTATGGTCTCCCCGGGCCGCAGCACGATGACGAGGTCGTCTGGGCGGATGCCACCGTCCCAATCAAAGTTGTATTTCGCGAACGCGTCCTTTGCCGGTACGGCGCGCTCGACCTTGTCTGCGCCCCAGACGTGCTCGATATGCGACTTATCCCAGATGTTGTAGAGGGAGTGGTTGTACTTGGTCGGCTGCTCACGGAAGAAATACTCGCCGAGCGTCACGTCGTAGGACGAGGTCGCGAGCTGCTCCTGGGTAAACGGATGGATGACGATGGAGCCTTCCTCCATCGCCTCGATGATTCGCCGGTCTGAAAGTGCCATAGTGCCGAGAAGTATACCCTAGACCGCCATCTCTGCCTTGATGGCCGGATGGCTCTCGTAGCCTTCGAGCTTGATATCGTCCATCGTGAATTTCTCAAGCTCCGTCACTTCGGGGTTGAGCCAGAGCTTCGGAGCAGGATACGGTTCGCGCGAGAGTTGCTCAGCGACCGCGTCGAAGTGGTTCTTGTAGATATGCGTGTCGCCCAGGGAGTGGACGAACTCGTGAGCCTCGAGCCCCGTCACCTGCGCGACCATATGGAGGAGGAGGGAGTAGGACGCGATGTTGAAGGGGACGCCGAGGAACATGTCGCAGCTCCGCTGATGCATGTAGAGGGAGAGCTTGCCGTCGGCCACGAAGAACTGCATGAACATATGGCAGGGGGGCAGCGCCATCTGATCGAGCTCACCCGGGTTCCACGCGGTCACTATGATGCGGCGCGAGGTCGGCTCCTCCCTGATGAGGCGTATCGCCTCGGCTACTTGGTCGACCTCGGCCCCGTCGGGCTTTCTCCAGTGGCGCCACTGCACGCCGTAGACGCGGCCGAGGTCTCCCGGGAACTTCGCTTTCGGCTTCCAGTACGGCGCCTCGCCGTTCGCGGTCCAGATGGTTCGATCGCTGCCGTTCAATTCGCGCAGCCGGTTCTCGTCGCCGGTGCCTTCGAGGAACCAGAGAAGCTCGCTCTTCACCGCCTTCCACGCAAGCTTCTTCGTAGTGAGCGCCGGAAAACCTTCCGCCATCCGGAAGC
>CAZLVR010000063.1:0-2464 GCA_964563365.1 uncultured Candidatus Saccharibacteria bacterium | reverse complement strand
TCAACGTCGTCGCAAACGTCGGTAAGCCGCAGGTGGCATACCGCGAGACCATCCTTGGCACCGCAGACGTCGAGAACAAGTACATCAAGCAGACCGGCGGCAAGGGCCAGTACGGCCATGTGAAGATCAAGGTGAAGCACCTTGAGCCGCTCGATCCGGAGGCGAAGGTCGCGAAGAACGTCAGCCGCGAGGATCACTTCGAGTTCATCAACAACATCAAGGGCGGCGTGATCCCGAACGAGTTCATCTCGCCGATCGAGAAGGGCATCAAGGAGGCGATGACCCGCGGCATCCTCGCCGGCTATCCGGTCGTCGACGTCTCGGTGGACCTCTACGACGGTTCCTTCCACGAGGTCGACTCCTCGGAAATCGCCTTCAAGATCGCAGCGTCCCAGGCATTCCAGGAGGCGGCGAAGCAGGCGAAGCCCGTCATCCTCGAGCCGATTATGGCGGTCGAGGTCGTCGTGCCGGAGCAGTTCATGGGTGACGTCACCGGCTCCATCAGCGGAAAGCGCGGCTCCATCGAAGGCATGGAAGAGCGCGGCATGAACAAGGTCGTGAAGGCCAAGGTGCCGCTCTCCGAGATGTTCGGCTACACCACGACGCTCCGCTCCATGACGGAGGGCCGCGGCTCGATGACCATGGAGTTCGACCACTATGAGGTCGTGCCGACGAACGTCGCGAACGACATCATCGCGAGCAGGAAATAACCTGATTGGAAATGCTGCACACAGGCCCCGTGACGCGGGGCCTGTGTCGTTCTATGCTTAGCGGCATAAACCCTATGAATAAGAACAGCAGACTCATCGTGCTCGGGATCATCGCCCTCGCCGTCATCGGCGGGCTTATCTGGCTCATACTTCCGAAGCCGGCTGCGGCACCCTCACTGGAGACTGCGACGACGACCGCAAGCTCCACACAAGAAACGCAGACATCCGTGAAGAAGGCCGGAACGAAGACTGTTACCGCGACTCCGGAGATTCCGTGGTCCGAGCTCATCTCTAAGTCGGGCGGACAGGTCGCTATCTATGCCGGCATCGATCCGTCGGGGAGAAAGGTATATACTCCGGTTGTAAGCGCGGATGCCGCGACCTTTAAGGCGCTTTCGACGCCGATTGCGGTTGAATACCCGACCGAGCAGCGTGGGTTTACTGTCACCGATCTTGGTAAGGGCTCGGTCGCGTACTACAAGGATAAGAACTACGCGTACGTCCTTTCAATCTATGAGACGCCAGGGCAGACAAAGGTCGCTATCCAGGTCGTCGACAACGCTGATCTCGCGACGTTCGTGACGACGAAGAGCCCGTGGTATGCAAAGGATAAGAATCAGGTATACCGGCTTACCGCCCCTACGTCGGTCGGTCCGTACGGTACAGGCGCCTACGCTTGGAAGGCGTACGACCTCTCCGCGATACCGAATTCGGACCCGGCGTCGTTTGTCGTGATTGCGAACGGGAATTCGGATGCCCACGATAATCGGTATACCTACCGTAAGGGCGTTCCGCTCGGGCCGTACCCCTAGGCTTCGTCGCCGCATCGAAAAGCGCCCCGCCTGGTATCCAGGCGGGGCGCACGCGTTTCTGTCGTCGTTATTCCTCTTTCGTCAGGTGATGTCCCGGTACGTTTCTCCGAGCGATGGAGGCTCGTGGAGCTTCGGTACGAGATAGGCGACCGCGTCACACTTCTCGCACTTGAATTCCTCGATGTCGCAATCGGCGAAGGGGTCGTACCGTTCCGGGTCCGAAATCGAGCTTGCGAGCCCGATCCGCTTCATGTGTCCGCCACATCCGCATCCTACTGACGGATAGCTGACGGTCAGTGTGCAGCGCTTACAGGTGCGCTCGATGAATTTCACGTTCGGGTTCTGCATCGAAGCGCGGACGCGGACCTCACCGTAGATGTGGCGGCCATGCTTTCCGACGCAGAGCGTCGCTCGCACGGCGTGCTCATGCACGCGGTCGAGCGCCGCGAAGGTCTTTTTCTCGGCGCGCTGCCGAGGAGTTGTCTTCGGGGCTGTGGTTCCGAAGATGAACCGGGTAATCCAGATGCCGAGCGCCCACGAGACGGGCTCCCGGGATTCCATATGCACTGTAGCGGACATACGTCCCTCCTTAGAACGTAGGTTGAAGAAAACGACGACAAAGAGCGTCTGCAGGTGAGCCTAGCCGAAAACACCCAGAAAATCCATGGATCCGCCCCTGCGCGAGATTTCACGGATTGACCTTTCAAAACTGGCGCGGTACCTTTTCCCTAACGCGGATTGGCGCTCTTTTTATTCGCCCCACACGGCCGAACGGCCGGAAGGGGAGGCTAAAAGGCGCTTCGCGGGTGGGAACCAGCAAGGCGCCTTTTGCCTTTCACGAGGCGAAACGGAGCATTCGCTTATTAGCAAGGTATTCATAGCTTTACACCTATGGCAGATGCATTCGATCGTTCGAAGCCGCATATGAACGTGGGTACCATT
>CAZLVR010000062.1:0-2632 GCA_964563365.1 uncultured Candidatus Saccharibacteria bacterium | reverse complement strand
AAGTCCGTACAGCGCTCCCGTTGGCTCCCCTTTCGGGGACGTGAAGTCCGGAAGCGCATGGTACGCCCGATGGATGATGGCGTGTGCATCAAGAAGAATGAGTCGTTTCCGTTCCTGTTTCTTAGGCATAGGAGATAATGCGAGAGCCATCGTCATGTACCCGGAGCGTCAGTGCGCGCTCAGCGTTCGGGAGCGCATCCGCAACTTTCTCCGGCCACTCAAGCACAACGAGATTCTCGCCATCTTTCATGAGTTCGTCGAACCCGAGCGCGGCAAGTTCCGTACCGTTCTTCAAGCGATATGCATCGATGTGAATGAGACGTGCAAAGCGCGAGGTTTCGGGAAGCGAATAGATCTTCTCAAGGACGAATGTAGGGCTCGTTACGTCTTCCGTGATACCGAGGTGGGATGCAAGCGCTTTCGTGAACGCAGTCTTCCCTGCCCCGAGCTCTCCCGAGAGCGTTACAAGCGTTGCTGTCCCTTTCGGAGAAAGGCTCATGAGGAGTTCCTCAGCAGCTGTCGCAAGAGCAGCGAGGTCAGGGACGATCTTCTCCATGAAAGCCATTGTACCGGAATGCATGCAAAAACCCCGCCGCTTGCGCGACGGGGTCTTGTTGCTGTCTGACGACGCCTATTGCCGGTAGGCGAAGGTAAACGAGAAGTGTCCGCGACGATCGCCGTGGTACGGCGGCGGAGGCGGATAACCCCCGTACCCTCCACCGCGACCGTAGAATTGATCGCAGGTATAGAGGGGGACCGGCTGGCCGGTCTGGTCGTTACGGCAACCGGTCGGGCGCATGTACCCGCCTTGCGGCGGATACCCGCCGTACTGCGGCGGAGGCGGATAGTAGCCTCCGTACTGCTGAGGTGGCGAGTAGTAGCCGCCTTGCGGCGGACACACCGTCATGGGCGGCGCGCCATAGCCGTTGTATTCAACGCGGCAGCGCTGCTCGTACGTCATGCTCGTTCCCGGTTGCGGACCCCAGTTGTAATACTGGGCCGCGGCCGGAGTCGTCGTCAGTGCAATCATGGCCAGGGCGGCCAGGATCATTCGCTTCATTTCCGTATCTCCTTCTTGAGGTGGATTAAGCGAGGATATGCGAACACTAGCAATAAAATAATGAAGTTGTCAAGAAGCCGTACGGGGGGTCTGACGCGAGTGCTATCATGCAGGTCATGCCAGCAACGTTCGACGATAACGCGCAGAACGCGAAACTCGCAGCACTCCGCGAGAAAGAAGAGGAGGATCTCGCTCGTATTCTTTCTGAGAAATACGGCCTCACGTACACGGACCTCTCCGTAGTTCCCGTGAATGTCGATGCACTCCGACTCCTTCCGGAAGAAATCGCGCGCAAGGCAGAAGCAGTTGCATTTGAGCGCGAAGGAAAGAAAATAAAGGTCGCGCTCCGGAATCCTCAGAACCCTTCCCTCCCCGAAGCCCTCGCATCGCTTGAGGCACGAGAATACGTCCTCGAGAAGTACCTCGTATCTGGCCGGAGTCTCGAGCATGCGCTTGCGCGCTATGCGGATCTCTCCTACGCGCATGTTTCTGCCGCAGGTGTCTTCGATCTCTCTGAAGAGAATCTTGGCGAGCTCGAGAAAACCGTGGGCACGCTACCCGGCCTCGCAAAGCATCTTGATGAAGTGCTGGCGTCAAAGAAAACCGCTCAGGCGTCGCGCCTCTTTGAGGACGTCATCGCAGCGGCGCTCGCGATGAACGCGTCCGACATCCATATCGAGCCAGAAGAACAGGGGGTACGCTTGCGACTTCGTCTCGATGGGCTCCTTGCAGACGCCTACATGTTCGACGCGCATACCTACCGACTTATCAATTCGCGCGTAAAGCTCCTCTCAGGCCTCAAGCTTAATGTCACGGACCGCGCACAGGACGGCCGCTTCACCATTGCCATTAAAGGGACGGCCATCGAGATCCGCACGTCAGTCATCCCCGGGAACTATGGGGAGTCGGTGGTGCTGCGCATCCTCGACCCGAACACCCTGAAGCACACGTTCGAGGACATGGGCGTCCACCCGAAGCTCCTCACGAAACTCCGCGAGGAGATCAGGAAGCCGAACGGCATGCTCCTCACCACCGGTCCGACCGGTTCTGGCAAGACGACGACTCTCTACACCTTTCTTCGGGAGCTTCATACCCCGGACGTGAAGATAATCACCATCGAGGATCCGATCGAGTACCACCTCGAAGGCATCGTGCAGACGCAAACGAACGGCACGGACTATACGTTCGCATCCGGTCTCCGTTCCGTTCTGCGTCAGGATCCGGACATCATCCTCGTCGGCGAGATCCGCGACAAGGAGGTGGCGGACACTGCCATCCAGGCATCCCTCACGGGCCACTTCGTCTTCTCGACGCTTCATACAAACAACGCGGCCGGTACGTTCCCCCGTCTTGTCGATCTCGGCGCCGATCCGAAGGCCTTCGCGTCGTCGATCAGCGTCGCTATGGCGCAGCGCCTCCTGCGCTCGCTTGATGACGCGACCAAGAAAGCGCGTCCTGCGACCGACGAGGAGAAGGTGCTTATGCAGAAGGTCATGTCGACCTGCCCGGATGCGTCGCTCCTCCCCCCTTCCTACGACACTGTCTACGACGCGGTCCCGGCCTAGGGCGGCC
>CAZLVR010000061.1:0-2645 GCA_964563365.1 uncultured Candidatus Saccharibacteria bacterium | reverse complement strand
GTCTTACCGACGCCTGCGCCACCGAAGAGGCCCGCCTTTCCGCCCTTCGTAAACGGTGCGATGAGATCGACCGCTTTGATGCCGGTCTCGAAGATCTCCGCCTTCGTCGTCTGCTCGGCAAACGGCGGCGGGTCGCGGTGGATAGGGAGGCGCGGCGCGGCGGCAGGAATGGGATCCTTGCCGTCGATAGCGTCGCCGAGCACATTGAAGAGGCGCCCGAGCGACGCTTCGCCCACGGGAACGGAAATAGGCGCGCCAGTAGCCGCTGCCTTCTCGCCGCGCATAAGCCCGGCGGTCTCGTTCATCGAGATAGTGCGCACGCGGTCGAGGCCGAGGTGCGATGCGACCTCGAGCGTGAGCTTGCCGTGCTCGCCGCCCTTCTCGACGACGAGCGCCTCGCCGACTGCCGGACGCTCTTTCTCGAAGTGGACGTCGACGACCGGCCCGATGACTTCAACGATGGTTCCCGTGTTCATATATTCGTAACTTATAGTAAGTGCCCCTAACTTGCTAATGCCTCCCTGCCGCCCACGATTTCCGAGACTTCCCGGGTGATCGAGGCCTGACGGATCTTGTTATAGACCCGGGTCAGATCGCGCGCGACCTCCTTCGACTTGTCGGAGGCCGACTTCATCGCCACCATACGCGCCGAGTGCTCGGACGCCTTCGACTCCAAGAGCATATGGTAGAGCGAGACCGCGACGAGCCGCGGAATAAGGACGCCGCCCACATCACCCGATGCCTCTATCTCATAGGACGCCGGGGACGCGACGGAAATTTCCCCGCTCCACTTGCCCTTCGCGGGCCGGATATCGCTCACGAGCTGCGATATCGTCTCAAGAGACAGCGGGAGGAGCGTGCGCGAGACCGGCGTCTGCTCGAACGTCGATTTGAAGTTCTGATAGACCGCGACGACCTCGTCATACTCGCCTGCGAGGAATCCTGCAGAGAGCTCTGCCGAAAGCTCCTCCATGACCGAGAGCGGGACGTCGTCGCGCTTATTTTCCACGTATGTCTTCACCCTATAGCCGCGGCGGCCGAAGAACTCATAGCCTTTCTTCCCGTACGCATAGACGACGACGTTCTCCGGCGCGCGGCCCGCAAGCGCCGCCGAGGCGGACTTCAAGACCGCGCTGTTAAGCGAGCCCGCGAGACCCTTATCGCTCGTGATGACAAGGAGGGCGGTCTTCTTCACCGGGCGCGCTTTCGTAAGCGGATGCGATGCGAGATCGCGGCTGCCTGAGAGGCGCGCGAGTATCGAGAGCGCGGCGCGCGCGTACGGGCGCCCGGAAAACGCCGCCGCCTGCGTCTTGCGCATCTTGACCGCGGACACGGCCTCCATGGCGCGCGTCACCGTGTTCATGCGCTTGGTCGCCCCTATCTTCGCCTTGATGTCCTTGAGCGCCATAGGTTAGTTGTCGAGATGGATAAGTGCGGTGCGGAGCGCCTGCTTGGTGTACTCCTTGCGGTTCATGCGGCCCTTCGTGAGAAGGCCGATAGCACCTTCCTTCCAGCCGATGTTTTCGCTTTCCGTCATTCCGGCCTTCTTTACCGCATCGCTCATGTTCATTCCCTCCTCAACGATCATTCGCATAACCTCCGGATTCGGGAACTCGAACATGGAGGAGAGACCGAGGTAGTGCTCCTTGCCGTCATAAATGGAAACGCAGCAAACATCCATATAGCCGCTTTTTGTGTGCGGAACCTGGTTTACGCCTGACTCAATGCCAAACGCATACTCACACGGGGAGGCGGCAAATGCCTTCTCGGCGCGAGCGCGTGCGCCGCGTATGGTCTCCTCAAGTGAACGCGGCTGGTCCCCTACGCCGGAATCGGTTTCCCTCGCCTCAACCTCAAACCCGGCAAGGTTTGGGTACTCCAGAAGTATCTCCGTCACAGCGGAGACTTTTGCAGGATTCTTTGAAGCGACAACGACCTTCGGCATGTGTTTCCTTATGCTTTAGCGGCGCGTTCGACGAACGTGGTGAGCAGCTTCGTCATGAGCTCTGCGTTCTCGTCCGTGATCTCGCGCTTCTCGCGGATCGACGCAAGTGCATCGCCACCTTCGCGGATGAGATAGTCCTGAAGCTTACGCTCCATGGCGGACGTCTCTTCCGGCGCGAAGGTGTCGAAGAAGCCGTTCGTCGCGGCCCAGATGACCGCAGCCTCCATCTCAAACGGGAGCGGCTCGCCGTTCCGCTGCTTCAAGACTTCCGTCATGCGGCGGCCCGAGTCGATCTGTTTCTTGGTGTTCTCATCAAGATCAGATGCGAACTGCATGAACGCCTCGAGCTCGCGGAACTGAGCAAGCTCGAGCTTGATCTTCCCTGAAACCTTCTTCATCGCCTTCGTCTGCGCGGAACTTCCCACGCGAGACACAGAGATACCGACATCGATCGCCGGGCGCATACCCTTGTTGAAGAGATCCGCAAGGAGGAAGATCTGACCGTCCGTGATCGAGATCACGTTCGTCGGGATGTAGGCGGAGACGTCGCCCTCCTGCGTCTCGATGATCGGGAGCGCGGTCAAGGAACCGCCGCCCTTCTCCTTCGAGAGTTTTGCTGCGCGCTCAAGGAGGCGCGAGTGGAGATAGAAGATGTCGCCCGGATATGCTTCGCGACCCGGCGGGCGGCGAAGAAGAAGGG
>CAZLVR010000060.1:0-2678 GCA_964563365.1 uncultured Candidatus Saccharibacteria bacterium | reverse complement strand
TGCGGATCTGGCCTTTCTTGAGCTTCTCGTCGCGCATGATACCGAAGATGATCTTCGCGTTCTTGTCGACCGATTCGCCGATGACCTTCGCCGCCTCCTGTACCTCGAGGATGCCCAGGTCCTCGTGCCCCGCAACCACGAAGAGGATGCCGCGCGCGCCGTTGATGGAAACGTCGAGAAGCGGGGAGTTCACTGCCGCCATCGCCGCCTCGCGCGCGCGATTGTCGCCTTCGGCGATGCCGATGCCCATGAGTGCAGGTCCCGCACCCTCCATAATGGCCTTGATATCGTTGAAGTCGGTGTTGATCTCGCCCGGGGTCGTGATGATGTCCGATACGCCCTCAACCGCTTGGCGGAGAATCTCGTCGCAGAGCGCAAACGCGGATTTTGCGGACACGGTCGCATCGACAATCTGGAGGAGCTTGTCGTTCGGGATGACGAGGTATGCATCCACTTCCTTCTTGAGCTCGGTGAGGCCGCGGTCGGCGATATCTTTCCGGAGCGATCCCTCGAAGGCGAACGGACGCGTCACAACCGCGACCGTAAGCGCGCCGAGCTCCTTCGCGATCTTCGCGACAGTCGATGAGGCGCCGGTACCGGTTCCGCCGCCCATGCCGCAGGTAATGAAGACCATGTCGGAACCCTGGAGCGCTTCCTGAATCTCCTGCCGCGTCTCTTCCGCTGCGCGGCGCCCGACTTCGGGATTCATGCCCGCGCCGAGGCCGCGGGTAAGATTCTTGCCGATATGAATCTTCCGCTTTGCGAGCGATCGGTGAAGGTCCTGCGCATCCGTATTGACCGCAATGAACTCAACCCCCTTCACCTTGGAGTTGATCATGTGATTCACGGCGTTCAATCCCGATCCGCCGACGCCGACCACGCGTATGCGGGCGAAGGTCTCTATTTCAGGAACGACGCGCTTGGACATGAGCTTGTGTAGATAACAATAATGGTCGAGAGACCCTGAAATCGCGCAGCCCCGTCTTCCGGAGTCGCGATCTCAAGGTTCTACGGTTGCCCGCACTCTGTACGAGGTAAATGATACTACCCGTCAAGATGAGCGCAAATCTTGACCGGCACCGCCTATTCGTGTCAAAGAAAACCCCGCCCGAAGGGCGGGGAAAAGGGTACCTGCCTGTGCTGCCTCCGTTTAAGGACGGCGAGCCATGTCGCGGAAGAAGTCATGCAGTTCTGCCGCTTCCGGCATGTGCTCTTCGTCGGGAAGAAGCGTCCGGAGCTCTGCCGCAAGCGATGCGGCTATGCTTGGCGCGCGCCCGGTGAGACGATCATAATTGAGCGCCGCATCGATAGCGAGACTCGTGAGAGAGCGGCCGCCGCTGCGGCGCAGGTCCGCACGGAAGAGAAGCAGCGCTATCTCCCTGCGTCGTTTCAGATGCATGTGTCCCTCCTGACGTGAACGAACGGCCAGCTACAGCCCGGCCGGTCAGGCAGTTATCTACCGTACCGTATAAAAGGTCAAGGCAAGAATTGCCGGAGAAATTTAGTGAACGATTTTCCAAGTGCACCCCATGCAGGCTTCCCGTGCTTCGGCGCTTCCGTCTCTCCGGTAAGGCCCCAGAGCGCGAGCCCGTACGCGACCGCCCAGGTTGCGTCACGTATCTTCGCGTCAGCCGGGACATTCATCTCGGCGATCTTCGACGGGAGCGCGAGCATGCTCCGCGCGATATCCGTGACCTGTCCTTGTCCTGATCCGCCGCCGGAGAGGATGATGCCTGCCGGGAGGTTCCCGCGCTTCCCGAGCGTCTTCAGGTGCTTGTCGACGAGGTCGAACATGGCACGGAAGCGTCCGCTCACGATATCTTCCACTTTCTTGCGCGGATAGTCCGCGCCCGTGAGGCGTCCCATCTTCACGCGCTCCGCGTCCTCAAGCGAGATGCGGAACCCGAGCGCAAGCTCGTCCGTCACATGTGCGCCGCCGGTCGGGAAGACTTTCAGGGAGACCGGGACGTTCTCGTCGTAGACGACGATAGAAAGGGTCTCTGCGCCGATGTTCGCGAGCACGCACCCTTTCATCTTCTGGTCCTTGGTGAGGGTGACGTAGGAACCGGCAAGCGGGGATGCCATGATGTCGAGCACTTCGATGTCCGCGGCCTCGACCGCGTTTGTAAGCGCAGCGGCGTGGCTTTCAAGGCACGTGACGAAGAGGTAGTCGCCCTCGAGCCGTGCACCCTTCATGCCGACCGGGTCGCCAAGGACCTTTGTACCGTCTACGCGGAATTCAAGCGGGATTTCATGGAGTACGCGGCGATTCGTAAATTCGCGCTCAGCGCTCTCCCGCGCGGTCTCAAGCGCTTTCTCAAGATCAAGGTCCGTTACCTCGTTATCAGCGCGGGATACGACGACGTTCCCGGTCGCCCGCGTCTCGTCGAGCGATATGCCGCCGATGGCGAGGAATGCCCCCTTTACGGGAACGCGCGCAGCGCTCTCTGCCATACGCCGGGCCGCGCGGACTGATGCGGCCGCATCCTCGATGTCGACGACGTAGCCGTGCCGTATGCCGTTACTTGCCGCGACCCCCGTCCCGATGACGCGGAGCTCCGCGCCGCGCTCTCCCGCGATTTCCTCTACCACCACGACTTTCGTCTGGTGCGTTCCGATGTCGATGCCGGCGGAGATTCGACGAGCCATGGTGTGATGCGCGGGAACTACTGATAAAT
>CAZLVR010000059.1:0-2788 GCA_964563365.1 uncultured Candidatus Saccharibacteria bacterium | reverse complement strand
GCGTCTTGTCGTACTCCCTTCCGGGGTTGCCTAACCCTATGATGACGAACGCCATTGCGTCGGATTCTAGCATGCGCTCTTGAGTTGACCGTTTGACGATAGGGAGGCAGGATGCCGATGGAAGAAACGAGGAGACATCAGATGATTATCAGGGACTGCGACCGTTGTTCGTTCTTGATGCGGGTCGATCCTAACTGCCCGGAGTGCGGCGGCTCAGGCGATGCGCCTGTTACCCAGGACGAGATGGATGAGATGGAACGACGTGCCATCTCCATCATCTCCCCGGAGCTTCCTCATGTTCCGGGCTTCCCCACCCTCAACCAGAAGGCGAAGAAATGACCTTCGTTCGCGCCGTAGCAAAAGCTACGGCGCGCTCGTTTTTCCGAATGGGACTTGCGCGACAAAAAGCGGAGCGTACAATGCATCGCAATGCGAGCACTCAAGGAGATCATCACGCTGGTGATACTCGCGGTGCTTATCGTCGTCCCCATACGCGTGTTCATCGCGCAGCCGTTTGTCGTCGAAGGTCTCTCGATGTATCCCACCTTCGACGACAAGGATTACCTCATCGTCGACGAACTCTCCTACCGTTTCCATGCGCCTGCCCGCGGAGATGTCATCATCTTCCGGTATCCGGGAAATCCGTCCGTCTTCTATATAAAGCGTGTGATCGGCCTTCCGGGCGAGCAGGTGTCCATACGCGAGGGAATCGTCACGGTCACGAAAGCATCCGGCGAGAATCTCACGCTTACGGAGCCCTACGTCGTCGCGGAAGATGCCACCTACACAGATACGACGACCCTCGGGCCTGACCAGTACTTCGTCATGGGTGATAACCGGCCGAAGTCCTCCGATTCCCGCGTCTGGGGCCCTCTTCCGAAGGACGATATCATCGGCCGCGCGTACGTGCGCGTCTATCCCTTCGGCGATGCAGGTTTCCTCCCGGGTGCCGCACTTCTTCCGCAATGAATCCCGTGATACTCGAACCGGCTGAGATACTGCGCCGCGCGCATGCGGTCGGCACCTACTACGGCTTCACGCCACTTGCCGCAGCAGCAGAAGGGAAGCGGGGGCAGGGGACAAAAGCTCCCTTCCCGGATACGCTCGAGCTCGATCTGCTTGATCCATCCGCACGCGAGGTCGCCGGATTCCTCAAACGCGTTCGTGACGCTGGACTCTCTCCGTCCGCCGCTCACCCGCTCTTCTTCTGGCATACAAACGCCGCCGCAGGCCGCCCCGCCCCGAAGCAAGTCGTCATCCAGTTCCATGCGCTCGGAGCCGACCGCGCTATCGCGGACGCGGTACTTATTCGGGCCATACGATCGCTTGCAAGCGACATCGCGAAAGAGGATTCCGTGCTCCGCTTAAATTCCATGGGCGACAAGGAGACCCGCGGACGCCTTGCGCGCGAACTCGGAAGCTTCTTCCGAAAGCGCGCAGGCTCTGTCCCGAACGACTGCGCAGAACAAGCGAAGAAGGACGTCTTCAGCGCCGCGGAGCTCATGGCGTCCAGAAACGAGTGCGACGGCCTCCCCTCCTCGACCGATCACCTTTCGGAAGCGAGCCGGAAGCATTTCGAGTCGGTGCTTGAATATCTTGAGTCGACCGATACTTCCTATGAGCTTGCGCCGCATCTCATGAGCCGCGGCGGCGTCTGGAGCGAGACCTGCTTCGAGATCTCCGCGGGAGACGCGGTGAAGGCGTGGGGCTCCCGCTACCTTGAGCTCGCCCGCCACTTCTGGAAGTCCGTTCCGTCGTCGGTGGGCGCGGTGCTCCGCATCACGACCGAGGCGAAATCCGTGATCCCCGCCATGAAGGAGAAGAAAGGGCCGCGGTTCGTCTTCGTTCACATCGGCGACGAGGCGAAGCGCGAGAGCATCAAGATGACCGATATGCTCCGCCGCGCCCATATCCCCCTTACGCAGGCACTCGGTGTCGAAAGCCTTACCGAGCAAATGCGCTATGCAGAGAGCCTCAACCCGCGGTATCTCATCATCATGGGCCGGAAGGAAGCGCTTGAGCGCTCAGTCATCCTCCGCGAGCGCGCATCTCATACGGAGACGTTCATTCCCTTCGATTCTCTCGTCGAGGAACTCAAGGAAGTGGCATAACAATGCTCAAGGCAGCGATTTTCGACCTAAACGGAATTTTCGTACAGAGTCCGAAACTTTCAGAGCGTTTCGAGAAAGATTTCGGCGTGGCGATATCAACATTCCTTCCAAAACTCTCGGAAATAATGGATGCGGTACGGAAACCGGGCGCATCTAGTGCGTTTACGTATTGGAAACCAGCGCTTGAAGAATGGAAAATCGATCTGAATGAAGATCAGTTCTGGAATTACTGGTTTGGTTCAGAGAAAGTCTCCGAGAAAATGGTGTCTTTCTCAAAGGAACTTCGCAGGAGAGGTATAAAGGTTTTTATCCTTTCAAATAATTTCCGTGAACGCGCCGAATATTACGCGCACTATCCATGGATTCATGAAGCGGTTGATAAGGTCTATTTTTCTTGGCAGACCGGCTACATCAAACCCGACACGAAGGCGTGGAGTGAGCTGCTGCGAGAGCAGGGTCTGAGTGCTGAGGAATGCATCTATTTCGATGACCAGGAAAAGAATTTGATTGCTGCAAGGGAAGTCGGGATTCCCTCCTTTCCTTTTACAACCGAGGAAGATTTAGAGGGGGTTGTTCGAGCTCTTCTGCCTGCCTAGACAGAAATACAGCCTTCGTGCTACTCTACGGCCTACATGCAGAACGCTACTCGCGTTGAGGTGCGCCGCGGTAAGAACGAG
>CAZLVR010000058.1:0-2856 GCA_964563365.1 uncultured Candidatus Saccharibacteria bacterium | reverse complement strand
ATGAATATGGCGTCGCCCTGTCCCACATCGAGGAACGAAACCGTAAGCACACGTGACTGCGGCCATAGGACGATGGTCCAGATGAGAAGGTTGAGCGTCGCGAGTATCGCTACCGCAAACAAGGTGACCGAACGGTTCATTGCATCATGGTACACGTCCTCAATCTCAGGACTTGCTTTATTTTAGTATATATGTTATATTACTCTCCCCTTCAAGAAAGGAGGTGACCGCCATCGCACAGCAAGAAGCACGTGACGCGGAGTGCGAACGCCGGATAGAAGAACTGCTTAAGTCATTCAATCCCGGTGAAGACGCTCTCGCTGAAATCGAGCATGAACCGCCGTGCGTCCGCCTGCGAGCTCTCGAAATAGCTCAAGGCGTGATGACGGAACAGATCCTTAAGAAGGAGAACCGTACGAAAAACTAATATCGGAACGGAAACGGGCGCTGCGAGATTATCGCAGCGCCCGTTCTCTATTTCATGAAGGTTTCCCTACGCAGCCATGCGTTCATCCTCCGGGCGAGTATCGGAAGACATCACGTTCATGTTCGAATCGGTCATTGCGGAGACGTCTGGAATACCTTCTGCGCGGACCATACGCGAGCGGGAGAGCGCGTGATCCACTTCCTTCTCGCCGATGATAAGGCCAGGGTTGGTCTGCTCAAGTGTACGAAGGACGCGGGCCGCCGCCGCAACAACCTGCGGATCCTCGTCAGGATATTTGCTCGTAATGAGATCCATCACCGCGGACATATCTTCCGGGGTATTCTCGATGGGGGTGTGCGGTGCTCCTTCCATATAGTTCCTTAACTTAGTATGGCGATATTGTTCCACACGCGCCGACAAGCGCAACCCTCTTTGCTATACTCGCCGCATGATCTACACCGCAAAAAAGTTTGACCTCCCCGCGCTTCAGGGCCTCTCGCCGAAGCAGATCGAGGCGCATCTCGCCCTCTACGAGGGCTATGTGAAGCATGTGAACCTCATCATGGAAACCTTGAAGGGGTATGCTGCCTATGGCGACAAGGCGAGCGAGGGCGATAGGCTCGCGATGGCAGAGCTGCGCCGCCGCCTCGCATTTGAGTTCGACGGCATGCGCATGCACGAATATTACTTCGAACAGTTCGAGGGTGGCGCGCAGGGCGCTGCTGACGGCGCGCTTATGAAGGCCGTGACGGAGAAGTACGGCGACTGGGATGCGTATATCGCGCATCTGAAGACGGTCGCAGGGACTCGCGGCATCGGCTGGGTCGTCACCTACGCGGACCCGCGCGTACAAAGCGTGCACACGTCATTCGTCGGCGACCACGAGCTCGGCCAGCTTGCAGGTCTCCCGATTCTTCTTGCGGTAGACCTCTGGGAGCACGCGTACCTCCTCGACTACCTCCCGAAGGAGAAGATGACCTACGTGGACGCCTTCCTCGCAAACGTAAACTGGGCGGTCGTCGACCGCCGCGCACAGGAAGCCCTCGCATAAACGCTCGTCTAGGAAGCGGGCCGCGGAGTTTCCGCGGCCCGCTTCGTCTTTCGCACAAGCCATCCGAGGAGCCCATAGGCAAGGAGGACGGCAGGAAATGGGAACGCCGGGATGGTGAGGTGCGAGAGCGGGAGCGCGGCCGCCCACTCGGCGACATGAACCATATACGTGAGCACCGCGTATGCGGGGAAGCCCATGACCGGAGCGAGAGCCGGCATGAAGATTGCGACCAGAGCCGCGAAGAACGAGCATGCCATCGCGACCGGCACAGCCGGCAGAATAACGACGTTCGCAAGAAACGAAACGATAGAAAGGTTGCCGGTCTGATACAGAAGGAGCGGAAGTACGGCGGTCTGCGCCGCAAGAGTCGTCGCAACAGTATCGCGCAGAAGCGCGCTTCGTATCCAGGCGAGCCGGGGCTCGATGAGCGGTGTGCCCAGGATGAGGCCAATGGTCGCAAGGAGTGAGAGCTGGAGCCCTGGATCAAATGCCAGAGAGAGCGGGTTCCACAGGAGCATGAGCACGAGCGCCGCTAAAAGCCCGCGCAGAGCGTCGTAGGTGCGGCCGGTTGCCCGCGCAAAAAGGGCGACGAGTGCCATGATGCCCGCGCGCACGGCAGAAGAACCAGCGCCCGCCGCGAGCACGAAGAGGGTGACCGCGACCGCACCCATGGAAAGGGATGCTGCGCGCGGCAGGAAGAAAAGGGATCTGCGTACCCCTTCGGCGACGATCATCACGTTGTACCCGGACAGGACGACGATCTGGAGAAGGCCGGCAGCCGTGAATGCGTCGAGAAGCCTCGTTCCGAGCCCTTGCTTGCCGCCCACCAGAATGCCCGAAGCAAGAGCGCTCTCAGGCTCGGGGAGCGCCATTTCAAGAGCGCGAGCGAATGCGCGCTTCCCGTCATAGAGGACGCCGAAGAACGAGAATCCGTCTCGGGGAGCGATGATCTCGATCGAGGCACGCGACATCGTCACGAATATTCCGTCCTTCGCGAGATACGTGTCATATGCGAAGACGCGACCTCCGTCCGTAGCAAAGGGCTGCGGCGTTTCGAGCTTTCCTTCGATGCGGACGCTATCGCCGTACCTAATCTCGGCAAAGGGAGCGATGCTCGCGAGCACCTTCGTCCGCACTCCCTCCCGCTCTACTTCGACCACGACATGCTGGCTCGTTTCCCGCATCTCGGGGTCCGCCACTACCCTCCCCTCGAGACGCACATGAGTAGCGAGAAGCGGCGCGAATGCATCAGGAATATGGCGCGGCGCGATTTCAATACGAGCCGCGCCGATACTCACCGCTATGAGGCAAACGGCAAGGAGCGCATGCAGTCGCGCATGCGTCAGGAGGAAGAGGGCGAGAAAGACCGCACCGACAA
>CAZLVR010000057.1:0-3235 GCA_964563365.1 uncultured Candidatus Saccharibacteria bacterium | reverse complement strand
TCAACGTCGTCGCAAACGTCGGTAAGCCGCAGGTGGCATACCGCGAGACCATCCTCGGTACCGCAGACGTCGAGAACAAGTACATCAAGCAGACGGGTGGTAAGGGTCAGTACGGCCACGTGAAGATTAAGGTGAAGCACCTTGAACCGGTTGATCCTGAGGCGAAGGTCGCGAAGAACGTCTCGCGCGAGGATCACTTCGAGTTCATCAACAACATCAAGGGCGGTGTGATTCCGAACGAGTTCATCTCGCCGATCGAGAAGGGCATCAAGGAAGCAATGACCCGCGGCATCCTTGCCGGCTATCCAGTCGTCGACGTCTCCGTCGACCTCTATGACGGCTCCTTCCACGAAGTCGACTCCTCAGAAATCGCCTTCAAGATCGCAGCGTCGCAGGCCTTCCAGGAAGCGGCGAAGCAGGCAAAGCCAGTTATTCTCGAGCCAATCATGGCGGTTGAGGTCGTCGTCCCTGAGCAGTTCATGGGTGACGTCACCGGTTCCATCAGCGGAAAGCGCGGCTCAATCGAGGGCATGGAGGATCGCGGTATGAACAAGGTCGTGAAGGCCAAGGTGCCGCTCTCTGAAATGTTCGGCTACACCACGACGCTCCGCTCTATGACGGAAGGTCGCGGCTCCATGACCATGGAGTTCGATCACTACGAGACGGTTCCGAACAACGTCGCGCAGGACATCATCGCGAGCAGGAAGTAAGAGTTCGATTGTGTTGTGCACGAACGCCACCCGAAGGGGTGGCGTTCGTCGGTATACTGAACGCATGACTCTTTTTCGTGGCTTTTCATCGCTCCTCGTTCTTCTCGTAGTTGCAATTCTTGGTGCGGGCGCCTGGTACTGGTATTCCACCTCAGGAACAGTGTTCCCGTCCGCGACTACTGAAATTACTCACGACACGCCCGACCTCTCATCCGCTACGCTTGTCGAAGAAGATGAACGCTATGCGCTCCTGGTACGCACAGACGATACTGAACATTCAGATGCGTACTTCGTGAAGGATAAGAGAATCGGGAGCGTGATAGAGCTCAAAGACACAAACGATCTTTCATGGGACGTCATCGCGCGTATATCGAGTGATGCAGCAGGGAAGTACGTCGCTATCGACCAAGGAACCTCAGTGTCGCGAGGAATAGTTGTTTTTTCTCTCTCGGACGGCGAGTTCCTCGGCACGTTCTGTAGTGTTGGTTCGTTCGTGTTTTGGCATGACTATGGAATCTATCGCTCCTGTTTTAACGAGCTTGATGTCGTTGGGTGGGAAGCAGGACTTCCCAACATAGAAGCTATTGATATACGTACCGGTGCCACGACGACGCTTATGAACGCACATATCGGTGCAGACTACGTTCTCTATCAGAACCTGAAACTTTCCGGAGACACGCTCTCAGTTGAGGTGAAGAGTACAAAAATGGGAAGCCAGGGCTGGCTTGAGCTTACGGATACGCCTCCAGTGATACATACAAGCGACCTTTCAGCGCATCTTCGGAAATAGTAAAGAATATGCACAGACTCCGTGACTCGGGGCCTGTGTCGTTCTATGCTTAGCGACATATACCTATGAAGAAGAACACCAGGCTCATCGTGCTCGGGATTATCGGCCTCGCGATTGTGGGCGGGCTCATTTGGACCCTGACGCCAAAAGAAGCGGCAGCACCGTCTGAAGAGACAGCAACCTCGACCGCAACTTCAACCACGGAAACAAAGGGCGTCACGAAGACTGGGACGAAGCCCGTCGCGACTTCTCCTGAAATCCCGCTCTCTGATCTCATCCAGAAGAGTGGGGGACAGGTTTCTCTCTATGCTGGCGTCGATCCGTCCGGCAGGAAGATCTATAACCCGGTGCCGGGAGCAGATGCTGCGACCTTTAAGGCACTCTCAGCCCCTGTGGTCGTTGAGTATCCGACTGAACAGCGTGGCTTCACGGTCACTGAGCTCGGCAAGGGTTCTGTTGCGTACTACAAGGACAAGAATCGCATCTATGTCCTCTCTATCTTCGAGAAGACGGGGCAGACGAAGGTCGCGATACAGGTCGTCGACAATGCTGATCTTCCAACGTTCACGATTACGAAGAGTCCGTGGTACGCGAAGGACAAGGAACAGGTATATCGGCTTTCTGCCCCAACCTCAGTTGGCCCCTATGCTCCCGGTGCCTACTCTTGGCAACCGTATGACCTTGCCGGGATAGCGAACGCAGAACCAGCATCGTTCGTAGTCGTCGCAAGCGGAAATTCAGACGCACACGACAACCGCTTCTACTATCGTAAAGGCATTGTCCTCGGGACCTATCCCTAAGGGATAAACGTAACGCGCCCCGCCTCAAATCAGGCGGGGCGCACGCGTTTCTGCCGTCGTTTCATTCGTTCAGGTGATGTCTCTGAACGTCTCCTCGAGCGATGGGGGCTCATGGAGCTTGGGGATGAGGAAGGCGGTTGTGCCGCACTTCTCGCACCGGAATTCCTCGAGGTCGCAGTCGGCGAACGGATCGTACCGTTCAGGGTCAGAGAACGGGCTCTGCTTCCCGACGCGCTTCATGTGTCCGCCGCATGAGCATCCGAGTGACGGATAGCTGATGGTCAGCGTACAGCGCTTACAGGTGCGCTCGATGAACTTCACGTTCGGGTTCTGCTCAGATGCTCGGACACGGACTTCTCCATAGAAGTGGCGTCCATGCTTCGCGATGCAGGCAGTCGCCCGAACGGCGTCCTCGTACACGCGATCAAGCGCGGCATTCGTCTTTCGGTTGGCGCTCGCTCGTGGGCGGTCGCGTCGGGCAGTCCTGCTGCCGAATATGAGCCGTAAGGCCCACATACCGAGTTCCCGCCAGGCGGGCCCTCGGGATTCCATATGCACTGTTGCGGACATGAGTCCCTCCGTAGGACAAGAGTTGAAGAAAACGACGGCAAAGAGCGTCTGTGGCTCACCCTAGCGGAAAAGGGAGGAAAAATCCATGAGCGAGGTCCTCGCGCCCTCCGTTGGGATTGACCTTTCAAAACGTGCGCGGTACCTTTTCTGTAACGCGGATTGGCGCTCTTTTTATCGCCCCACACGGCATCACTGCCGGCAGGGGAGGCTAAAAGGCGCTTCGCGGGTGTTCGAAAACCAGCAAGCGCCTTTCGCCTTTTCAGGGCGAGACGGAGCATTCGCTTATTAGTGAGTTACACCTAATTTACGAACCTATGGCAGATGCATTCGATCGTTCGAAGCCGCATATGAACGTGGGTACCATT
>CAZLVR010000056.1:0-3841 GCA_964563365.1 uncultured Candidatus Saccharibacteria bacterium | reverse complement strand
GCCAGACAACAAAGAGCGGCGTGAACGCGCTCACATGGTCAAGGAGCAGATCCGTGCCGGGGACCTCCTGATACCGGACGAAGAGCGTGAGCCACAAAGAGGCCAGGAAGACCGTCAGGTCCCCGAGGAAAAGCAGGGTGGTTGCGAATCGGCCGCCGAAGGTCATGAGAGGAGGCGTTGTCAGGGATGTTATATCATGGAGAGCACCTCTCGTCCCATGGCACCGGAACCAAGCGCCACGCGCAAGAAGATACTGTTTGTCATCACCAAAGCGAACTGGGGAGGCGCCCAGAAGTACGTATACGAGCTCGCGACCGCTATGCAGTCTGCTGGCCACGAAGTTGTCCTTGCCTACGGCGAGGAGGGCCTTCTCGGAGAACGCGCTCGCGAGGCTGGCATGGCAACACGCCGCATCGAGACGCTTACCCGCGGCGTCGAAACGAAGGCCGAATGGACGTCGTTCAAAGAACTTCTCAAGATCATGCGCGAAGAGGACCCGGACATCGTCCATGTGAACTCCTCGAAGGCAGGCCTCGCGCTCCTTGCTGCGCGCATAGCGGGGATCAAGAAGGTCGTCTTCACTGCGCACGGATGGGCGTTCAACGAGAAGCGGCCGTGGTGGCAGAAGTTGGTCATGCGCATCGTCTATGCGGTCACCGTCGCGCTCGCGCACGAAACGATCTGCGTCTCCGACGCGGTCCGGCGCGACCTCGCATGGCTCCCCTTCGTGAAGCTCACGGTGATTCGCCACGGGCTCGATGAGCCGGAATTCCTTTCACGCGCGGCAGCGCGGAAAGCGCTTCTTCCGGGCGTTGAAGGCACCTGGCTCGGCATGCTTGCGGAGCTGCATCCGTCAAAGCGCGTTGAGGACGCGATAGATGCGCTCGCAGAACTCAAAGACACCCATCCGGAACTCCGCCTCGTTGTTATGGGTGACGGTGAACTCCGCGGATGGCTCGAGAAGCGCGCGGAGCACTACGGCCTACAGGACCGCGTGCATCTGCTCGGATTTGTGTCGGATGCGCCGAAATATCTCAAGGCGTTCGACATATTCCTGATGATCAGCCGTACGGAAGCACTTGGCCTCGCGCTTATCGAGGCTGGCTACGCCGGGCTTCCGGTCCTCGCCGCGCGGGCGGGCGGCATCCCGGAGGTAGTCCGCCACAAGCGCACCGGTGTCCTCATACCCCGCGAGAACCCGCACACCCTCGCCCGCGCGCTCCGGCTCTTCCTTGAGGACACGGACGCCATGAAAAAGTACGGCGCCGCGCTTGCGCACGACACCAAGGCGCGCTTCTCGAAGGAGGGCATGATCATGAAGACCCTCCACGTCTACGGCGTGTAAAGGGTCGGATTTTTCATTTCCATACAGCCAGCCCGTCCCGAGATGGAAGGCTCTTGAAAGCAGCCGCAGAATAAGGAGCGTCGTACGGGAAATCGAGCTGTTTGAGCCCGTCACAGTTCCGAATGTGACGGGTGAGTTCTTGATTTCCGTAGACGGCGTGACTATGTTCTGCGAGCGGCCTCTTATCCGCTGAATTCTTGCGTCGCCATATCGCGCGACGCCGCACGCCCGTGCCGCGCAAGGGATGCGATGATGCCGAGCGCGGCGAATTCCATCACGACATGCGAGCCGCCGTAGCTCATGAACGGTATGGTCGTGCCCGTGACGGGAAGAAGCCCAAGGTTGATGCCTGCATGTATGAATATGTGCGCGAAGAAAAGAAGCGTTATGCCTATGGTGAATAAGGCATCGAAGTTCGTCGCACTTCGTCGCGCTATAGTAAGCAAATTCGCGAGAAGAAGCGCATACAGAAGGAGGAGGAGTGTGACGCCGATGAAGCCCCATTCCTCGGCAAACGCGGCGAAAATAAAGTCGGTTTCGTACTCTGGAAGGAACCGGAGCTTCGACTGCGTACCGTACCCGATTCCCTTCCCGAAAAGTTCTCCGGAGCCGGTCGCGACGACCGCCTGGTACGCGTTATAGCCCGCGCCGCGGATGTCGGCGGCCGGGTTCAGGAATGCGACAATGCGCGTGCGCTGATACTCATGGAGACCGAAGAACCAGAGCCCGGCCGCGCCGACGATCCCGAGCGTGACGACGATCACAAGATGCTTCTTCGAGATGCCTGAGAAGAGCACCATGCCGAACCAAACCGCGGAGAGGATGACCGCGGTTCCCATGTCCGGCTGGACGAGAATAGGAAAAATGATGATAGCCGCATAGATACCGGAAAGAATGAGGTGCCTGACATGCTTGATTTCCTGATGACGACGAGAGAAATATTTTGCTAGGAATGCAATAAGGGCGAGCTTCGCGAAGTCTGCAGGCTGGAATGAGAATGGCCCGAGATCGAACCATGCCTTCGCGCCGAGAACCGGATGTGCGAGGACGAGGAGCGCAATAAGGAGGAGGAACGCCGCCCCGTACATGGCGACGACAATACCGGTACGACGAAGCACATGCATATCCGAAACAGCGCACGCAAGATAGACGACGACTCCGACGCATATCCATATGAGCTGCCGCGGCGCAAGTGACTCTGTCCCGCCGAACGGATGCATCGTAAGGACGCCGAGCAACGCGAGCGCGAGCGCGATCGACAGGAGCGGCCACGAGCCCGTCACCGCTTTCAGGAAGCCGGTGCGCACGGACCTGGTCATGGAAGTGTGACGACGGGAACGACCTTGATGGTGATGCCTGGTGCGGAGAACGGCGTTGTCCAGGTAAAGATAGCCTCAGCTGTCCCCTCCGGCAGAAGCGGGGGTACGACCGTTTGCGAAGCAGCTATTGCGTTCCCGGCCGCATCAAAGACGGTAACGATGAGTTTCGTCTGGGGTATGGTCGTAACCGTCGGGTTCGTTACGGTCGTGACAACGCGCGGCGCATCGTCCGCTCCCGAGAAGCGCGAGTCGCCAACGACAAGCGTATGGAGTGGTGATGTCAGACGGTACCACTGCGGTGGTGCATCGATAGAGAGAAACGTACGCGCAACGCCCGTCCGTCCGCCATACGCCGCCGGAACGTAGAGTGCGACCGCGCTATCCGGGGGAATGTCGAACGTCCCCGTCTTCTTCCCTATTTCGTTTCCGTTCACGTCATAAAAGGATGCGGTGAACGGCACCGCCTTCGCCGCGAGTGTTCGATTGGGGTTTTCGACGGACGCAATGAGATCCGTACGGCCGTCAGACACACTGAGTGCGCGCGCAAAGGAAACGACCGGCGCGAGCGTATCGGCACTACATGCCCGAGTGCACGAGCCGCCGCAATCGACGCCCGTCTCCCCGCCATTCTGTCGATTATCCGTACAGGACGGCGCCTTGTTGAAGGCGAGGAACCCGGCGATACCGAGTATGAGAAGCGCGACGACCGTAACGACCGCGCCTATGATGATTCGTCTTCCCGATGCCCAGGACATGGGGCCTAGTATAGCAAAAACCGCTCCCCTCTCGGAAAGCGGTTTTCGGTGGTCGGACTCACGTCAGTGCAGGAGCACTTCGGTCAGGTTCACGCCCGTGTCGCTATACATTTCCATGCACGCCGCTTGCGCGTAGAGCATCGAGCGGAAGCTCTGCTTCGCGGCATCCGTAGACGGATGGTCGCTATACACGGTGCGTTCCGGCCCTCGCGGGTCGACATACACGAGCCGTACCATCCCTCGAGGGGCAGTGCAGACGGCATCTTCACCACGACTAGTCATTGTGCTTCTCCCACCTAGTAGGAATAGGAACGGTATAGCACCGAAGTTTAGGAGTGCAACCACTGCCTGTATATAAAAGCAAACGCGCCCACGACGCTGGCGACTACCTACTCTCCCCTTGCGAGTACCATCGGTTCTCG
>CAZLVR010000055.1:0-3864 GCA_964563365.1 uncultured Candidatus Saccharibacteria bacterium | reverse complement strand
CCCATTTGTTCCATAGTGCAGATAACTCGCAGCTTCGAGGCCCCAAAAAGCGTTCGGTATCGGCGAGGTTAGAAATCAAGCAACACAATGGCTAACAACAAGCTCTACGTCGGTGGTATCCCGTACCGCACGACTGAGGACGAGCTCCGCACCGCCTTCGAGGAGGCAGGTCAGGTCACGTCCGCCAGCATTATCATGGACCGCATGACGGGCCGCTCCCGCGGCTTCGGCTTCGTCGAGATGGCTGATGAGGCCCAGGCGCAGGCGGCTATCGACCGCTGGGATGGCAAGGAGATGGACGGGCGCATGCTCTCCGTTTCCTTCGCTCGCCCGCAGGGCGATCGTCCGGCTGGTGGTCGCGGCGGCTTCGGCGGCGGTGATCGCGGCGGTCGCGGCGGCTTCGGCGGCGGCAATGGCGGATACGGCGGCGGATACTAATCCCCACCTCGCATAGAAAAATCCCGGCCGAGGCCGGGATTTTTCTATTATCCAACGTCAACTGTAAAGCCGCCGTACGCCATCCGGTTCATCTGGAACGGCATCGAAGCGTGCGCTTCCTCCCCTGCATACTTCTCCTTGAAGTACGCCATGACCTTCTTATTCACCTGGTCACGGTGCGCACGCGACTTGAAGGTGACGAAGGAGAAATACGCGGTCTCGGTCGGTTTCAGCTTGAGGAGCTTCTTGTAAGTAAGCGCGCCGCCCGAGGACTTCCCATCTTCGAGCCGACATTCCTTATAGTCGAGGGCGCCGAACGTGCGCCACATCTTCTCGCCTTCCTTCGCGAGTTTCTGATACGCGGCGATCTTCTTCTTCGGGACGGCGAGCACGAATCCGTCAACGTAGTGTGCTTTGGTAGTAGCCATAGGTTATCCGCAGGTCGAGGTGGATCCGCCTGAGGTACTCATGCCGAGCACATCGCGCTTCTTCCCTTCGGCATGCCAGCCGATGAGATTCGCGAGGACCTGGAACAGGCTCGCGGTACCGGCAAGCGCGAGCACCAGGATGATAGGCCAGGCGAGCGGTGTCGCGTAGTAAAAGAAGACGACAAAGAACGCGAACCAAAGACCCGAGCACCACGGGCACGCGATAAGGGCGCCCAAGGTCCCGAGGAAGGAATCCTTCGGAAAGGGCCCGAGCGCGTCGCGGATGAACTTCGTAATGACATCGTAGCAAACGAGGCGGATAAGCCTGAAGATGGCGAGCGCCATGAGGAAGAAATCACCCACGGTGAGCGTCCGGCCAAGAAGTCCCTGCATCGAGAGCCACTCTGTCCCGTAGAGAACGAGCGCGGCAAAGAGGAGCGCGAAGATGATGTTCCAGAATGCGGATTTGATGAGCGACATAGGGATAGTATAGCGTATATGTATGGAGCCTGACCCGAAAGACGTTGCCGCTCTCCGAGCCGAGAAGTATGGAGGTGACACAAACGCCGATACCGATATGAGCGCAGATCTCGCGCGTCTCTCCCGCGGGGAACCGCTCGCGTACGTCATCGGACATATCCCGTTCATGGGACTTTCCATACACCTTGAATCGCACCCGCTTATCCCCCGACCGGAGACTGAATGGTGGACAGAGGAACTCGTGAAATACATCGAAGATAGGCCGCTCCGCGTCCTTGATCTATGCGCTGGCTCAGGCGCAATCGGAGCCGCAGTGCTGAAGCACTGCCCCTTGGCGACCGTCTCCTTTGGAGAACTCATGGAGGAACACATCGCGACTGTCGTGAAGAATGTGCGCGATAACGGCATCGATCTTGCCCGTGCAGATATACGACAGGGTGATCTATTTGCACCGTTTACAGGCGAGATGTTCGACCTCATTGCTACGAATCCGCCGTACATCCCTACGTCTCGTACTCTCCCGCCTGAAGTCGCACAGTATGAGCCGTACGAGGCACTCCTTGCAGAAGAGGATGGTCTTGGTGTCATACGCCGACTTATTGAAGCGGCTCCACACCATCTCTCTCCGAATGGTGAGGTTTGGATAGAGTGCGATATAGCAAATATTGAAGAAGCGGAACGGCTCGCGACACATGCAGGCGCGTCGCGCACCGTCATCCGCACCGATCAGTACGAGCGCCCTCGTCTCCTCGTGTCATACTGGTAGGCATGGAACCTGTCGCCGCCCCGGTAGAGTTCATCGCCGCTCCGAACATTCCCGTCGGGACCGTGCTTTCGGTCGTCATCACCCTCATCTTCATATGGTGGGCGGCGTTCTCGCTCGTCGCCGCGTACCACTGGTTCCGGTTCGGGCGCGATTCCTGGGTCGCGGTCCCGGCACTCGTGATCCACTTCATCGTCTCCGCATGGATATTCATGTTCGCGACCGGCGGACTCCCCCACTAGCCATGACCGACCTCGCACTACATCCTGGAGAGAAGGTTCTCATGTCGCTCAGGAAGCATCCCCTCATCTGTGTGGGGCTTCTCCTGCCGTATGCGATCCTCGACTATCTCCCGTACCTTCTGCCGCGCTTCGGAAACTGGCTTGCGTCCCTCACTACCGGCGCAACGATCGATTACGCGACGCTCTTCTCCTTCGAGAACCCGTGGATAACGCTCATCATCGGCGTGTACTGGCTGTTTGTCTGGATGGGAGCGTTCGGCACGTTCACCAACTACTTCCTTGATCAATGGATCGTGACGAACGAACGCATCATCATGGTGAATCAGCGATCGTTCTTCTATCGGGAATTCTCATCCCTCTTCCTCGACCGGGTACAGGATGTGAAAGTCGAAGTCGGCGGATTCTTTGAGACCCTGTTCGGCTTCGGCACGATCGAGGTCGAGTCGGCGGGCGCAAACGCAGCTGCTGCGCGCATGTCCGGGCTTTCGCATCCGACCACCGTTCGCGACCTCATCCTCTCTGAAGTCGGCAAGCTTCATCGTCAGGCGCCGACGAACCCCGTCACCGGCGGCGTGTAGCTCCCGGTTCCGCCGGGCGAGCCCCGATGCTACACTCTTCTCCATGACTGACAAGAGAGCGCTCGATACGGAGTCCTACAAAGGCGTCCGCGACTTCTACCCGGCCGACTGGGCACGCCTATCGGCGGTATTCGACCGGGTGCGCACGGTGCTTGCGCTGCGAGGATATGAAGAATATCAAGCATCTCCGCTCGAGCACTCGGAACTCTATGAGAGCAAGGGGAACGAGGAGATCATCCGCGAACAAACCTTCTCGTTCCTCGACCGCGGCGGCCGCCGCGTAACGCTCCGCCCCGAGATGACGCCGACCTTGGCGCGCATGATCGCGGCGAAGCGTCGTGAGCTTCCCTTTCCACAGCGCTGGTTCTCTATTGGGAACCGCTTCCGCTACGAGCGCCCGCAGAAGGGGCGCTTGCGTGAGTTCTTCCAGACAGACGTCGACCTCGTCGGCGCGCCGGAAGGCGAGGCTGATCTCGAGATCATTATGCTTGCAAGCGAGATCATGAAAGCCTTCGGCGCGAAGGAATCGGATTTCCGGATCCGCGTCAATTCGCGGAAGCTCATCCGCCTTGCAAGCGAAGCCGTCGGACTCGCAGAGGGCGACGCATCGCGCGCCTACTGGCAGCTTATCGACCGCAAAGGAAAGATGAGCGCGGAAGAGTTCGAGAAGGAGCGCGCGGCATTCCCCGCCGACCCGCTGCGCGCCATCGACGACGCGACGGACACGGGCGTGAAGGCGGAGAAGGAGCGGCTTCTCGCCTTCATCGAGGCGCTCCGGGCGCGCGGCGTCGAGAATGTCTCCTTTGATACCGATATCGTACGCGGCTTCGACTATTACACCGGCATGGTGTTCGAGGTGAACGACACGAATCCGGAGAACCCGCGTGCGCTTTTCGGCGGTGGTCGCTATGACGGCCTCGTGACCCTGTTCGGTG
>CAZLVR010000054.1:0-3891 GCA_964563365.1 uncultured Candidatus Saccharibacteria bacterium | reverse complement strand
TGCTCCGCTATTTCATGAAGAAGGCGCTCCACAAGATGAATATCTGGAAGCCGACAGTCCTCATCTCTGTCCCTGCAGGTGTAACTTCAACCGAGAAGCGCGCAGTCATCGAAGCGGCGGTGAAAGCGGGCGCAGCTGACGCGTATGTGGTGAAGGAACCCATCCTTGCAGCGATCGGCGCAGGTATTCCGATTCATGAACCGTCCGGCCGCATGGTCGCAGACATCGGCGGCGGCACTATCGACGTTGCGGTGATTTCCTTGGGCGGTATCGTCGCTTCGACCTCCGTGAAGGTTGCCGGGAACGCGCTCGATCGCGCCATCGTCGACTATGTGAAGAAGCAGTACAACCTGTCGATCGGCGACAAGACCGCGGAGGAGATCAAGATAACGATCGGGTCTGCGGTGCCGGTGACCGAAGAGCTCACCATGCCGGTAAAAGGGCGCGATCTCGTCTCGGGCCTGCCGCGCACGGTGGATCTGAAGACGAACGAGATCGTGCAGGCCATTAACCGCGAGCTCCGCGAGATGATGAACGCAATCCGGAAGGTCCTCCAGGAGACGCCGCCCGAGCTTGCAAGCGACATTATCGACAACGGCATTATCCTTACGGGCGGCTCGTCGCAGCTCCGTAACATGCCGGAGCTTGTCTTCCGCCGCACCGGGGTAGAGGCGAAGCTTGCGACCGATGCCTACTACTGCGTCGCACGCGGCACAGGCGTCGCGCTGAAGCATCTCGACACCTATAAGAAGAGTATCCTTTCAAAGAAGTAAAAACGCCCCATCTGCGTCGTTACGGGGACCCCTCAGGTTTTCTCACCGTACTTTCTAGTACGGCTCGCAAACCCTCAGCCCCGCGCCTAGCATCTGGAGCGTTCTTACTCCTTTGAATATGGTCGGGGTATGCTAGTGCTCATGACCCATCACCACGCCTATTTCATTGCGGGCGATATCGAGAAAGGTATTGAGACCGCACTCGCGTTTGGCGAGCGCGAATTAGGATTGTCTGCCGATGGGAATCCGGACGTCATCGTTCTTCGCCACGGACTTCTCTCGGTCGATGATGCACGAACGCTTGCAGAAGCAGCCGCTTCTACAGCGCTTCGAGGGAAGGGAAAGCTCATCATTGCGTCTGCAACACGGTTCTTCCATGAAGCACAGAATGCACTCCTGAAAACATTTGAAGAGCCGCCTGAAGGAACAACGCTCGTACTCATCGTTCCTTCTTCCGGCGACATCATTCCGACACTTCGTTCTCGCCTCATTGAGATCCCGCTTCCTGCCCTCGTCTCTCTGATCGCGCAGGAGTTCATTGATGCAAAAGGTGCGGGCCGCGAGAAAGTTGTTGCAAAGATCCTTGATCGCGCGAAGAAGGATGATCCTGACGAGAAGCAGGCGGCACGTGCAGATGCGCTCCGGCTTGCAGAGGGACTTGCGAAGGCTGGGTATGCAGCGCGTACGAAAGGCGATGATTCACCGGAACTCGCGGATTTCCTCTCGGATCTTTCTCGCCTTATACCGGTGCTCCATGAGCGTTCTGCGCCGCTAAAGCCGATACTTGAGCACCTCCTTATCACATCCCCCGCGCATCTGCCCAAATATTGACTTTTAACATTAAAATGTTAGAATAACGTCAGAACGCCCCGGCACGTTGCCACTGGGGCGGGATATATCCGCAAGGCAACATAAATGCGAGGTTAGTCAGATGGCTAATTCCTTCTACCTGCATGCATCGAACCCTGAACTTGTGTCAGGGCTCCGCGCAGTACACATGTACGCGGATGTGAGGAAAGGCAGCCAAGACCTGGGAGTGATCCTGGGTCGGTACCAAAAGGTACCGGTCATTCGAGGACGGCATACTGAGATGAGACGCACTCCTGAACGGGGGTCGAACTCGCAGGTGCTTTGGGCCGCCCGACAGGCCCGTCCGGCTGTGCGCGACGGCAAAGTGCACGACGCTTCGATCATCAGGAAAAGAACCAATCGGGGCGGCACGCTGGTGCTCATCAGCGCGCCGATCGGAGACGGCAAATTCAACGTCCACCTGGAAACGGGTATTCCAAAGCACTGGAATCTGGACTCGATCGCCGCCTTCATGCAGGAAGTCAAGCCGGAGGCCATGCGCCTCCACGGCTCCGAGCGCATTGACGATGGCTCGGTGAACGTGCTCGCTCACCGTATTCGGTGGCAGCGGCCTGCAACGCGTATCGCCGGCTCGGTTGATCCTTCGAACCCGAAGAAGGGCATCCGAATCTACAGCGGCGATGCGTGGGTCATGGAACCGGGAGCCGAGATTCTTGTGCACGACATCACGGGGAAGGCATTCCGCGTGGTGTGTGAACAAACCGGCCCCCGGATCGTAGACGCCGGCACCGACTCTCCCTACGAGAAATATCTCGGGCTCGTGGAGGGACGTCGGACTCGTCTCGCTTCAGCGGATGAAGCGACAGCAACGGAAGGTGTGATCACCGTCTGATCGCTCTTTCTCTAAACCCGGTCGGCGCGGAAACGCGCCGACCATTTTTTTGATACACTGCGCGCATGGCATACGATTTCAAAGCGCTTGATGGGCACATACAGGAGACGGAGGAGTGGCTCTCCCGGGAATTCTCCGGTATCCGGACGGGGCGTGCATCTGCAGCGCTCCTCGACGGGGTACGGCCGGAAGCGTATGGGACGCGCTCTCCGCTTCGTGACATTGCGTCAGTTGCGGTCGAGGACGCACGCACCATCCGCATCGCGCCATGGGACAAGACGCTCTCAAAGGCTATCGAGAAGGCAATTACGGAAAGCGATCTCGGTGTCTCAGTCGTCACGGATGATGCAGGACTCCGTGTCATCTTTCCGGAACTAACTGCTGAGCGCCGCACCATGCTCCTGAAGCTCGCGGGAGAGAAGGTGGAACAAGCGCGTATTACCCTGCGAGGTCACCGGGGCGAGGCAATTAAAGGTATCGAAGCAGCGGAGAAGGAAGGCGGCATGGGGCAGGATGAGGTGAAGCGCCTGAAGGATGAGGTGCAGAAGAAAGTCGACGCTGGTACTGAAGCGCTCGAAGCACTCCTCAAGAAGAAACAGGAGGAGATAGCACTCTAAGGAGACGGCGCCCGGATGGGCGCCGCTTCCGTTGTAGTACACTCTGTATGTGTCCATCCTCATCTTCCTCGTCGTCCTCGTTGCGCTCATTGTCGTCCATGAGCTCGGGCATTTTGTCGCCGCGAAGTGGTTCGGTATGCGGGTCGAAGAATTCGGCCTCGGCTATCCGCCGCGTGCAGCAACGCTTGCGACGAAAAACGGTACTGAGTACACGCTCAACTGGTTGCCGTTCGGCGGTTTCGTGAAGATATCGGGAGAAGATGAATCGCATGCGATAGCGCCGGATTCGTTCGCCGCAAAGCCGCGCTATCAGCAGGCTATCGTCCTTCTTGCGGGTATCCTGATGAATCTCGCTTTCGCGTGGGTGCTCCTTACCGTCGCGCTTGTCGCCGGAATGCCCCGCGGTCTCGCGCAGGATGAAATCGCGAAAGCGCCTGATGCATCGCTTGCCGTCTATGACGTGCTTGCTGGCTCTCCAGCCGCACAGGCGGGCCTCATGCGCGGTGACATCCTCAAGGGTGGCGTAGCGGGGGATGATCAGTTCTCCGGCGCAGACGTTGATGGGTTCACGTCCTTTGTCGCGGCGCATCCGAACGTCCCGATTGTCTTTGATGTTGAGCGCAGTGGCGAGCACCTGTCTATCTCAGCAACGCCAGAGAGCGGAACAGTGAAGAGTGCGCCAGAACGTGCTGCGCTTGGAGTTGGTGTTGCGCCGTTCGGTACGCTTCGTGTGCCGCTTCTTGAAGCACCCATAGAGGGAGCGCGTATTACTGTGCGAGCGACCGAAGAGACCGCAAAG
>CAZLVR010000053.1:0-3966 GCA_964563365.1 uncultured Candidatus Saccharibacteria bacterium | reverse complement strand
GTCGTTCAATGGATAGGACATCTCCCTCCGAAGGAGGAAATGCAGGTTCGATTCCTGCCGAGAGCACAGACTCAAGCGAAGGGATCGCGATATGCTCCCCGCCCTCGTGGGGAGCATATTCGTGACCGATTCCTGTACACTTTCCACATGCAAGATAAGGCCTGGGAACGCGAATACCGCACGAAGCAGATGCTCTCGCCGAGCAATGTTCCGCACGCAGAGGTCGTTCGCTTCGCGAAGTGGTACAAGAAGCGCCGGCGCACGGAGAACCCCGACTTTGATTGGGAAGGCGTCACGGTACTCGACCTCGGTTCCGGCACGGGCCGGAACGCGTTCTATTTCGCGGAGCGCGGAGCGCGGGCAACAGGTTATGAGGTGTCACCGACCGCGCTTGAGCTTGCGCGCGGATACGCGAACGAGGCTGGTCTTGCCATAGACTATCGGCTCCAGGATATCGGCGCGCCCTACCCTCTTCCTGACGCATCCGTCGATATCGCGCTCGATGTCACCTCGTCGAATTCCCTCACGGACCGAGCGCGCGAAACCTATCTTTCAGAAACGCGTCGCGTGCTCCGGCCGGGTGGCATGTTGTTCGTCCGTGCGCTCTCGAAAGAAGGAGACAAGCATGCGAAAGAGCTCATCGAGCGGCATCCTGGACCGGACGAGGACACGTACGTGCATCCGGACCTCGATATACAGGAAAAGACGTTCACGCGGGAATCGTTTGAGCGCACCTATGCACCCTATTTCACAACACTTGAGCTCGACCGAGCTGAGCACTATGCGACAGTCTCGGGCCGCAAGTACAAGCGGCAGTACTGGATCGCATACTTGGAGCGCAGATAAGAAGAAGGCCGGTGTCCCGGCCTTCTTCTTATTTCCCTGCCTTTGCGACTGCCTTGGCGAGACGCGACTTCTTGCGGGCTGCCGTGTTCGGCTTGATGATCCCTCGCTTTGCCGCCTTGTCGATAGCCTTATAAGCGGCCGAGAGAGACATCGTATCGAGGGCTGCAAGCGCATCCTTCGACGCGTCTTTGAGTGCGCGCTTCCTGCGGACATTGAAGACGCGCTTCTTAAGGGATGCGCGGTGGGCCTTCTTAGCGGACGTAGTGATTGCCATGTGCGAGGCATGCTACTTCATTTAGCCCGGATGTGCAAGAATAGCCCCATGATTCGGGAAGTACGCGGCACAGTAACCGGGGTTGAGCTCGCGATGATCGTCGTCGATGTCTCTGGCTGGGGGGTCGGAGTCTGCGTCGCGAACCCGTCCACCTTCGCGATCGGAGATACGGTCTCCCTGAAGACCTACCTTGCCGTAAAGCAGGACGGGGTCGATCTCTATGGCTTTGCGACCGAGGCAGATCGGAAATTCTTCGAACTACTTCTCACTGTCTCCGGCATTGGCCCGAAGACCGCGATGAATCTGTTGCGCCGCGCGCCGCGCGAGTCGCTTGAGGCTGCAATCGGAAAACGTGATATTCCCTACCTTACCCGCATCGCAGGGCTCGGGAAGAAATCCGCAGAGAAGCTCGCGGTTGAAATTGGGGAGAAGATCGGCGCAGGCGAGACGGTCCAGGGGAGCGATGCGGAGGTATTCGATACGCTCGTTGCTCTTGGCTATACCGAGCGCGAGGCGCGCACGGCAGTGCAGTCCATTCCGGAGAACGTTTCTGGAAAGGAGGCGCGATTGAAGGCGGCGCTCTCAGCACACTCAGGATGAATCTACTGCGACGTATGCTCGAAACCCTTCTGCCGCGCCCGCTTTATCGCGCGCTTCTCGCACCGTACCACTTCTTCTTTTCGCTGAGCGCAGCGGTCGCAGCAGGGTTCCCTGCCCGAGGCATCACTGTCATCGCTGTAACGGGAACCAAGGGCAAGTCATCGGTCACCGAGATGCTCGCGCGCATATTCGAGAAGGCGGGGAAAAAGGTCGCAACATCCTCCACTATCCGCTTCTCCATCGGCAGCGATGAGGAGCGCAATCTCTACAAGATGACGCTCCCGGGACACGGTTTCATCCAGGCCTTTCTCCGCCGCGCGGCGGACGCCTCCTGCGACATCGCCATCATCGAGGTAACGAGCGAAGCAGCGCTCCAGTCCCGGCATCGCTTCCTTTCTCTTGACGGGCTCGTCTTTACGAATCTCCAGAAGGAGCATCTCGAGAGTCATGGCGGCATGGAGAACTATTTCAAGGCGAAGTATCGCATCGGCACTGAGCTTGCTCGCTCACAGAAGCGCCCGCGGGTTATCGTCGCGAACGAAGACGACGAATACGGGCGGCGGTTCCTCGCGCTCCCGATCGAGAAACGTATCCCCTTCTCCCTCTCCGAAGCTGCCGATGTCCGGCCGAACGGCACAGGCAGTTCCTTCCGCGTCGACGGTGTCTCCGTGTCGCTCCCACAGCCAGGCATGATGAACATACTGAACGCGCTTGCTGCTATGAAGATGGCGCGAGCGTTCGGTGTCCCGTATGAGACAAGTGCGGCGGCGCTCGCGGAGCTTACCCGCATCCCGGGGCGCGCCGAGCGCATCGAGCGCGGACAAGATTTTGCCGCGATCGTCGATTACGCACACACGCCAGAATCCCTGTCAGCTCTGTATAGCGCATATCCCGGCAGAAAGATTTGCGTCCTTGGGAATACCGGCGGCGGACGAGATGCCTGGAAGCGGCCGGAGATGGGGCGCATAGCGGATGAGGCATGCACACAGGTCATCCTCACGGACGAAGACCCGTACGACGAGGACCCAGAAGCGATCCTCGCGGCGATGGCGGCCGGCATGAAACGCGCGCCGAAAATTATACTCAATCGACGCGAAGCGATTCGTACCGCACTCATGCTTGCGCAGCCAGGCGACACCGTGCTTGTCTCAGGAAAAGGGACCGACCCGTTCATCATGCGCGCCAAAGGAGCAAAGGAGGAGTGGAGCGACGCACGCGTAGTCACAGAGGAATTGGATAAACTCCTCGGCACGGCCTGACCACTGCTATCATCTCACCATGAGCGAAGCCTCGTGGTTTTTTGCGCTTATCATCGGGCTGTTTGTCGTGTGGGTCGGCGTCGGCGGCCCGTCTCACCCTATCTCATATGCGGGACCGTATCTCACGCCGCTCACCGGGCCCGCCTCCTCATCACAGGCGTACGGGGATCCGGATGCATACAGCAGCATCAATGCGACCGTGAGCGCCAGCACACGCGGCGTATCAATCACGCAGTCCGGCGGGAAAAACGTATTCCTCTCGCGCGATCTTTCCGGCGTCTATGCAACCGACGCGGACGACGAGTATGTCGTGGTTGTCGTATCGCATGCTGTGTCCGGGAGTCTCTCGACAGCCGGATGGTCTATCGGAAGCAAATCTTCAGGGAAACGGATTGTATTCCCGGAAGGAACAGAGGTTCCGCGCGCCGGCTCCGTGAATGAGCTCTCGACCGTGTCGCTTCATCCCGGCGACGAAGCCATAGTCACGACCGGCCGCTCCCCTATCGGCATTTCGTTCCGCGAGAACGTGTGCACCGGCTACCTCGAAGAGCACCAGGATTTTCATCCTGCGCTCTTCCTCGCGTGCCCGACACCGTCTGAGGAAGCCGCACACTACTACCCTGACGCGCCTGACTCCTGTCTCTCCGCGGTTCGCGCAATCCCCTACTGCAGCACCCGTACGAGCACGGCAGATATGTCCGGTTCCTGTCGCCAGTTTATTGAGGACCGTCTCACCTATAACGGCTGCCTCGCCGGTCATGGCAGTGACGAAGACTTCAAGCGCTCCACGTGGCGCGTGTTCTTACGTAGCCGGGAGCCGCTCTATGCAAACGGACATGACACCGTGACGCTCTACGACGCTGAAGGAAAGATCATCGATTCGCTCACGTACTAGAAAACCCTGGTTTCAAGTGATACGTTGATATGGTTCTGCGCCTATAGCTCAGTCGGTAGAGCAGCTCCCTTTTAAGGAGACGGTCCCTGGTT
>CAZLVR010000052.1:0-3989 GCA_964563365.1 uncultured Candidatus Saccharibacteria bacterium | reverse complement strand
GCCGACGACCACGAACACGATACCGAACACGAGTGCGAGAGTCTTAGCCATGAAGTGTTTTACGTAAATAAGCGCCCATAAAGTCCCACCTGTCTAGTATACCGCCGTTGGAAGAAGCTAGGGGAGGCGTGTGGATAGCGTGAGAAGGCACTTGCTGGCTGTCTGGGACGCTGTTGGAACCTTTTTAAATAGGAGTGACTTCTGACAGGAAGATCTGGCTATCCGTCGGCGATCCAACTATTTCAAGCGAGTACTCGGTAATAACCCCATTTAAACTGGAAGCTGTCAGTTTTGCCCTTCCCCTTAAAGCGTCCTTACTTATGGAAGAAAGCGCTGGACTGAAGTTTCCAGCCAATACAGGCTTTTGACGGTATGGCACACGAGCCATCCCATCGGGAGCCATTTCGTTTAGAGTCTTGATTTCTTCTTCAGAGTGGCGGTCTTTGAGTGAACCCTGTGTAATCGTTATCTTTGTACCGCCCACCTCTAATTCTCCTGTTTCAAAATAAAGTGGCTCCATGGGTGCTGTCGTTATGTGCGCGCGTTTATCCTACGCCTTCTGTGTAAGGAAGCAACAATAACTATCTGCAATGATATGGAACCTATTTAGCGGACCTTACCTCTGGGTAGATATAGTTAACGAGCATTTTGCCGAGATAAAAGAGCACCGGCATGATAAAGCCAAAGAATCCGCTATATACTTGTGCGTTTCTATAGTCAGTCAAGTATTGGTGCCATATTGCATAACAAGACTCCATGCCGGTAGAACACCCATCTATTCCGGAGCTATATGCTTGCATTACAGAATCTTCGCGAATCCAGAGGTAGGCGAAATAAAGAATTGCTAATAGTGCCACAAAGAGAACTGTGCGTTCCACTAACTTTTTTAAATTCTTCGTATTAAATTTTCTTGCCATCGCAATAAGTCTATCACCGCCTTAGTGGCACAATTTTCTCCATAACAAGCCTTTCAAGATCAGAGGCCGAGTAGTCATAACGAAGTCGGAGGAGAGGTAGGCCGGTAGCGCTAAAGATCCGCTCCACTTCCCTGTCTCGCTCTTGCCGATCGCTCCGTTCGTGACTTCTATCATCCAATTCAATTCCTAAAAGCGGAGAAATGTTTTGTTTGTCGCATAGAACAAAATCAACTGACTTCCCGTAAATGTGATGGAACGCGGGACTCCACTTCTGTCCGTTTACTTTGTGATCAAACAAATGAGCCAAATGTATTTGAGGAAAAATATGAAAGCGATCACCGAAAGCACTAAGGAGTGCATTAAAACAGTCTTGTTCGGAGCGAGTCAACAAGTGAAACCTTCTTTTGTATTGATATTTAGGAAGCTCATTTTGCGGTAAGAAGCTCGCAATAATAACGATTATGACTGCCACCGCTATCAGCACACCAAGCCCGATCCAGAGTTGTAAGGGAATATGAATGACGGACATAACTACAGTTTACCTGACTATAACAGCTCAGGACTCGAACCGATTCGTCCCCTCGTCCTCCCGATGTCGCACCTCATCCTCATCAAATCCCATGTAGTGCCCCACTTCGTGCCAGAGCGTCTCTCGCACCACGTGCGCCACGTATTTCTTGAACTGTCCCGTATGATCGTCAGTTAACTCCTCCGCCTCAGCGAGAATAGGAAGCCGGTAGAGCGTAATGGTGTCAGGAAGGGTCGCGCCGACTCCATAGAGTTCGCCGCGCTCGGTAGCGGGGATGCCGTGATAGTGGCCGAGGAGCGTCTCCCCTTCCCTAAGGCCTTCGAGCGCCCGCAACTCTTCGGATGGCTCGTCCTCGATGAGGAGCGCAACGTTGACGACGCGCTCCTTGAACCGTGCCGGCATGGCATCCCACTCGCTCTCGACGACCGCCCTGAATTCTCGTTCATCCATGAAGAGCAGTATATACTCGACGGATGGATCTCTCCTTCCTTCATATGACGCTCCCCGACATGATCCGGTCGGTCGGGTATCTCGGCGTCTTCCTGATCGTGTTCGTCGAGTCGGGTATCCCCATAGGACTCGTACTCCCGCTCCCCGGCGATACGCTCCTGTTCTCGGGCGGGATACTTGCCGCAGCTGGCGCCTTCGATCTTATTCCACTCATGGCGGCAATCTTCCTCGGTGCGGTTGCAGGCGACAGTGCCGGCTATTGGTTCGGGGAGAAATTCGGACCGAAGCTTTTCCGGAAGGAAGATGCGTGGCTCATGAACCCGCGGACGCTTGCTCGCGCGGAAGCGTTCTTCGCGAAATACGGGAGGCGCGCGCTTATTTTCGCGCGCTTCATTCCGGTGCTGCGGACTGTCGTCCCCATCGGTGCCGGTATCGCCCGCATGCCCTACCGCGTGTTCCTCGCGTATAACGTCGCTGGCGCTGCCATCTGGACCGTGCTCGTGACGCTCCTCGGCTACTTCCTCGGAAGCGTGATACCGGACGTCGATCGCTACCTTCTTCCTATCCTCGGCGCCATTCTACTCTTCTCTCTTGCCGGTATCTGGCTTGAAGCACGGCGCGCCTCGGCACGGACAGACACCTGATCCGTACGGGCACTACAGCGGCGTCGGTTCCTCTGCGCACGAAACCGTGTCCGTCCCCCCGTCTTCAGTCGGTTCCGTAAAGACCGCATTCGATCCCTTTTCCCAAAACACGTAGGATTCATCTTCGCTTGCGTAGCGGGCGCCGGAACCGGAGATAACGTGCGGAAGGTTGTAGGTGCGGCCGTCAGAAAGGGTCAGCGTCACCTGCTCGTCATAGAAGAGCGCGTGAATGGATCGGTTTCCATCGCACCGATAAGTGACGTCGGAAATCATGTCTCTCGACGCGTTCTTTCCGTTCTCAGTGTCGGAAGAAATCGGCAAGGTCGCGGACTGGTACTGCGCCCCGAGCCAGAACCCGAGTCCAAAGATGACCAGGCCGAATATGATCGCCGCTATCTGCGACGCGGGCGTGACCTTGTTCCAATCGATATGCATATGCCCCATGGTACCGCACCTATGCGCGAACGCCGCCCCTGTGGGCGGCGTTCGCGTCGGAATGCGTGAAGAGAAACTATTTCTTCAATTCCGTCTCGATTGCTGCGGCAACCTGTGCGTACGGTACGGCGCCCGAGAGAACCTTCGTACCGATAAGCGTACCCGGCGTGCCGTTGATACCGAACGAGTTCCCTGCCGCGCGATCAGCGTCGATATCCGCCTGATACTGCGCCTTCTTGCTCGTCATGAGACCCTCGACCCGCGCCACATCGATGCCGGGGATAGTCTTCGTAAGCGCCTCGATGGACGCAAGGTCGCCGAATCCGCGATCGCCCTCATCGTCCTGCGCGTTCATCATTGCCTGGAACCAGGTGTAGAACTTGTCCGGATATGCCTCCCAGACAGCGCGCGCAAAGAGTGCAGCGGTCGTCGAGTCCTCGCCGAGGAACTGGAAGTCCATAAGCACCATCTTCACCTTGCCGGTCTGGATATAGTTCGTGTAGACCTGCGCGAGCGCATCCTGGTCATACCGCTTGCAGAACGGACACTGATAATCGAACCACACTGCGATGGTGACCGGCGCAGAAGGATTGCCGATGACCGGCGAGTTATGAATCTCGAGATTCTTAATATCCGCTGCGACGGCGCCCTGGCCGCCAGTATCTCCCTGTGCATTCGGCTTCGCGCCGGTGCCGAACGCTATCGCCACCGCAACGCACACGAGGCCGAGCAGTATCGCCACCGGGACGAGATACTTATCGGGAAGCCCAGAATTCGTAGACATGTTCTCTAGCCTGATTAGTGCCTGGTATGCCTTCTAGCATACCGTGCGGAAGGCAGGGAGCAACCCGCTCCCCCGAGCGCCTACTGGGGCGTCCCGGTAGGAGCCTCTCCTCCCTGCCCGCCCACTTCTATCTGGATCCCGCCTGCGGTGCCGCTATCGACCGCAGGAGCGGCCCCGCGCATGGTGAAGTACCAGACGCCGAAGCCGACGAGCAGCACCAGGATGATGAC
>CAZLVR010000051.1:0-4098 GCA_964563365.1 uncultured Candidatus Saccharibacteria bacterium | reverse complement strand
GTGCGGAAGTGGAGTCGGCCGAGCAGCGTCGTGAGCTTTGGGTCGAGACCGACGACGCCCACTTCGTAGGCAGCTGCCTCGCCCTTCTGTTTCACAGTCTCATCAAGCTCGCGCTTCACGGCCTCGACCGTTTCTTCAATCTTCGCGGGCTGGATGCGGCCGTCCGCGATGAGGCGTTCAAGCGCAATCTTCGCAACATGACGACGCATCGGATCGAAGGAGGAGAGCGTTATCTTGTCCGGAGCGTCGTCGATGATGACATCGACGCCAGTCGCTTTCTCAAAGCTCTTTATGTTCCTGCCTTCCTTACCAATCACCTTGCCCTTCATTTCTTCCGAAGGAAGCGTGACGGAAAGGCTCATAACCTCTGCATTCACCGCCTGGCCCATGCGGTGAATGACGGAAAGAAGTATCGAACGAGCCTTCTCCTCAAGGCGCTCGCGTCCTTCGGCGGTGAGTTTCTGGAGCCGGCCAAGTATGGATTCTTCTTCGACTGCCTCAAGCTCTTTCATGAGCCGCTCGCGCGCTTCTTTTTCAGTGAAGCGCCCGATACGCACGAGCTCGGCGCGACGTTCCGCGAGCACAGCGTCAGCCGCCTTCTGGGCGTTCTGTGCGGCATTCTCGCGTGCCTTCATGCGTTCGTTCTCTTCAAGGAGCACCCGCGCGCGCTCATCGAGGAATTCTTCGCGTTTCCCGACACGGTCTTCACGTTCAGCAATGCGCGTCTCTCGTTCCTCAAGGGGACCGACGCGCTCCATGATGATTTCTTCCGCGCGTGCTTCCGCTTCCTTCTCTATGTGCGCCGCTTTTTCGCGCGCCTCGAGCATCTTCTGCTTCACCTCGAGGTCGACGGAACCGCGCTGGCCGAGCGCAATGAGGAGCCGCAGCACATAGCCAAGGGCGATGCCTGCAAGCCCCGAGAAGGCGAGCAGCATCAATACAAATTTTATGGACATACCTATCTTCCTAAACGCACGTTTCTAAGCGCACTACGAGCGATGTGTCTGTCAGCGGAGTTTCAGCCGTCTCTTTCCAGGGTCAGTGCCGACGGCCGGACTATACACCCTTTCTTGACGTATGAGTATGTCTCGTCCTATGGTGCAGGTCTCCGTAACGAAGGTAGGAGTACCTGAATGCCACCCTTGGTACAGTCGAACGGCCTGCGAGTGCAGCTCGACCCTAGGGGAAGGGAAGCAAAAACGGCGCAGACTCTACAGTCTGCGCCGTTTCCTGTCGCATGCTTATTTCTTGTAGACCGTGTCGATGATGCCGTACTTCTTTGCCTCGTCCGCCATCATGAAGTAGTCGCGCTCGACGTCCTTCTCGATCTTGTCGAGCGGCTGTCCGGTTGCCTTCGCAAGAATCTTGTTGAGACGATCACGCGTCGCGAGGATGTGCTTCGCCGTGATTTCGATATCAGTTGCCTGGCCCTGCGCGCCACCCCACGGCTGGTGGATCATGACTTCCGCATTCGGGAGCGCGTAGCGCTTGCCTTTCTCTCCGGCTGCGAGCACGACCGCAGCCGCGGATGCCGCCATGCCGACTACGACCGTCGAGACGTTCGGTTTTACGTGATTCATCGCGTCGAGGATGGCGAGGCCTGCCGTGACGGAGCCTCCCGGCGAGTTTATGTAGAGCGATATGTCCTTCTTCGGGTCTTCCGCTTCAAGGAAGAGGAGCTGTGCGACGATGAGATTCGCCATATCGTCCTCAATTGGTCCTGAGAGGAAGATGATTCGCTCCTTGAGGAGGCGCGAATAGATGTCGTACGCCCGTTCGCCGAACTGACTCTTCTCGATGACCATCGGCACGAGCATCGAGGAACGGTGCGCCTTGTGTTCCATAGTGCAGCTATCGTAGCAAAAATAGCGGAACGAGCAAAAAGAAGCGGCGGCTCCGGTGCACCGGAGCCGCCGCGCAGCTATCCTTCATGGTTCTCCGCAGTCTCATAGCCGTTCTCCCACAAGCGAAGCAAGAGCGCGTTCAGGACGCCATAGAACGAGGGCACCTCGTCTGAGAGGCGAGCAAGCCCGCCGCAGACCATAAGGAACGCCTCGAGCTTTTCCTTGCTCACCCGGCCGAGGATATCTTCGAAGGGGATGGTGCTCACAATGGTGTCACCTATCTCCTCGAGCTCCTGTTCGGCTTGACTGATCGGTACGCCATAGTAGCTGACGCATCGCCGTTCACCTGTGGAGTCCCGGAGGATAACCACGCAACCTAAAGAACGCTTAGCCATAACACGGCTCCTTTTCTCACGGATGCGCACAATACCACAGGCATGATGAAGAACGAACCAGGCCGCGTGACGCGGCCTGGTTCGTTCGGGGAGAAATATTAGTGCGTTGTTGCCGCAGCTTCGGCTCGGCTCTTCGCGATCTCGCCGCCCCAGACGTACATGAGTGCGATCACCACAATAAGGGCGGTGACGATGCCTGCGAAGACCGATCCGAAGGTTACGCCCGGCTTCCTCTGCGCACCGGTTCCCATAGGTTACCGTGCGTCGAAAGACGCATCGACATCCGCAAACGCGCTATCGATGCTTCGGTCAAAGTCTTCCGAAGACTGCGCAGAGAGATCAGTCTGTATCGCGGTCGGCTCGGTCGAATCGCTCTGCTGTTCAATGGTCTCAAGCGAGCCAGCATCTCCCTGTATCGAGAGGCGGTTCGCGAAGAGGTAGAACGCTGCGACGGCAAGCGCCGCAACAACAAGCACAAGCGCGATCATGGCGCCGTAGGACGGTTTCGGCGCGGGCGCAGCTGCGACAGGTTCCTGATTCATCGGGATTGGTTCCATGAGAGGGGATTAGTTATTGGTATCGTCCGAGCCCCCGTTCGATTCATGCGGGAGCGCATCGGCAGCAGCCTTGAGCGCATCGCGTGCCGCCTTGAGAGCATCTTTTGCGGCGTCGAGGAGCGGTTTCACATCGTTCTTGAGTGCATCCCGTGGCGAATCGGATGCAAGGGCATCCTCAACGCCCTCCTTGACCGCATCAACGGCGTCCTGGGCGTCGTTGATCTCCGCTTTCGCAGTGGTTAGGGCGCTCTGTGCTGCGGAGACATCCTGTCCCGCATCCTCGAGCGTGTCTATGCGGGCCTGAATGCGATCGGCGATGCCGGACAGACGTTCGACGACGGCGTCGAGCACCTTGCCCATATGCTCGGCGCGCTGCGCGACGAGCTCCTTCACCTTCTCGGAGAATTTCTCCTTCCAGGCGGCGGTCGTTGATGCGAGGCGATGCTTCCATGCTTCGGTCGTCGAAGCCATAAGTGCGTGGCGCTCGTCGCGATTCTCCGCAAAGAGATCGTGCCGCTCCTTCCGGTTCTCTTCAAAGAGCTTCAGGCGATCTTCCGGAGTCGATGAGCCGTGACGGAGCGCTTCACGCTCAGCCTCGTTCTCGTCATGAAGGCTTCGGCGCTCCTCCTTGTTCCGTTCAAAAAGGTCGTGTAGCGAGTCGTTTCCTCGTTGATGCGGCGCCTCGACGGATGCATCGTCCGAGGAATCGCCGCCTGAGACGCCGTCCTTTGCATAGGCGGGAAGGGCGGAGAACGCGAGAAGCGCGATGAGTGCTGCTATGGTGGTCTGTTTCATGTGCAAGATGAGTGTTATAGGAGACGCGCGAAGGCGCCACGGCGACAGTATACCCTGTCGTTCTTCATGAAGACGCAGCAGGCTCTATAGGATGACGGGAAAAGAAATGGCCGCCGGACCCGTGTGTCCGGCGGCCATGAGGAGCCGCATTACGCAAGTTCCCGTTCGCTCGCTTGCCGCGCATAGAGCCGCTCGATAACCTTCATGACGCGTTTGCGGTCCGCCATGCTAAGTGCATAGAAGCCGTTCACGAGCGCCATGACTTCGCTCGTCACGTTCTCAAGGTCCGTGAAATGAGCAACCGACGGGACGCCGATGCCCATGCCGGGGAGGCCCGCGAAGATCGTTTCCGTCGAAGTCTGCAGGCAGCGTGTGAGGCCGTACAAGTCGGGTGTTGGCACAGCGCGCTCGCCATTTTTAAAGCTCGCAAGCGCCCGATGTTCGACCCCGACACGTTCCTCGATCTCGCGATCGGTGAGGCCGAGAGCTTTCTGGCGGTACGCGATC
>CAZLVR010000050.1:0-4124 GCA_964563365.1 uncultured Candidatus Saccharibacteria bacterium | reverse complement strand
AGAGCAGCTCCCTTTTAAGGAGACGGTCCCTGGTTCGAGCCCAGGTAGGCGCACATGAAAGAAAACACTCCGCCTGCGCGGAGTTTTTCTTTACATGTGCGAGCCGGAGCCATGTTTTCATTCCTATGAAAACGGGCGAGGCCGGGTCGGGGTTGCGAGCCAGAATGCGAATGCTTGGAGCATTATGGCCGCAAACCGTGACCACAAAGAAAATAGTAATAGTGGCTGACCCCATTTCTACTGACCCCATTTCTACTATCGCAGACCCAGACGGCCACCTATGGGAAATTGCCTGGAACCCTTTCACTGACCTAACGTAGCCGCTAGAAAAGTTCTAACTTCGTCCCAGCGGGCGCACTAGTATGAGAAAAGCCGGATTGATCCGGCTTTTCTCATGTTCGAGAGAGAATCCCTATCTCGGCTTCTTGGGTTTCTTCTTCTCTTTCTTGTGTGTCATTCCTTTTGCCATGTATAGAGTATATCGCTACCGAGGGCTGTTGAGCGAAAGCGCGAAGCGTTCCAGGTTCAGAGAGAGCGGCAGGTCTCCACTTCTCGAATCCGAAAGGAGCTCGATAAGATCGAGGGAGAGGGTGCGTGCGCCGTCCTTCCCCCATCTCCCGCCACCCTTCTGCATCATGTCGCGCGCCTTCCAGTGAAGAAGCCCGTGTATCATCTCAGGTGCGTCGCCAGCGCGCTCAGCCTTTCGTAGTTCCCTCCAGAGCATCGCGCCGTCTTTGGCGGCAAGCGCGTTCACGAGCGCACTGTTGAAGCCTCGGGCGGGCACCTTCGCTTTCTCATCAAACGTAAACGTCTTGTCCGCCCGAGCTTCTATCTTCTTCACGCGAGCGGGGAGCAGTCTCGGCGCAAGGATCGCTATCAGATTCTCCGAATGTGCGAGAAGGTCGAGATGCTCGAGTATGGCCTCGCCCGCACCGTGTAAAGAGAACGGATCATCAATGAGGACGAGGGATTTCGAAAAGAACAGGCCCTGGGTCGCGACAGCATCCATGAGAGAAGCACTGGTGACGGCATCAGCCGACAGGCGGATATACGGGGCGTCAGGACGCTTCGCGCGGGCGGCGGCGATCCATTGAAACGCCTTTGCACGGGCCTTCCCCGCATCGGATCCGGTAAAGAGATAGATCACCTGATCAGTGTATCAAAAACAGAGCGGCGTCCCGGAGGACGCCGCCGTATCATTCATCCTCGGAAGAGGGCGAACGCTGCGCGAGCGAATGGCTCAATGATGAGGATGTAGAGAAGACACCACACGGCCACGCAGTAGCAGAGAAGACCGGCTACCGTGAGCCAGGGCGGGTGCATGTCCACCCCCTTCTTTTTATATTCAACTTCATACTCAAAAGGTGCTTCGGGCGGCCGTTCTTTGCGCGGCCTCAGGTTCAGAATATCGGCCATGACCGTTTCCTCCCGAGCGCACTATACTCCCCTTTTCCTCGGATGCACGCCCGTGGACGGAATAAAAGAAAAGGGTGCCCATGGCACCCTTCTTGTCTTTCTCCCTCCTGTTCTAAGAAACCCAATGAGCCACCGCGCTTGATCCGAAATAGCCGAGAAGATATGCGAGACCGAAGCCGATGGCTCCCATGATCGTCATACCAACCGTCCAGTACAAGATCGTCCTACCTTGTTGAGCATGCGTCTCGACTGCCGGAAGCGATTGTTTCAATTTCGCCTGCCGAAAATCATCAAGACGCACGACACGCCCACTTCTGCTCATGTGACCCTCCCGGTCCGTAGCAGTACGCGACAGTATACTTATTTTTCAAGACTTTGCATCTCCCCCCAGTTCTTCCCCACTTTCGCGGCCGCGATGATGGGAACGCCGTTCGTTTCTGCAAGCGGGAGCACCGACTCCATCACCTCCTTGATCTTCTGTGCCAGTTCTTCGACGCGCCCCTCGCGGATCTCGTAGACGAGTTCATCGTGAACCTGAAGCAGGAGCCGGGCGTCCGCATCCGCATCCATATCTTCGAGCACCTTCGTTGCACGCACCATCGCAAGCTTGATGATGTCAGCCTGCGTGCCTTGCAAGGGCGCGTTGATGGCCATGCGTTCCGCCTGCGCACGGACGTACGGGAGCGGAGACTTCATTTCCGGGAACTGACGGCGACGACCGAAGAGGGTCTCCGTATAGCCGTGCTTCCGCGCGTAGCCTTTCGTCGACTCGAGATAGTGCGAGAGCGTGGTAAAGGTCGCAAAATAGTCGTCATAAAATTTGTGCGCTTCCCCGGTGGAGGTGCCGAGAGATGCGCGCAAGGAATTAACGCCCATGCCGTAGAGAATGCCGAAGTTAATGATCTTTGCGCGGCGTCGCATCTCGTAGTCGACCTTGTCGGACGGGACACCAAAGACCATGGCTGCGACTTCCGTATGGATGTCGCGGTTTGCGCGGAAGATGTCGCAGAGTTTTTCATCCTTCGAGAGTATGGCGGCGAGCCGGAGCTCAATCTGCGAATAGTCGAGTGAAACGAGCACATACCCCTTCTCTGCTATGAAGGCGGAACGCACCTTCTTCCCGCGCTCCGTGCGGATGGGGATGTTCTGAATGTTCGGGTTCGCCGCCGCCATCCGTCCGGTCGTCGTACCTGTCTGGATGAACTCCGCATGGAGCCGATCGTCATCATCAAGCAGGGGGCCGATGGCATCGATATAGGTGGAAAGAAGTTTCCCAACCTCGCGATATTCGAGAATATCGTCGACGATGGGATGAAGTTCGCGTATCTTCTCGAGTTCCGACTCACGGGTCGAGCGCTGGCCGGTCGCGGTCTTCTTCTGTCCCTTCGCAAGGAGCCCGAGATCATCGAAAAGTACTTCCCCGAGCTGCTTTGGGGAGGAGATGTTGAATTCCTTCCCTGCCGCCTCGTAGATGCGCTTCGCGATAGCCGCGAGCTCCTTCTCATACTTTTCCTTAAGGATACGCAGCTGCTTCTCGTCTATCTTTACGCCCCGCTCTTCCATGTTCATAAGGACAGGGACGAGCGGTTTCTCGATATCCTCCCAGACGCTTTTCACGCGACCAGCGTTTGAGAGCGCGGCTTCAAGATATGCATACGCGACTTCAAACTCGCGTGCTTCCGCGTACGCGAGGATGTCGTCGAGCGTTGGGTTCGTGAAGTCCGAGTGGAGAAGCCACAGCATGGCCTGCGCTTCACGGAAGCGCTGCGGCGGTATGGGCTCTGCGGCGGGAGGCGTTTCCACTTCACTGCCTTCCTCAGCGGACTCATCATCCTCTTCACCGATAAGCGCATCAAGTCGAGGACGCAGCGTACGGAAGCCAAGCTCGTCGAAAAGGACGCGCACCTGTCCAAGGTCCGGATGATCTTTCCAGACGGAGTCCGGGAGCTGAAACGCGATGGGCGCGTCGCGGCGGATAGTGGCGAGAGACTTCGAGAACCGCGCATCTTCCTCGTGCTCGCGGAGAAGGTTCACGATGCGTGGCTTTATACCTTTCGCAAGAAACGCCTCGTCCGCATCCTTCTTTTTGAGCGCCGTATAGATGGCATCAATGCCGCCGAATCCCTTCATGAGATCCGTCGCGGTCTTCTCCCCTATGCCTGGCACCCCTTTTATATTGTCCGACGGATCGCCGCGCAGCCCCTTATAGTCCGGGATGAGTTCCGGCGGAAACCCGTACCGCTCCTCGACCGCCTTTGCGTCATACAGGACGGTATCATTCAGTCCTTTCTTCAGCGTATAGACCTTTACCTTCCCGTCATCGACGAGCTGGAGTGCGTCCATGTCGCCGGACGCAATGATGACCTCAGTACGAGCGTCCGAAGCAAGCATCTCGACGATAGTGCCGAGCATGTCGTCTGCCTCGAATCCGGCGCGTTCATAGATCGGTATCTGGAACGCTTCGAACACGCGGCGCGAGGTGGTGAGCTGGTGTGTAAGCGCATCCTCAAGCTTCGCGCGTGTGCCTTTGTATCCTTCGTACGCCTCATGACGCACGGTCGGCCCGGGGAGATCGTAACAGGCGGCGATATAGTCGGGCTCGAGATCGGCGATGATGCGCAGGAGCATCGAAGAAAGTCCGTACAGCGCTCCCATTGGCTCCCCTTTCGGGGACGTGAAGTCCGGAAGCGCATGGTACGCCCGATGGA
>CAZLVR010000049.1:0-4206 GCA_964563365.1 uncultured Candidatus Saccharibacteria bacterium | reverse complement strand
CCACATAGGCTCCACTCACCCATCTGAACACAGTCTCAGGATACGGAGAGAAGAGGTCCACAAAGAACCAGCCCCGCAGAGCGGGGCTGGTTCTTTTCGCACGTCTTGCGTTCGCTTAGTTAAGCGTTGACGGGAACGCCTCCGAATCCGCGCAGAAGATAGTATTAATCTTCCACTTGGTCGTCTTATAGACATATCCGGTTGCTTCGCCTTCGTTCGTGATACCCGAGTTCGGGATAGAGAACCATGGCTTAAGCACGTCTTCCCAGTACTTCTTCTGGAACTGCTTCACCGCATCCTGGGTCACCTCATCAAAGGAACCCGTAACTGGAAGCGAGAGGCTAAGTTCCGTATTGAGGAAGTCCTGGAGTTTCTTAACTTCCTCCGGATCATTTTCCTGTTTCGGGAGAATGTAGGAAGTGAGGAGCGGGGTGCAGGTTGCCGCACCAAGAACCTGGCCTCGACCCGTACTGCCGGTAGAGGCAGTGCTGCCACCTGAGCGGTTATGAGCTGTGAGGCACTGGCCATCGCGCAGCCTCTTTCCTTCAGGAACCTCTGTCTGGATACCATCGAGGTTCGGACAGATATCTACCTTTGGCACCTCGTTCGGTACACACATGACAATAGGTTCCGGCGATGGAACTGGCGGAACGCACTGATTGGTTTCGCTGTTATATGGTGCACCTTCAGGACACGACGGTGTTTCCGTTGTGTCACACATATCGGTCTCTGGATTGAGACTCCCTATTGAGCAGGTTGGCGCTGATACTGTCTCAGATCCGCCTTCTTCAACGGGCGGAGTGACACACTGATTTGTTTCAGGATTATAAGTTCCCGAATCACAAGTAGGCGCTACGGATGCAACACAGGAGCCTTCAACAAACGTGTAACCTTCTGGGCAGCTTGGCGCGAAGGGTGGCTGTTGCTGCGGAATAACTTCTTCGGCATGATAACCAATTTCACAGAACCCGCTGTCGTCAAAGGTATTCGTTATGACGCAGGACGCATCCTCACCTTCCGATAGATCGACAGTTGCCGTAAGCGCACCGAGGAGCGCGAGAATCTTTTCGTTGATGCCTTCAATCTGCGCAAGCCGTGCAGAATCATCGTCGTCTGAAGATTCATCGATAGCATGCTGCACTGCTTCTTTCTTCGCATTCCAGTCATCAATTTGATCAATCCGGTCTCCGTTCTCCTTATCCGGAGAGCAGTCCCCGGAGAAGGTTGGAACGTAGTCGAGCTTCGGCGTCTCAGAGATCGTATACACGCCCTCTGCGAATGCATTCGTGATACCAGAGAGAACAGAGGTCTCACCAACGAAGAGCGGAAAATCACCGACCGTGAGAGTACCGCCCGAAACTACCTTCGTTACCGTTATCGTGCTCGGAGCGGGACACAAGTCATCCGTAAGCTGGATGCCTTCGATATTCGGACACATATCTCCTGGCGTTGTCTCATCCGTATCAGCGGAGTTATATGTCTCGGCATTATTCGGATCAGTCCAGCAACCCGGATCTTGTGCGTCTACGAACGTATCCTCGTCATTGTCAGCTCCATCGCTACAAGCCGGAAGCGTCGAGAATGTCGCGACTACAGCGGTTGCGTCAGTCATGGAGACCACGCACGAACCGGTACCTGAACACGCACCAGACCAACCGGTAAACGACCAACCTGAGGTCGGGGTTGCCGTAAGGGTGACGTTCGTACCGAACGAGAAGTTCTCTGCACAGTCAGCACCGCAGGAAATGCCGGTCGGGACACTGGTGACAGAGCCAGAACCAGACGTGCTTACCGTAAGCGGATACGTTGCTATTGCAAACGTAGCAGTTACCGACTTTGCTGCGTCCATCGTGACGACGCACGAACCGGTACCCGAACACGCACCAGACCAACCAGTGAAAGTTGAGCCAGTTGTCGGTGTAGCAGTAAGCGTGACATTTGTGCTTGCTGCATAGTTTTCAGCACAGTCAGCACCGCAGGAAATGCCGGTCGGGACACTGGTGACAGAGCCGGAGCCGACTCCACCCTTCGTTATCGTAAGGGCGTAGGTAACCGACACTGCTGTTCCGCTTAGGTTTACATCATCAATCCATACTTTATCGGTACCACTGTTGAGATACCCCTTGAAACGAAGCTTGAAGTTTGCGTTATTGTTCGCCCCGCTCGGGAACGATGAGAACGTTACCTGTCGCCACGTATTGTCGTCGTGTGCGTCATCCATCTGAGCCGAGGTGATCTCGGTCCAAGTCGAGCCGCCATTGGTTGAGTAGTAGACCTCAACTCTGTCGTCTTCATAGGATTCAAGATCGTCAGCCTTGTACCAGAAAGATAGCGTGAGAGTAGTGTAGCCAGCCGTCGAGATAGTTTTCTCCATTGTCTGGTTACTGTTTCCGCCCGTTACGCGAGCAGACTTCGAACCACTATGCGCTGCAGATGCATCTGAGTTCCATGCTGATCCTGCGGCCCAATTGCCAAGATTAGTTGGCGCCTCAAACCCGTCAGAGAAGAGCGTTGCCGCGCGCGCTGGCTGCGGGACAAGCCCGATCGCCGTAACGAGCGCAAGCGCCATGAACGCTGCTCCGGCATGCCGGACGAGCGTCATTCCATTAGTAATGGTCATAAATCGGAGGTAATTCATTGATAAGTAGTACACGAACCCGTCCTCCCCGTTGCTGCGGAGGCGGAGGATGTTGCCCGATGGAGCATTAGTCCATCTATCCGGTAGTATCCGGGTGCTGGAATTGCTGTCAACGGGCATAATCTACAAAAAACCCCGTATATAAAGGACATTTTCAGAAAAATGAAGAAATGTCCAAGAAAAATGAAGTAAAGGGGCTATTTATATAGGACAGATTTCTGCCTGCTCTTCTTCCTGACTGGGGATAAGAGAACGACCTATGAGCAAGGCGCCCGAAAAATTAAGATAAAAAGAAGGGTGAACCTACTCGTGCATGAGGGAATCACGAACTTTCTCGAACCAGAGCCCGTAGCCGTAGGAGGACGGATGGAGCCCATCCCGGGAGAGATACCGCTGCGGGTCCCGAAGGAACGGATCCTTAAAGAACGGATCGTAGAGATTTATATAGGTAGCGTGCCAACCGTGTGCGACGCGTTCAAACTCTTTATGGAACGCCCGGTTCACAAGGGTATGGAACGGACGCATGGGTGGCGGGAAGAGCGTTGCGCCGCCCATATTCCCTACGCACATGAGGAACATCCGCCCTGCGCGCGGTAGGGTGCCGAATGCTTCCGAGAGACGGACTGCCGTACGCTTCGCGTCATGGAACGCGAGGATATCGTTCCCCCCTATCTGGACGAGGATCACGTCATACTCCGGGAGTTTCGCCTCTTTGATTTGGCCGAACAGATCCTCGACCATTGCGCCGGATTCCGCATAGTTCTCGACATACGTCGCGCCGAGGTGTGCGGCGAGCCGTCCCGCGACGCTGTCCTCGGGACGTTCCGCACCAACGCCCGCGCCCGTCGAGTCGCCAAGAACGAGCAGCGTCTTCCGATAGTCGAAGCTCGGGAGACGATACGGCTCGGTATCTTCCATGAGCGCCTCCGATATGCGCGCCTTGAAGTAGGTGTTCGCGCCCCAATACGCGATGACGGAGAGCACGATGATGCCGATGACGTTCGCGAGGATGACCATGCGCCCCAGTATAGGCCGGCCGAGCGCCCCTTACGAGTCGAACGATTCTATGAGAAACTCAGTGTGAGGTGCTGCAGCATATATCTTGTGCCGGAGCGTCTCGCATGCGCTTCCCTGCCCGCAGAGATATGCGGTCGCGTCGGTGAAATCAAGATCGCCGACATGCTGCTGAATGTAGCCCGGATACGGATATACGCTCTCCTTCGGACGCGAAACGACAAACCGTAGACGCACGCGCGCGTCCGCCGCTGCAAGCGATTCGAAATAGTCCTTGTAGAGAATCTCGTCTTCGGTGCGGCTCCCCGTCACTACCCAAAGTTCGCACAGGTCAGGGCGCGCAAGGAGATGATCCGCGAGGCCGCGCGCGGCAGAAACACCGATGCCGAACGCAAACAGGAAGGCTCGCGGACGCGTGATCTTCTCGATCGTGTTCATGCCGAGCGGACCCATGACCGTGACCGGCATGCCTTGTGCCTCATCGCGGAAGAAGAGATGGCTCGCGCCGCCCGGTCCTGAGTTGCGTATCGCGAGCGTGAGCACGTCATGCGCGT
>CAZLVR010000048.1:0-4434 GCA_964563365.1 uncultured Candidatus Saccharibacteria bacterium | reverse complement strand
CGGCTGCCGCGCCGAACCTGCTGCTGAACGGCACGCTCGGCATCGCCGTCGGCATGGCGACGAACATCCCGCCTCACAATCTGCGTGAGGTCGTCGACGCGACGGTGCATCTTATCGACAACGAGGATGCGACCACCGAGGACCTCCTCGAGTTCGTGAAGGGTCCGGATTTCCCGCTCGGCGGCATAGCGTTCAACCAGACCGATATCAAGCATGCGTATACGTCCGGGAAGGGCGGCGTGGTGTGCCGCGGCGTCGCGGAGATCGTCGAGGACAAGAAGGGGAGCACTATCGTCATCACGGAGATTCCATTCCGCGTGAACAAGGCGGACCTCATCACACGCATCGCGGAACTGGTCCAGGAGAAGAAGATTGAAGGTATTCGCGATATCCGCGACGAGTCTGCGGAAGACATCCGTGTCGTTATAGAGCTGAAGGGCACTGCGCACCCGCAGGCGGTTCTCAACAATCTCTTCAAATATACGGAGCTTGAGACGACCTTCCACTACAACATGCTTGCGCTTGTTGATGGGGTGCCGCAGACCCTCTCCCTGAAAGGCATTCTCGACGAGTTCGCGAAGCATCGCCTCGAGGTCGTGAAGCGCCGCACGGAGTTCGATCTCCGGAAAGCGGAAGAGCGTGAGCATATCCTCCTCGGCCTCAGCAAGGCGCTCGACCACATCGACGAGATCATCGCGATCATCAAGAAATCTGCGGATGTACCGTCCGCAGACGCGGCGCTCCAGAAGAAGTTCGGCTTCACGGAGCGGCAGACCGCCGCGATCCTCGCGATGCGCCTTTCGACCCTTTCGGGCCTCGAGCGCAAGAAGATCGAGGACGAACTCAAGGAGATCCAGGAACTCATCGCCCGCCTCAAGAAGATCCTCTCATCGAAGAAGAGCATTCTCGCGGTGGTGAAGGACGAGCTCAAGGAGCTTGCGGAGAAATACGGCGACGATCGCCGCACGAAAATTGTGAGGGGTGGCGTAAAGAACATCTCTGTTGAGGACCTTGTCCCTGACGAAGAGTCCGTGCTCGTCATCACCGCAGGCGGCTACGTAAAGCGCACGAACCCGTCCGAGTACAAGGCGCAGAAGCGCGGCGGCGTCGGCGTCATCGACATGTCGACGAAGGAGGAAGACGTGGTCACGCATTTCCTCGCGGCATCCGCGCACTCCGACCTCCTCTTCTTCACCGACTACGGGAAGGCATACCAGACGAAGATGTATGAGATTCCTGAAGGAAAGCGTGCAACAAAGGGCAAGTCGATCATGAACTTCCTCCCGCTTGCAGCGGATGAGAAGGTGACATCAGTCCTTGCGGTACCGAAGGGTGCTGCACGCGAAGCTCTGAGTGTGTTTTTCGTGACGGAGGAGGGTGTCGTAAAGAAGACGGAAGCGAAGTCATTTGCTGACGTCCGTCGCTCGGGCATCATCGCTATCTCTCTTAAGGGGAAGGACCGACTCGTCTCTGCGCATCTTTCACAGGATGGGGACAGCGTTTCCATAGTGACGAGCAAAGGACAGTCGATCCGCTTCGATGAGGCTGACGTACGCGCCATGGGCCGCACCGCAGCAGGCGTCCGCGGTATGACGGTGAAGAAGGGCGATGTCGTCGTGTCTGCTGAAGTGGTTCCCGCATCCGCCAAGAAGGCATCGCTCCTTGTCATCATGAATAAGGGGTACGGGAAGAAGACTGATATGGAGGAATACAAGATCCAGGGTCGTGGCGGTTCCGGCATCAAGACTGCGGAAGTGACCGCAAAGACCGGAGAGATCATCGGCGCAAAGGTACTCACCGGCGCAGAAGCAGAAGAGGAGGAGATCGTCGTCATCTCAAAGAAAGGTCAGGTAATCCGCACGTCGTCCAAGGAGATCCCGTCCCTCTCGCGCGCGACTCAGGGCGTGCGCATCATGAAGATGCGCGAAGGCGATTCGATCGCCAATATGGTCGCGCTCTAAAGCTCGAATCTCAAACAGCCAGTAACAGAAAACCGCCAGACGAATCGGACGGTCTCCCGTTGGTTCGTCAGGCGGCTCAGTTAAGGCTCGCCATACGTTTGATCACCTCGTCAAGTCGTTTAGATCTGTCGCCGTACAAGCCGATGCCGTTCTCATCCATGATTTGGAACATGATGAAAGCAGCTTCTTCTGCACGGTCTTTCGGTGCGTGAGCACCGAGTCTCGATCCTTCCGACCACAAGAGAAACCGTTCGTATGCAGACATAAGGAACCCTCCAATACTGCTGTTCGTATTATATACATATTTATAGCCTTTTGTCAAGTACGTCGGTATAGAGGCTCTTTTACTAAGGGTTCCACTACCGTTCCAGACAGCGAGCCTGCAGTATACTTACATCAATCACTTCAGTAACAAACAGTGTATGAAAATGCCCGAATGGTTAGGAAGGAAGGCGGAAGAAAAAGTAACCCTTGAGGACTACCAGAAGGTAATTGATACGAACGAGATTTCAGAAAACATCCCACACGTAACAACGCTTGATCAAGCGCGTGAGGCATTTCAAGCGCTGTTTAGAAGCGCAGTGTTGCGTCTTGAGGCGCACCACAGCGTCGGCACAGCCGAGCGATCCGGACTTTTCTTCGTTCTTAAAAAAAATGTGCAGGGTATTCTTGACGAGCCGCAGACATCCGCACACCCACAAGCAGTACTTATTTGGAAAGAATATCTGCGGGTCATCGAAATTCTTGAACGTAACCTACTCTCTTAGGAACTTCGCTGGGCGGGTATGCCGGTCCCACCATCGCCCACTACAGCCAGCTCGCTGATTTCCAAGGTCGAACCTTGGATTAGGTCGGCTTGTATGTGAGCCACTCGGTCACGTGCGAATCAAAGTCGGCGTTCGAAGAGAAATACTCCGGAAAGGAGTCACGGGAAATTATTCTTTCGTGTGGGCGGTTCCCCTTTGCGTAATCTAGATAACTTGAGTATGGATACTGCTCCAGATACTGCGCCGCGCCGCGCCGATCTTTGATGCCACTTTCTTTCCAAGTTGATTCGAAGAGTTTTACAGGGTTGAGATGAATATATGAGATGAGATAGGAAAGATAGCGGTCAGTATCCGCATGTGTTGCCTTGAATTTTCCTTGGAAAAGCGCGCCGGTGCGCTCGTTTCGGGTATTGAAGTACATGGTGTAGCCCGTCATAATTTTCTGCATGAACTTGCTTATCCCGCCCTCTTTGAGTTCGCGTACAAGCAGATGGAAATGATTTGGCATAAGGCAATAAGAACCGATAGCTACCAGCGGCGTTTCTCGATCTGTTCCGAATATTTCTTCCAAGGTCGAACCTTGGAGTTTTAAGATAGTTGGTTTGTCTTGGTTCGCAATATACAGCAGGGCAAGAAAGCGCTCGTAGTCGGCTTTTTCTTGAAATATGATCCGTTTGTCGGTACCACGGTTATACAGGTGATAGAACTCATCTGGAGCGAATGAAAAAGTACGTGACATACTGTGATTACTATTATAAATGCATATTTATCCAAGGTCGAACCTTGGAATGCTGGTCATCGTTTGAAAAATCAAAGGGCGGGAACCGAAGCTCCCGCCCTCCTGAAAGACTTTCGGTCTATCCAGAAACAAGTCCCCAGAAGACAGCACCTGCGGCAAGGAAGCCGCACGCATACTGTCCGAACGCAAGAACTCGCCCTATGGTGATACGCATAGCACTACTCCGTGGTAGAGGCTCCGTAATCGTACCCAATGTTAAAAAAAGTTCCACTATCGATCCCGAATCGCGGTGCGCACCTATACCCAGTATCCCTTTCTAGAGAGGTGAGCAGATTAGGTATACTTCCCAGTATGAAGCACGCTCCTTCGTTCGCTGATCCGAAGTCGAACATTCTCCAGATGGGCCTCCACGAGGGGATGAAGGTCGGTGATTTTGGTGCCGGGTCCGGCCATTACGCGCTTGCGGCTGCGAGCATCGTTGGGTCAACGGGTCGCGTGTACGCGGTCGACGTACAGGAAGAGTTGCTTGCGCCCTTGCAGCGGGAAGCGGCGGCACGGAAGCTCCGGAACATCGAGACCATCTGGGGCGACATCGAACGTCCGGCGGGGACGCTTCTGCGCGATCATGCGCTCGATGCCGTGATCCTCTCGAACATCCTTTTTCAACTCGACGATGCGAAGGCAGCTCTCAAAGAGGTGAAGCGTGTGTTGAAGCCTGGCGGGAAGCTTCTTGTTGTCGACTGGGCGGGCGACTATGAGGGCATGGGTCCCGCGAAGGAGCGCATCGTGACGGAACATACGGCCGAGGAGCTCTGTATCACGGGCGGGTTTCATAAGGCGAAGTCATTCCGTGCGGGACCACATCATTATTCCGTCCTCTTTACCGCCCCGTAGTACCATCTATATATGAAGCTCTCCCCGTTTCAGATAGGCGTGATCGGATTCTTTGCGGTTGCGGCGCTCGTCG
>CAZLVR010000047.1:0-4591 GCA_964563365.1 uncultured Candidatus Saccharibacteria bacterium | reverse complement strand
CCTATCTCACCTATACCGCGCTCGGCGGTTATCCGTACGGTGCTGACAACATCCGCGCAGCGATTGCCATATCCCGTGACGGCGAAACGTTTATCGAGCGTCATCTCCTTACCCCATTCAACGCTAAGGCATTTGTTCTCTTCCCGGAGAAGGTTGCCGGGAAGTATGCCGCAATGCTTTCCGTGAACACGGATCGTCCTCCGTCAGGCATCGCACTTGCGCTAGCAGATACGATTGAAGACTTCTGGAACATCGAGTTCTGGAATGCGTGGTATAGCGAATGGCAGAATCGTACGCTCGATCTTACAAGAAGCACTGAGGATCATGTGGAGGCGGGAGCGGTGCCGATCCTTACGGATAAAGGGTGGCTCTTCTTCTATTCATATATTGAACATTACTTTGGCGGCGGTAAGCGTGTGTTTGCGATAGAGGCGGCCCTGCTTGATCGAGACGATCCGCGAAAGGTCATTGGCCGCACCTATCCCCTGCTCGTTCCCGAGGAAATCTATGAACGCTACGGCGTCGAGCCGGATATTGTCTTCCCCACCTCCATTCTTGAGAACGCAGACGGGACGATAAGTATCTTTTACGGCGCAGCAGATACAACCGTCGCCCGCGCAACAGTACGCAAAGACGATCTACTTGCGGCAATCGACGGAACGTCAGCACCAACGTTTACACGAGCGGCAACCAACCCGATACTCGCGCCCGTCCCGGAAAACGCATTCGAGTCGCGGCTTGTCTTCAATCCGGCAGCGATTGACCTCGATGGGTCGGTCCATATCCTCTATCGCGCCATGGGCGCTGATAACACATCGGTGGTTGGCTATGCACGATCAAAGGATGGCATCCATATAGATGAACGGCATCCGACACCTGCCTATACCCCCCGCGCTGACTTCGAGGCGAAAAAGGGACAGCCGAACGGGAACTCTGGCTGCGAGGATCCGCGCGCGGTCGTGATCGACGGTCGCGTCTACATGACCTATACGGCCTATGACGGAGTCGACGCCCCGAAAGGCGCCGTCTCCTCAATCGCCATCGACGACTTCTTGCATAAGCGGTTCGATGCTTGGTCGACCCCATATCTCGTCACTCCTGATTATGTGGATGATAAGGATCTCGCGCTCCTTCCAGAAAAGACCGCCGACGGATTCCTCCTCTATCACCGAATCAAGAGCCGTATCTGCGCCGACATCCTCTCCGATCTAGAATCGGGAAAGCGCGTGAATAAGTGCATCGAGATCATGGGGCCGCGCGAAGGTATGTGGGACTCCGAAAAAGTCGGCATCGCGGCGCCGCCCGTGAAGGTCCCGGAAGGGTGGCTTATGCTCTATCATGGCGTCTCGGCGAGAAAGCACTACCGCGTCGGCGCGGCACTTCTTGACGCATCTGGCACGACGGTTCTCTCCCGGACCGCCGATCCCATATTTGAGCCCTGCGAGAAGTATGAGATTGACGGCGAGATTCAAAATGTCGTCTTTCCATGCGGAGCGGTCGTCCGCGACGATACCCTCTTCATGTATTACGGCGGCGCGGACACGGTCGTAGGAGTGGCAACCGCATCCCTTTCGAAGATCCGCGCTGCGCTCATGCTTGAACCCTCTCCCGCACCAGGCGAGCGTACCGCATAATCGGAGCATGATTCCAAAGGTAGTAGCGTTCGATCTCGACGGCACCTTGTCGGTCTCTAAGTCCCCAGTCGAAACATCGATGGGGGAACTCATCGCGAAGCTTCTTAAAAAGACAGAGGTCGCCATCATCTCCGGTGGAAAGTACGGACAGTTCGAGACTCAGCTCTTCCCCGCGCTTCCGCAGCATGAGCGGCTCGATCGCCTTTTCCTCTTTCCCACAAGCGGGGCCATGTGCTTCCGGAGTGTCGGCGGGACATGGAAGAAGGTATACGATCACTCATTCAGTCCTGAGGAGCGCGATCACGTTATCAGTGTGTTGAAGAGGTCCATGGAAGAGACTGGCTTTGCCGAACCGCCGACGCCCGTCTGGGGCGAACGGATAGAAGACCGCGGTGCGCAGATTACCTTCTCAGCGCTTGGACAAGAAGCACCACCTGAAGCAAAAGCTGGATGGGATACGGATAAGGCGAAGCGTACTCCCCTTGCTGCTGCGCTCACCGCGAGACTTCCCGGCTTCTCAATCCGGATGAATGCGGCAACATCTATCGACATCACCCGGAAAGGGATAACGAAGGCGTATGCGGTACGGCAGCTCGCAGAGATTACCGGGATACCGATAGCGGACATGCTCTATATCGGCGATGCGCTCTTCCCAGGCGGAAACGATGAGATTGTGAAAGAGACGAGTATCCCGACGCGCCAAGTACAGGATCCGGCTGAGACCGCCGCCCTTATCGAAACGCTCCTCGCTGCGGCATAATACGGCTATGGACTTGAAAGCAGCACTTCGAGGAACCCTGAAGGGTGACGTGACCGACGCGGTGGACGAGCGGGCGAAGTACGCGCACGACACCTCGCTCTTCGAACGCACGCCATCGCTCGTCGTCTATCCGAAAGATGCGGACGACGTATCAGTACTTGTGAAGACCGTTCACGACGCGAAAGCTTCTGGCGACGATGTCTCCGTAACGGCACGCTCCGCAGGTACCGACATGTCTGGCGGCCCACTCACTCGCTCCGTCGTCGCCGTGTTCACGAAATACATGAACGAGGTGGAGGTCGGCGACGGGTACGCCTATACCGAGCCCGGCGCCTACTATCGCGATTTCGAGAAAGAGACCTTGAAGAAAGGATTACTCCTTCCCTCCTACCCTGCCTCACGGAGCATCGCAGCGATGGGCGGCATCGTGAACAACAATTCGGGCGGCGAGCGCACGCTCGAGTATGGAAAGACCGAGCGTTATATCGAAGAAGTCGATGTCGTTCTCTCTGACGGAACGAAGACGACGTTCAAGGAACTCGGCCCAGAAGAGCTTGCGGAGAAAAAAGCACTGCCGGGACTTGAGGGCGACATCTATCGCGGCATGAGTGATTTAATTCTCAAGAATCGCGAACTCATCGAAGCGCACAAGCCGCTTGTTTCAAAGAACTCCGCCGGCTATGCACTCTGGAACGTCTTCGATACCGAACACGGCACCGTTAACCTCGCGAAGCTTATCTGCGGCGCCCAGGGAACGCTCGCACTTATGACCCGCGCAAAGCTCTCTCTCATACGGCCGAAAGAGCATCGCGCGATGCTTGTCATCTATCTTCCCTCCTCGCACGGAAAGTCGAAGCTCGAGCTTCTTCCGGAGATCGTGCGCCGTGTCCTTCCGGAGAATCCTGAATCCTTCGAGAGCTATGACGACCACACGCTCTCACTTGCGGTGAAGTTCCTCCCGCAGATGCTTTCTCAAATGGGACTCCTGCGCGCGATCCGTCTTGGCATCTCCTTCATCCCGGAAGTTATTACTGCAGCAGCGGGCGGGATCCCGAAACTGATCCTCATGGCAGAGTTTGCGGAAGATACGCGCGAGGAGGCTGAACGGAGAGCGCATGCAGCGTATGACGCACTTCGCGACCTTAATCTTCCTATGCGTATTGAGAAGGATGAGAAAGCGTCTGAGAAGTTCTGGATTGTGCGACGCGAATCCTTCGCACTTCTCCGCAAGAACCTCAAAGGTCTCTATGCTGCCCCTTTCATCGATGACTTTGTCGTACCTCCTGACACGTATCCTGAGTTCCTACCTGAACTGAACGCGCTCATGGATGAATACACGGACCGCATGATCTATACGGTCGCGGGCCATATCGGAAACGGAAACTTTCACATCATACCGCTTATGGACTTGAAGAGTCCTGAGACCAAGAAAGTCGTCATGGAGCTCGCACCGCGCGTCTACGATCTCGTACTGAAATATGGCGGGACAACGACGGGAGAGCATAACGACGGGATCATCCGCACGCCGTATCTTGAGAAGCAGTTTGGTACGGACATGGTCCGCCTCTTTGCGGAAACGAAGAAGATCTTTGACCCGCTCACCATCTTCAACCCTGGCAAGAAAGTCGGCGGCACCTTCGCGGACATCGAGCGAGACATGCTTGCACACTAGATACGCGGCGCGTCGCCCTCACTACACTAGTAAGACGCGCGCACCGGAGGGTGCGCGCGTCTTCCGTCAAGCTCGGCCCCAGAACCGGTACCAGCGGGTGAACCCGCGGTAGCACCAATAGAGGACGAGCAAGAAGGATACTGCGGTGATGATCATCCACCATGTCGGCCCGGATGCGTACTGCATATAGGACGCGCCCGCGAAGAACGCAAACGCGGACGCGAGTAGCAGCGCCTTCAGGATGTGCTTACGCCGTTCGACGAACGCACATCCAAGGGCGACGAGGCCGATGAGCACGGTCCATCCGGACAAGAAAAGAGTGAGATGATCAGTTGAAAACAACATCATGGGTTCTCCCCATGCCTCCGTACCGCACGAAGGCTTCGTAAGAAAATTATTACATACTTTACATAAAGTCAATGGTTCGAACCCTTTTCCACACCTCCTCCCTTGCAACCTTGCGTTTTTACCCCATTTGTTCCATAGTGCAGATAACTCGCAGCTTCGAGGCCCCAAAAAGCGTTC
>CAZLVR010000046.1:0-4798 GCA_964563365.1 uncultured Candidatus Saccharibacteria bacterium | reverse complement strand
AAAAACGATGGCCCATGAAGCGCTTGATGCCGTAGATGGTGTTCTTCGGGTTCGTGACCGCCTGACGCTTCGCGAGCGTCCCGACGAGACGCTCGCCATTCTTCGCGATAGCGACGACCGACGGAGTCGTGCGTGCGCCCTCCGCGTTCTCAAGAACGCGCGGCTCGCCGCCCTCCATGATCGCCATTGCGGAATTGGTCGTTCCAAGATCGATTCCCAGAATCTTCGCCATATAGAAATATGTTCCTTAATAAAGAGGGTCAATGACCCATGCCCTAATGGATCCATTTTAAGACTGTTCCCGTACTTTTCAAGTCCTGTCGTATCTGTGCGGCGGCCGTGCAAAAAGAGTTCGCCGCCAGCCTCTTTCGAGACTGGCGGCGTTACGCTCATTCGGGCGCCGGAACCGCGGAAGCGGCAGCGTGCACGCCCGGTTCTTCCGTAGAGCGGCTCGACTCGAGCATCCGCGGCACGAACCAGGTGGCTGCGATGACGGCGACCCCGAATATGAGCATTCCCCAGTTTATTTCAAATGACCGTTTGTTGGCCATCGTACTTTCTCCCAGGTTCATCGCGAAGGTGCGATTAAAAGCATGGTACTACATATAATATATTTGTCAAGTATTATCGTATACAAAATACCGCCGCGTCAGAACCTTGGGTTCCGGGCGGCGGTATCTTTCACTCGGGAGAGACCATATCTTCAGGGCATCTCCATCCCCGCGGGCTCTCGTCCGGGCCGATAGCCTCGACGGCGTACTCGCCGCAGGCTTCCCGCGCCGACGCCTCGTCCTCAAACGAGGCGAGCGCGAAGCGCGCCGAGTCCTCCCGGGCGTCCGTATATCGCTCTATCGAGCGGACCGGACCCTCCGGATTGAGTCCCCAGTTGATCCCCACGTAGGCGAGGCCGAAGCTGGCGATCACGACCGCGATGATGACGATGCCTCGAAGCAGGCCGGAGAGAATCGAACCGCCACGGCGCGGCGGATAGGTACTTCTATAGCGAGTCATTCCTGGCTCCTATGGGTGTTTCGTCCATGCCGCAGCACGGGCGTAGGGAAATTATCACATGAACTTGAAAATATCGCAAGGCATCAGCAAAATACAAAAAAGCTGCAGCAGCGCTGCAGCCTTTCTTCGCGAAACCGGCATATACAATACTGTATAACGTTATCTACTATTGTATATGCGAGGAGGCCGGTAAATGAGGGGGCGGTGCTAGGCGCCGTGGCGGAAGACGCGCACCTTCGCGGGGCGGATGACCATATCCTTCGACTTCCAGCCGGGCTCAAGCACCGCCGAGACCGTGTCGTCCTTCGCCGCATCGTCGGTTGCGTCCTGGCCGAGCGCCTCATGGAGATTCGGATCGAAGGCGTCTCCTGCAGTGCCGAACTTCTCGAGACCGAGCGTCTTCGCCGCCTCATGGAGCTGCTTCGCGATCATCTTGAACGCTTCCGGGATCTCCCCTGCCGCCTCCGCGCGGTCGATGGAATCCATCGCTGGCAGGAACGCCTGCACGGAGACCACCTTGCCGAGCTCGATAGCCGCTTTCTTCTCCGCCTCAAAACGCTTCAGCGCATTCACGTAGTCCGCCTTCGCGCGCTGCCAACCGTCGAGATACTCCTGTTTCTCTTCCCGGAGCCGTTCTATTTCCGACTTCTGCTTCGCGACCGTGCCGGACGCGCTTCCCGCTTCATCGGCGGAGAGCTCCTCGGAGCCGTCGGTTTCAACTACGACATCGTCGGTATCCATGTAAAAAATATGCCCGAAACCGCCGTCTTCGTCAAAGAGTTCGGCCGCGCAGTCGAGGGAAGACTGCGCGGCCGTGCTAGCGCCCGGACGTACGGAACTGCTTGAATTCCTCTATGAGGCTTTCGACCGTATAGGGCGGTATGCGAGTGAGTGCGGCATTGAGCTTCCGCACCTCCTCTTCTTGTTGGCTTCTCGACATAAGCACGAATCGCTCGAGATAGCTCTGTCGTGTTGCAGGCCGCCTCGGCGGCCTGCGCGAACTGCCATGGTACATGCGGCACCTCCTGTCAGGGATAGTGCCACATTCCGGTCCTGAACGGAAGCTAGGCGTATGCAAAACGCCCGCTCCAGGATCAAGGATCCGGAGCGGGCGTAGCGTTCAGGTCAGAGCGTCCCGGGGGCGAATTCCCAGACGTCTTCGCCTAATCGGGGTTCGACCCAACCGAGGCTCTCAAGACGCTTGAGCGCCATGAAAACGTCAGGTCTGCCGGCATCAGGGTATACGCCGCGCACCGCTCTCATGAGGTCGACGGTGGCGCATGTACGCGGCTGCGTCGTCCGTCGTGAAAGATAGGCGATACGCAGGATTCGTTCGCACCGCGCGACGCGGTTCGAACGATACAGAGCCAGCGCGAACGTGATGAGGACCACGGCCGCGGCAGCAAGGGCGATTTGCTCGCCATATGAAAGGTGCATTTCTTACTCTCCTTTCCGCACTGTATGAAACTACTCCTGGCTTCAGAGAGGGTCAACACTGGCGTGTTGGTTGACTTTTACCCTTCGTATGATATTATCTCCCTATCAAACGCAGCCCTACGAGGCGAAACAGACTCCTGCACTTGATAGTTATTCAGTGCGAAACAGAACAACCATGAAAGGAACCATAGCAAGTCTGACTGATCGCGGTTTCGGCTTTATCAAGGTCGACGGTGAGGCGAAGGATATCTTCTTCCACTCCGGCGAGCTCGTGAACGTGAGCTTCGATTCCCTCCAGAAGGGCGACACCCTGGAGTTCTCCGTCGAGCAGAGCGACAAGGGCCCGAAGGCTGTGAAGGTCTCGAAGGTCTAATCCATACGAGAAGCGCCCGAACGGGCGCTTCTCGCTTCACCCCATGCTGAAAGGAACCATTCATCAGATAGGAGAACGGCAGTCCGGGCTCATCCGCCGTACCGGCGTGAAGGAGCATCTCTTCTTCCATTCGGACGACGTCGTCGGCGTGGCGTTCGTGAACCTGAAGAAAGGCGACAAGGTCACCTTTTCCGTCGTCGAGAGCAAGGTCGGCCCCTACGCGATACAGGTGAAGCGGGCGTGAGTCTTTAGAACAGGCTCCGGAACCAGTCGGTTACGGATTTCCATATGCTCGCGAAGAAGCCCTGGTGCGGCGTGTCGCCTATTCCCCCGTCCGGTTCTACCGGGATGGGTTCGGAAGACGTTGCGACCGGCGGAGGCGTCACCGTGCCGCCGGAAGGCGGCGTAACCGTTCCCCCGATATTCCCGTTCGGGAAGTATGCTCGGCAGTAGCCGGGCTTCGTGTCTTCCGTGCAGGCCATAAGGGTGCACATCGCCGGGCCGTTTGCGCTTGTCCTCGAGCAGGAGTTACAGCCATCGAACGATGCCGAGCAGTTGGCAGGCGGCGTGTATACGCCTCCGGCGTTTCCGCCGCCCTTGTACGGCCCGGTCTCGTCCGCGGTGCATTCCCCCTCGTGCACCATCTCCGCCTTATCCGCATTCAGGAAGCAGGAGTTCGAGTACGTCTTGTACTGCGGATAGCATGGCGCCTTGATGCACTGCACCTGGTACGCGCCGCAGACCGGCTGGTATATCTCCGGGCACGCCATAGGCTCGGCCGCCCGCGCCCCGCCCGGGATAAGGATGAGAGCGGCCAGGAGAGCGAGTCCGAGGACGGTGCGATTCATGGATTCAGTATATCTCCAGACGAATTGAATCAAATATAGTTACATACCAAGCGTTAATTTCTAACCTCTAACTTGGTAGACCTCCGGCAAGTAAGGCAGGATGTGCAGAAAAAATCTTCTGCCAATTTATATTTTTTCCCTTATATATCTCCCCCAAATCCATAATTTGCCATCTTCCCTGCCAAGCTTTGTCAAAATATTTTTCCGCATCATACGCCAACATAACTGTGCGCATAGCACCGCAGAAATTTGTCTCTGATAGTGAGCTTTCGTACTTTTCTACATCTGGAGTTATTAACGAGTCTAACTTTGCTAGTGTTTTTATGCCCATAATTTCCAATTCTTCTATGATTTGTTCAATCATATTGTCGGAGGGTCCGAACTTCTGCTCTACTGTTGGAATTGTTGCAAATCGAGCCCCTAAATACTGCCTAAGAGTTACAGAATCGATTGGTAAGTCCAGATTTCCTTTATCGGTTTTTTCCTTTGTGTCCGCTTCATATTTATCTATTTCTACAGATATGCGGTTAAATTCGTTGTCTGCGATTTCAAGGAGTCCAGCAAGAAGTGTAAAATCGCGCTTAATTTTCGTAGGTAGCGCGGAAGTTGGTTTATATATCTGGTTATGACCAGTCTGCGCCCATGCATGTTGCAATACAGTTCGAATTTGTAGCTCGGCGACCAAGCCTTTAAATTTTTTGAATTCTGGCAAATCAAAGCGCGATTCAGGAAGAGAAACTATGAGATGGTGAGATCTGTAACCTATCTGATCGGTTCCTAAGCGGTCATCAATCTCGTCAAATTCGTGAATATTAAAATTATTTTTTATTACAGACTCTATTTTTTTTACGTCTTCGTAAACAAATGTAACAACCCTAACTCCGGCCAGGTCCCTGACTTCTTCTAGACTGTCTTTTCTTTGCAACTCAAGTTTTCCCTTTAGGCTTTCGGGCGTTTTAGCACGAGCTTCAATTGGTAGACAGTTGAGGTTCTCTGCGCCTAATATATCTCCAATCAATATTTTTAGACGCTCCGAAAAATCGGAATATAGCGGCAGAACAGCACGATATTCATTTACCAGTTGTGTAATTTCCTCTTCCACTTCGGTATATAAGCATGAAAAACAAAA
>CAZLVR010000045.1:0-5093 GCA_964563365.1 uncultured Candidatus Saccharibacteria bacterium | reverse complement strand
ACTGAGACACCCATGGTACTTCCTTAATTGCTGCAACGAGTTCATCTATGCGCGTGTTGGCACGATAGTCGTCTTTATCTCCAAAGATATAGTCGAAACGACCTGTTGAGCGGATCCGGCCTACAGTCTGTAATTATTGACTTTTCATACATTAAGGTTATATTAATACTGTTCGGTTGTTGTTTAGAGGAGAGACGCCGATGGCCAAAAAAACGGCCAAAAACGCATCAAAGAACCACGTGTCGCCCGCAGGTCCGGGTGACGATCCGCGGAAATCGCAGATCGCAGACAAGAAGCTTGGCGCCATGGTACGGCAGCGCCGTCTTGAGATCGGGATGAGCCAGGAACGCCTTGCCGAAATCATCGGCGTAACATTCCAGCAGATCCAGAAATACGAGAAGGGCGCGAACCGCATCGCGGCGAGCCGCTTGTTCGACATCATCGCGGCGCTCGACTGGTCAGGCGCGCACGTCATGAATGCCATGCTCGAGCTCCACAAAGGGCAGGGCGGCGATACAGTGACGCACGCGAATACCGGCGCGGAAATGGAACTCCTCATGCTCTTCCGGAAGGCGCCACCCGCCCTCCGGCAGAAACTGCTCGCCTTGGCGAAGGCGGTGGTTGGCGAGAACGACCACTAAGCGTCTCGCTGTAACATACGCTCAGGCCGCCGGTTCCCGTAAGGAGCCGGCGGTTCTTGCGTATGTGTAAGGGCAGGGAATAGCGCTCATCGCAGATCCACTGAAAAAGCGTAGGATAGCTTCATGGAACCGCTTGCATCCCGCATACGTCCGATGACTCTCGATGAGTACGTGGGACAGGAGCATCTCGTAGGCGTTGGGAAGCCTCTCCGCGGCGCGATAGAGAAGAGGCACCGGTTCTCTTTCATCCTTTGGGGGCCGCCAGGAACTGGGAAGACCACCATCGCACGTATCTATGCGAAGGCACTCGATGCGGAGCTCTTCGAGCTTTCTGCGGTCTCAGCAGGGAAGGAGGACATCAGAAAAATCGTGGGGGAGGGAAGCGCGGGCGCAAAGCTCGCTCTCGGGAAGCCGAAGGTTCTCTTTCTTGATGAGATACATCGGTTCAACAAGAGCCAGCAGGACTTCCTCCTTCCGTACGTCGAGAGTGGGGAACTAACGCTTATCGGCGCTACCACCGAGAATCCGTCGTTTGAGGTCATACCGGCGCTCCTCTCTCGGTGCCGCGTGTTCGTGCTTGAGCCCTTGTCCGAGGAGTCGCTGAAGAGCATTGTGAAGCGCACGAAGATAAAGCTTGGGAAAGGAGCGTTCGATTGGCTTATGGGCTACGCGAACGGCGACGCGCGCAAAGCACTCACCATGCTCGAAGGCGCTCAGAAACTGTATGGCGAGGTAACAGTCGAGACGTTAAACAAAGCAGAGGAATCTTCATACCTCCGCTATGACAAGAAAGGAGACGAGCACTATGACACCATCTCCGCGTTCATTAAGAGTATGCGTGCATCGCAGCCGGACGCTGCCATGTACTATCTCGCCCGCATGACAGAAGCGGGAGAGGATCCGCTCTTCATCGCACGTCGCATGGTTATCTTCGCCTCAGAAGACATAGGGCTTGCGCAGCCGACTGCGCTTGTTGTGGCGAACGCTGTCTTTCGTGCATGTGAGACCATCGGATATCCGGAATGCGCGATAAACCTCGCACATGGGGTTGCGTATCTTGCGAATGCGCAGAAGGATCGTTCTGCATACGATGCCCTTCGTGCCGCACAGGCTGATGTGCAGGCGACAGGTAACCTGCCGGTGCCAAAACACATCCGGAACGCGCCGACGAAACTCATGAAAGATTTCGGATACGGTAAGGGTTACAAAAAATACGACACGGAAAGCTATCTCCCAGAGAAGCTGAAAGGGAAGAGATATTTCGATATGTAGACGGAAAAGGGCGCGACGTTGCCGTCGCGCCCTCGAAGTCCGAGATTGCCTGGTTGCCTGTTACGGCGCCCGCGGGCAGATTTCGTTCTTCAACACCTGAAGTTCCGGGGCGCGTTCAGGCACGTCACGAGGACGCACCCAACCGGCTTCAAAGGCGTTGCGCAAACGACCGTTGTATTCGGCCGCGATGCGATTGTAGTTGTTCGTGAGGGCGATGCGTTGCGTCTCGCGTTGCGTCCGGGTGTCGTCGTCGACGGCGTTTTGAACCGCCTCCTCCGCCGTGCACACCTGACGCGCTGCGCTCCGCAGGCTTTCATCGTATTCATACGCGAAGCGCCACTGCTCGCGTACGTTTTCCGCGCTGAAGATCTGCGCCGGCTGGCTTGCCCAGCCGCCCGCAAACCTCACCGCGGCGCCGATGCCGCCGATCACGATCACAATAAAGAACGCCCAGAGCACCCAGCGAAGGGTGAACCCTGTAGTGCGTCCGTCAGGGCGCACATCTCGAAAGTCGTCGCTCATGTTTTCTCCTTCGTACTTGTCGTTTGATCAGTCCGTGACGCTTAGGGCGCCTGAACGAGACTGCCGCCGAGAATCCGATTCGCTTCGGCCATTGCGGCCGCGGAGATCGAACCATCCTGCTGCAGACCGGCACGCAGTGCCGCACGCGCCCGGTTATGGGCGTCGAGCATGGAAGCATCGACAACCGACAGAATCATGCCGCTTTGCTGGCGCCGGAACACGTGAGGTTCCGACGTGCAGTAGGTCGGCATCATATAGAAGTCGTGGTAGTTGTTGGACGGGTCGAAGCCAAAGCGGTATTCGCCGCTCGAGCCGTACGTTCCGTCCTGACCTGGCAATTCAGGGTTGCACCCCTGAAAGTCGCCGCACGACTGTTCCGTCGGAATTGTCCGTTTGTTGCCGGACGTCAGTTTGCCGACGATCGGAACCGTGACGATTTCGCTCCCCGCGATCGGGAAGGCGAAAGAGCACCACAGAATCGTTGTCGGGTCGTCAGCAATCTCTTGCCGACGGTCAATCTGCCGTTGCTCCACCATGTTGTGCGGAACGTACGCACGGTGTTGAGAGGCTCGAGTAGAAGCCTCGTCCATGGACTGATCTTGCGCCGACTGCGATATTTCACCGCAGGCGGCAACCGCCAGAACGACAGCCAAGGCTGCCATTCGAGCAAGACTCGAAAGATGTTTCAATGTGCGTCTTTCTCTTCTACGCCGCTTTCGCAGCATAGGTATATTACATATATTTGACTATTTGTCAATAATATAGAAAGGACGACCTTTTTCATTACGGAGCTAAAAGAAAAGCGGCGCACAAAGACGTGCGCCGCAAGTGTACCTGCACCCAGGCTGCAGGAAAGAGCTAGTGTCGTACCGCTTCCTCAGGCACTTCTGCTCCTCGGAGGGCATCGAGTCCCGCTTCCGCGGCTTCCTGCCCTTGTCGATGGAGGTCAGCGGCGCGCTCGAGGTGTTCCTTTGCCGCGGCGAGTTTTGCTTGCGAGTCGCGGTGGCGGCCCTTGAGATACTCATGTTCGCCCTTCAACTCGTCATGCTCGTTCTCAAGCTCCTCGTGCTGGTTCCGTAGCGAATCGTGTTCGTTTTGGAGCCGTTTAAGGTCTATTTCGGCGCGGCTTGCGCGCCGACGGCTCATTGCCAGGTCGCGTTGGTGCGCTTCCGCGGCGGCCGCCTGTGCTTCTTCAAACGACATCTCGGGCATGTCGTCATGGTTTCCCATCTGGTCAGTCATTGTGGTTCCTTTGCGGTATGTGCCCCCTCCCGCAGATGCCACAGCAAAGCCGTAGCTTGCGCCTGTTGCAGCACCGAGACCGAGGCCGGACATGAGCAGAATCGCGGAAAGAGAAAGAGGTTCTCGGGTCCGGATATTCTCAAATACGATCTCCTGCGTGCACGCGCATGACGCGGGCACGGTGTCCTGATACTGCATCGCTACGGCGGCGAGCACGACGAGCGCGAGCGAGATGCTCGCGCACACGGTGCGAAGCATAACGTCCTCCTCTCGTTCGGCTGAAGAATACTAGGCGGGCCTCCGTGCATTGAGGGCCCGCCTCAAGGTACGGTAGACCTTCATGCCTGAATGGTTCATGAAGAACGCGAAAGCCGCCCAGATGGCGGCTTTCGACGAAGGAACGGCGCAAGCCCTATTTGACCGCGTCCTTGAGGGCCTTTGCGGGGCGGAACTTGGGGGTGCGGGTCGCGGCGATGCGGATGGTCTCGCCAGTGCGCGGGTTTCTGCCCGTGCGAGCCGGACGCGCCTTTGCGACAAAGATGCCGAGGCCTGCGACAGACACTTCCTCGCCCGCCTTAAGGGACTCGGTGACGCAGTCGATAAAAGTCTCAACCGCGCGCTCCGCGTCAGCCTTCGTCGAACCGAGGACGTTCTGCACCTTGGAAACGATATCAGCTTTGTTCATAACTTCTTTTTAGGGTGTAAGCCCACGGCCCTAGGAAGGCAGGGGGTACGCGGAAAGTATAGGAAATAGGCCGCGCCCTGCAATAGCGCTTGCAAAAACGCGGGGATATCGAAAAATCCGCCACCAGGCGGATTTTTCTTGTATCTGTCAATTTTTCTTATCGGGCGAATTCGACGACGCGGTTCTCCCGGATGACATTTACCTTTATCTCCCCCGGATAGCGGAGTTCTTCCTGGATGCGTTTCGCGATATCGCGTGCGAGCTTGTGCATCTCGAGGTCACGCACCTTACCCGGATTTACGAAGACGCGGATTTCGCGACCCGCCTGGATGGCGTAGACCTTCTCGACGCCTTCGAAGCCCTTCGCAATGCGCTCAAGGTCGCCGAGGCGGTCAAGATACCGCTCCACTGTGTCGCGGCGCGCCCCCGGCCGTCCGGCGGAGATGGCGTCAGCGACCTGAACGATGATAGACTCCGGCGTTTCATACGGGTACTCCTCGTGATGACTTTGCATCGCTTGGATGACGCGCGTGTCGATGTCGAACTTCTCAAGGAGACGCCGTCCTATCTCCACATGAGTGCCGGACACCTCATGGTCGACTGCTTTCCCGATGTCATGGAGGAGTGCCCCCGTTTTTGCTACGGTGACGTCCGCGCCGAGCTCTTCCGCAAGCATCCCAGCAAGGTGCGCCATCTCAATGGAATGCTGGAGCACGTTCTGGCCATAGCTC
>CAZLVR010000044.1:0-5439 GCA_964563365.1 uncultured Candidatus Saccharibacteria bacterium | reverse complement strand
CGATTCGCTTCGGGTGTCGGAGGCGGCGATCGAGTTAGACCGCGTCCAGTTCAATTACCAAAGCGACCATCCGATCCTCTCCGACATCTCGCTTTCCATCCGAGGCGGAGAGAAGATCGCGCTCGTCGGCCCGTCGGGCGACGGGAAGTCCACTATCACGAAGCTCCTATTGCGTCTCTACGACGTGAAGGGCGGCCAGATACGCATCGACGGGACCGACATAGCGTCCGTAACGCAGGATTCCTTGCGCGACGCGATAGCGTTCGTACCGCAGGAACCCATTCTCTTCCACCGGACACTTCTGGAGAACATTCGCTACGGGCGACGCGACGCCTCGGACGAAGAGGTGCGGGAAGCTGCGCGCCAGGCGCATTGCCTCGAGTTCATCGAGAAGACGCCGGAAGGATTTAGTACGTATGTTGGCGAGCGCGGCATCAAGCTCTCCGGCGGAGAGCGTCAGCGCATCGCTATCGCCCGCGCGATACTCAAGAACGCGCCGATACTAGTACTTGATGAAGCTACATCTTCTCTCGATTCTGAATCAGAAGCGCTTATTCAGGATGCGCTTGCTAAGTTGATGGAAGGTAAGACAGTGATAGCAATCGCCCACCGCCTCTCAACTATCATGAAGATGGATCGGATCGTAGTCATCGAGCACGGCACGGTCGTCACGACCGGTACGCACGAGGAGCTCGTACGCCACGAAGGCGGGCTCTATAAGAAACTCTGGGAAATACAGGCAGGCGGGTTCTTGTCGGACGATATTGACAAATAGACATTATATCCTATTTTGAACTCATCACCACGAAACTGAAAAGGAGAACGGTGATGGGAAGAAAATGGAATGAGATCATCAAGGTTCCTGAGTGGGAAACGCCCATCGGGAAACTTGCGTTCGTGCTTGGCGTCGAGGATGACGGCGTCCTCGCGAGCATGCTGCGGAGTGCCTATCCGGCTTGCTTCAATGCACGAGATGCGTACGACGAAGGCCTGCCTCCGTGGTCTGCTCTTGACGTGGAGAACCGCAGCGTGTGCGAAGAGGCTTCGCCGGCGTACGTGAGCACGGAAGCGCTCGAATATCTCTCGATTGAGTTCGCTATCTTCGCTCTCACGAGTGAAGCCTCGGCAGAGCTTTGCGTACCGCTGTTGCCACCCGGCAGCTACGCCATGCGCGAGGAATTCGAGCATGACGGCGTCGTGTACGTGGTACTCGGCGACAAGACGGTCGATGCGAACGAAAGCATATACGCCATCCGCAAGGATGCCGTGAACTGGAGCGCATGATCCACCGTGTACTGTATGACCGCCCGCGCGTTTCTCGCCGGGCGGTTCCTTTTTATCCGTATATACGGTATGGTAGTCAATAACGGCCCCCGGGCCTCTTTTATTTCATGGACATTCGGAATATCGCTATCATCGCGCACGTCGACCACGGGAAGACGACTTTGACCGACGCCATCCTGAAGCAGTGTGGCGTCACTGCCGAATCGATGGACTCGAACAAGCTCGAGCAGGAGCGCGGCATCACCATTTATTCAAAGAATGCGTCAGTGCAGTACAAGGGAACGAAGATCAACATCGTCGACACTCCAGGCCACGCAGACTTCGGCTCCGAGGTCGAGCGCGTGCTTCGCTCCATCGACTCCGTGCTTCTCATCGTCGATGCTCAGGAAGGTCCAATGCCACAGACGCGCTTCGTGCTTAAGAAGTCGCTTGAACTCGGTCTCAAACCGATTGTTGTTCTTAATAAGATAGACAAGCCAGCAGCAGATACTGATCGCGCGCACGATCAGATACTCGAGCTCTTCTTTGAGCTCGGCGCGAACGAAGCGCAGGCGAACTTCCCGGTCATTTATGCAATTGGCCGCGAGGGCGTTGCAATGAAGAATCTCACCGATGAGCGTAAAGACCTCACTCCGCTTCTCGACGCCATCCTCGAGTATGTTCCGGTCGCCTCTTCACCTGAGCTTGCGGCGAAGCCTGCAAAGCTTCAGGCATTTAATCTTGCATACGATAACTTCCTCGGACGCCTCGCCATCTGTCGCGTGTATGAGGGTGTGATCAACTCGACCGACAGTGTTTTCGAGAAGAAGACTGATGGTACGACGAAGAGCGGCAAGCTCACGAAGATCTTCACGTTCAATGGTCTTGAGCGTATCGACACACCAAAGGCGGAAGCAGGCGACATCGTTATTATCGCGGGCCTTCCGGAGATCTACATCGGTGAGACTATTACGACCGATGCATCCGTCGATCCACTTCCTGCAATCGCGATCGATGAGCCGACCATCACGGTCAACTTCCTCGTGAACAATTCTCCGTTTGCCGGGAAGGAAGGGAAGTATGTGACGAGTCGCCAGCTTCGCGAGTACCTTGAGAAGGAACTTGAAGTGAACGTTGGTCTTAAGGTGGACTTCTCGTCCGCTGATGCATTCAAGATCTCTGGCCGTGGTGAACTTCATATCGCCATTCTTCTTGAGAACATGCGCCGCGCAGGATATGAGATGCAGGTCAGCCAGCCGCAGGTCATCATCCGCGATATAGATGGTGTGAAGTGCGAACCGTTTGAGGAAGTCATCATCGATACGCCGTCTGAGTTCCAGGGTGCGATCATCGAGAAACTTGGTCAGCGCGCGTTCGTGCTCCAGAACCTTGTTCAGCACGACAATCAGGTCCGTCTTACGCTTGAGGGTCCGACCCGCGGTCTGCTCGGCTACAAGAACGTATTCGTCGTCGACACGAAGGGCGAAGGCATTCTTTCGTCCCGCGTCATTGGATTCAAGCCGTACGCAGGCGAGATCAAGAAGCGCCAGGTGGGTTCCATGATCTCTATGACAACCGGGAAGTCGCTTGGCTATGCGCTCTGGTATCTCCAGGAGCGCGGCGTCCTCTATATAAACCCGGCAACGGAAGTGTATGAGGGTATGGTTGTAGGGAACACGAGCAAGGGCGAAGAAATGATGGTGAATCCGACGAAGGCGAAGAACCAGTCGAACGTCCGCTCCTCAGGAAACGATGAGGCGATCGTGCTCTTCCCGCCAATCCTCCTTACGATTGAGCGCGGCCTCGAGCTCATGCAGGACGACGAGTATCTTGAGATTACGCCGGAATCGGTCCGTCTCCGCAAGCAGTTTCTGACCGAGCAGGAGCGCGCAAAGTCTCGCCGCTCTTAGATGAATTTCTTCATGGAGGGTTCACTCCCTCTACGATAGAACAATCGGTATTAGCCGATTGTTGCTTTTCGACCATGCTTATCACCATTGCAGTACTGCTCCTCATCCTCTGGGCGCTCGGCCTCGTCACGAGCTATACCTTGGGCGGGTTCATACACCTGCTTCTCCTCGTGGCGATCATTCTGGTCCTTGTCCGTATCATTCAGGGAAAGAATCCAGTGTCTGGCGTATAGCCTACGGGTTCGACCGTTGAAAGCCCGGCATATACGCTGGGCTTTCTCTTTGTCCCGATTCGTGCTATCCTCCGGACACAACGAATCTCTTAGGTTTTCGTCTCGATCAGGTTCGAGACCGTCCGGAAAGGTTTTCAGGTAGGGAAGGACGAGCCGCTCGAGGCGTTGGATTACAAAGGCCGCACCCATACTCCTTGCCGCGGCCTGAATCGAAACCTTAATGGCTACAACGTATATAGTGCGCAAAAACACCCGCAATGACCTTGCGGATCGCCCCGAATACGCGAAGTTCGTAAAGCGCTCGGGCGGTCGCGGACGCGGTGGACCCCGACGGGACGATCGCGGTGACGGAAGGCGTGGCGGCGGTCGCGGCTCATCCCGCGGTCGCTCCCGTGGCGGTCGTGGCGGCGGTCGCCAGGAAATGGCGGTCGATCTCACTAAATTCATCAATAAGGCGCAGCCTGGCGTCGTCGAAGCGCCGTTCGTACCCGTTCACACATTCAATGATTTTCCGATAGACGAGCGCCTGAAGCAGAACATCACGGTGAAGGGGTATCTCGCCCCGACTCCGATCCAGGATGCGGCGATACCGGAGGTCCTTAAAGGCCGGGACGTCGTCGGCCTCGCGAATACGGGTACGGGCAAGACGGCAGCGTTCCTCATCCCGCTCATCGATAAGGTATTGAAGCTGCGGGCGCTCGGAGAAAATGAGCGCGTGCTTGTCATGGTTCCGACTCGCGAGCTTGCAATACAGATCGAGAATGAGTTCTGGGGCTTTGCAAAGCTCCTCAACCTCAACGCAGTTGTCTGCGTCGGCGGCGCCTCCATTGAGCCGCAGATCCGCGTGCTTCGCCGGAAGCCGAACTTCGTGATCGGCACTCCGGGTCGCCTGAAGGATCTTGATGAGCGTCGCGAGCTTAACTTCGCAGAGTTCAACACAGTCGTACTCGACGAAGCTGACCGCATGCTCGACATGGGCTTCATTGACGACATGCGCTTCATTCTCGGAAAGACCAATGACTCGAAGCGTCACACGCTCTTCTTCTCGGCAACGATGGATAAGAGCATTGAGCGCCTCATCGGCGACTTCCTCAAGGATCCGACCACAATCTCGGTGAAGACCCGCGACACTGCGGCGACCATCGATCAGGACGTCGTTCGCGTGAACCGTTCGTCGAAGTTCCCAACCTTGGTTGATCTTCTCAAGCAGCCAGAGTTCGACAAGGTGCTTGTCTTCGGACGCACAAAGCACGGCGTCGAGCGTCTCGCGAAAGACCTCTCACGCGCAGGCGTGAAGGCAGAGTCGATCCATGGCGATAAGACGCACGGCAAGCGCCAGAAGGCACTTCTTCTTTTCAAGAAGGATGATGTGCAGGTATTGGTTGCGACCGATGTTGCGGCGCGCGGCCTCGACATCTCAGGCGTCTCGCACGTGATCAACTACGATCTTCCTGCGACGTACGAGGATTACACCCACCGCATCGGCCGCACTGGCCGCGCGGGCAAGACAGGGAAGGCCCTCACGTTCATCGAGGAATAGGGAAACCGTTACCACAGCCGGCCGCAGCGATGCGGCCGGCTGTGCGCTATACGAATCTTATGCGTACAAGAAAATGCCTACCACGACCATGCCCTGCAGGATGACGTAGATGATGTTTGAAAGCACGATGGGCGTCTCGCGGTGAAGATAGCCGTACACTCCCCACACGGCGGAGAGCACGGTCCAGATAAGCCAGGTCTCAAGGGAAAGCCCCTGCGCGTCCTTGGTGTGATAGAGCTGGTATACCTGCGGGATGGTTGCGACCGGTCCGATGAGCGCGATGCCGACCATGACCTTGTCGAGGAATCGCTTCAACGAATCCCGGTTCGGCGCCCCTTCTATCTTCTTATAGAGCTGCTTGCGCAGATGTGCGTGATGTAGTCCTGCCATGCCGGGAAGTATACCAAGGGCTTCATACCGCGTTCAGGCATCGCCGGGGACTATGACCCATATGCCGGACCCGTTCCTTCTAAATCTATTTCTTGCGGTGGGC
>CAZLVR010000043.1:0-5480 GCA_964563365.1 uncultured Candidatus Saccharibacteria bacterium | reverse complement strand
GGAATCGAACCTGCATTTCCTCCTTCGGAGGGAGATGTCCTATCCATTGAACGACGAGAGCGGCCCCGTCTTTATATCACTATTCACTGGTTGGTGCTCTCGGCAGGAATCGAACCTGCATTACAAGCTCCGCAAGCTTGCGTCCTATCCATTGAACGACGAGAGCAGTCGAATGACTGTAGCGTTTTGCTGCCCTCTTCGCAACTTAGAGCCTGAAAAGCTCGACGAGATGGTCCATGACCGATTCGTCGTGCCGACCTTCAGGGAGGTGAAGTGCGATGTATTCATATATCTCGACCGGGTCGTGACCGATGATTGGGATGAGGAGATGTGGCGCAAGAAGATGCTTCGTCTTTATCGAAAGCGACGGTGGAAGCGTCTCATCTGCATATTCGAGGACTGAGAAGTGGAGCATCTCAGCGTATACATAGAGGTGATCATCAATAGCGACCCCATCTTCATAGATAGCGAAGCGATGGATACGGGGGTGCTTCGCGGCTGCGACAGCGATCGCGCCCGCGGCCGCGATAATAACGAGTGCGAGCAGAATGTTGCCGAAGAGTATTGATGCGACGGCTGATGCAGTTGCAATGATACTGAGCGCCCAGTACCAGTCGGCGCCTTTCTCTTCAAACTGATATTCGCGGCCTTCCCACGCAAACAAAGGAACGCGTTGCATGCCATCCATAGTACCACTCATAGACACGTGATTGACGCAGGGAAGCGTGAACGATAGTGTTCCGTCCCATGATCATGGTCGATCACTACTAGCGGAACGCTTTCGGATCACTCATTGATGCGCGATAGCAACAAACGAGAAAGACCTCGCATATGCGAGGTCTTTCTCTTAGCGGAGGCGGTGAGATTCGAACTCACGGTACCTTGCGGTACGGCGCATTTCAAGTGCGCTGGAATAAACCACTATCCGACGCCTCCATATCTACGTGCGCACTTTAGCATTCAACCAACTTTTTTCTAAGTAATGCTCCTCGTAGTGACAATTAGGACAGACAAGCTCGAGGTTCTCAAATTCATTATGCGTCCGATCTCTATCTTTGTGATGCACGTGCAGAATTTCTTTTTTGTCATACCCGCACCGCTCGCATACGCCGTTGCGCTCCGCAAGCAGACGCAGCTTTATCGCTCGCTGATCCACAACCTTATCTCTCAGTCGACCGATCTTATACCGAATACCAGCCCTATATTTATTGGCGCAGCTCCTGCTGCAGGTCTTCTTGTTCGCGCCTGCAAGAATCGGCTGCTTACAAATCAGACACGGGCTCGGTTTTCGTTGCACGAGCCCGTAGCAGGCCTGGCTGCAGAACGCTCGACCCTTGCTTGTCCGGAGTTCGCTCGGCCGACGATAGATGGGCGCTTTACAGACGAAGCAATGAACGTTCGATGTTCTTTGATAGGTTTCCACCTATCTATTCTATCGATATCTCCTCATGCGCTTCGAACAGCACCTACACACCTTTTGAGGAATTATTCCGGCTTCGACTCGGTCTTTGCCGGAGCCGGCTCGGCTTGTGAGGGCGCGCGAGCCGGCATCGAGGCGGCGAACTTCTTAAGGAACGGGAAGAGCTCATCGGAATTTTCCTTGCTCGCGTCCTTCGCGAACCAGGCGAGATAGACGATCTCGAGGATGCCGACCGTGTTGACGAGGAGGAGCACGATAAACCAGATGCGCTGATGGTTCTTTGCGGCGTTCCAGAGGGCGAGCGCTTTCCACGCGAGCGACCAGAGCGCGATGACGAGGAACACGAAGGTGAGGATAGCCGCACCGAGTCCCCAGCCGGAAATGGCCGGGGCGAACAGAGAGTCATGCATGAAGACGTTCCACATATGGCCGCAGCATACCATAGGGGCGTCCGTGGTATAGATGACCTTATGCGCTACCTCGGCATCGACTTCGGCTCCCGGCAGATAGGCCTCGCGCTTTCGGACGAGGCTGGGACCATGGGGTTTCCGCACAGCACTCTTCCAAACGACGCTGAGCTTCTTCCTGCACTCAGGGCGCTTATAGAGAAGGAGGGGATCGGCGCGATTGTTATAGGGGAATCGCAGGATCTCGCGGGCGGCCTGAATCCAGTCGCGGCCGATGCGGCGAGGCTCGGCGACGCGCTCGCGGCCCTCGGCCTGCCGGTTTCCTATGAAGCGGAATTCTTCACGACGCAGGAGGCGCGGCGCCTGCCGGATGGGACACGCACTGCCGGACGAGTTGACGCATCCGCTGCCGCGCTTATCCTTACGAGCTATCTCTCACGACACCATGGCTGATCGCATTTCCATAGACGAGTTCGCAAAGATAGAAGTGAAGGTCGGTACCGTGCTTTCCGCCGAGCGCGTCCCGGAGACGGACAAGCTTGTGAAGTGTACGGTCGATTTCGGGGAACCGGAGGGGCCGCGTACCATCGTATCCGGCATCGCGACGTATGTCCCCGAACCGGAGACGCTTCAGGGCCGCCAGCTTGCATACGTAACGAACCTCGCTCCGCGCACCATAAAAGGCATCGAGTCGAATGGGATGCTCTTTGCGGTAGGGGAGGGAGACTCGTTCGCTTTCCTTACGCCTGATCGGCCCGTTCCGCCCGGCACTTCAGCGCATTAGCGGCGTTAGCGCGCAGGAGCGCGCTATACTGTCGGCATGAGTCCCGTTAGAAATCGTGGACGCACCGTTCGTTCCTCATTCGATGAAACCTATTACTCGATATAACTGGATAGGGTGTGACGCAGGAACGCCTGCGTTCGCGTCCTGTTTCTAACGGGATGAGCGCTCTTTCACGATACTTACGCGTCGAGTTTCCGCCGCCGTCGTATCTTTCCGTCCCTGCGACGGGCATCGACATCTCCACAAGCGGCATCAAGATAGCCCGCCTCAAAGAAACCCTGCGCGGCCTCGAGCTCGCCGAGTACGAGGAGCTCATGCTTCCGGCAGGTTCCGTCGTAAACGGTGAGATGCGCGATCCGCAAGCTGTCATCGATGGACTCAGGCAGCTCGCGAAGAAGCACCACATACGGACGGCGAACATCGCACTTCCTGAATCAAGAGGCTACCTGTTTGAGGCTGAAATTCCGGATGGAAACGACGAGGAGGTCGCGGTCGCGGTCGAGCGTAGGCTCGATGAGTATGTTCCTCTCCCTGCATCTGAGGTGGCGTTTGCAATCGCACCCCTTCCTAAGGGGGAGGGGCCGCATCGGGCAGTTGGTGCAGGATACGCGCATCGGGTCGTCGAGGAGAACCTGTCGGTGCTCGACGAGGCGGGCATCGTAGTCGAAGCTATCGAGAGCGAGACGTTCGCACTCCCGCGCGCCCTGCTGCGCCCGTCGGACGCGGAGACCGTTCTCATCATCGATATCGGCAAGACGACAACGAAGCTCCTCGTTGCGACTGCAGGACTCCCGCGCTATGTGACGACGCTCGACGTCGGCGGTCATGCGCTTACGCTTGCGGTCGTAAAGCACTTCGGCGTGACCGAGGAGGAAGCGAAGAAGGTGAAAGCGGAACGCGGCATCGTCGCGGGGGAAGGGAACGAGGAATATCTCGCCGCCATGCTCTCGACCGTGTCCGTTATTCGCGACGAAATCGCGAAGCGCCTCGAGTACTGGCAGTCGCGGCCGGAGACTGCGGTCGCCAAAGACCCCGTGACTCGTGCGATCCTGACCGGCGGGAACGCGACGGTGCTCGGACTCCCGGAATATCTTGAGAGCGCCCTTAAGGTGCCGGTCGAGCTCGGCGACGTGTTCGCGAACTTCGCGCCGCGCGACGCGTGGCTTCCGCCGCTTGAATATACCGAGTCGCTCGCGTACGGGACCGCGATCGGGCTCGCGCTACGAGACTATGTCCGCTAACCTTACGAACTTCCTGCCGAGAGAACGCGCACGGTCCGTGCGCGGTGAATATCGGTTCCGTGTCGCAACGCTCGCTGCCATCCTTCTTGCGGCGCTCGTGCTTGTCCACGGCATCCTGCTCATTCCTGCGTATCTCTATCTTTCCGACAAGGCGGATGCGGAGGCGGCGCGACTTGCAGAGCTCTCGTCGGGGGAAAGGGACGGGACGGCGGGCGTCGCGGCGCGTGCGAAGGCTCTCGAGCAGGATTCCGCGCGGCTTCTTGTCATCGCATCCTCGACGCCCGCAAGCGATCTAGTCGCGGCCATCCTTGCCGTTCCGCGTACGGGTATCACGCTCACCGGCCTTTCCTACGACGCGGGCGCCGCGCCGCGGCTCATACTGACCGGCATGGCTTCGACGCGCGATACGCTTCGGGCGTATGATCTCGCGCTTGCCGCGCTTCCGTACGTTGCGAACGCGGAGTTACCCTTATCTGCATACGCGAAGGAGAGTGAGATACCGTTTTCCATACTTCTCACCGGCCCCCTACGACCATGAAATCCGCACGCATCCATTTCGTCATAGCGGTTATCGTGCTCGTCGCGCTTCTCGGGGGGTACGCCGCTGCGTACCTTCTGATCGATCAGAAATCCGCTGAGGTTCGTGCCATTGCAGAGGAGGTTGCGACCAAGGAGCGTGCAGGTGTGAAGAACGCCGCGGCTCGTGACGAGGCCGCGGCGCTCGCTGATGCTGAAGCGTACGTTGCCCTCGAGCTTCTTTCCACCGCGGACGCCGTCGCGTTCCTTGAGCGCCTTGAGCGGACGGGAAAGACCTATGGCGCGAAAGTATCCGTCGCATCGGTCGACGATTCCGCGAAGACGTCCGGCGTCATAAGCGTCTCGCTTTCCATTTCCGGTTCCTTCGACGCGGTCATGCATGCCTTGTCTGCAATAGAGCATGAACGGCCGGCGACCGCCGCAAAGAGCGTGACGTTCTCCTCGGCGGATGGCGTCTGGACCGCATCCGGAATATTTACCGTCGCCATACAGACTACAGCGCCATGAAAACCCCTGCGTTTATCGAAGCACTTGCGAAGCATCTCCACCCCCCGGAGGACATCACGCGTCACGATCCGTCGCGCGACTGGCTCGTGATGCTCGCGCTCTCGCTCCTTGTCCTTGCGGCGAGCATGCTCTGGAATGCATGGTTTCTCGTTCGCGTCCTTTCGGAGGAGGCAGCGATACAGGCGTCCGTAGACGCAATTCCGGCAGAAGCGAGCACGTTCGAGAAAATGCAGCACGCGTTCATGCTCCGCGATGCGGCCGCGTCCTCGACGCAGGTAACGCGCTTCAACGACCCGTCCAAATAAGGTAAGGTGCAAGGGCCCCCATAGCTCAATGGACAGAGCTGCGGACTTCTAAGCCGTCGATCTTGGTTCGATTCCAGGTGGGGGCACAAGCGCTGACTGCTCAAGTGGCGGAATTGGTATACGCGTGCGTCTCAGAAGCGCATCCCGCAAGGGTTGAGGGTTCGAGTCCCTCCTTGAGCACTCGTTTAAGAAAAGGCCGGAGTATATCCTCCGGCCTTTTCTCTGGTGCGCGCTGAGGGACTCGAACCCCCGACCATCCCGGTGTAAACGGGGTGCTCT
>CAZLVR010000042.1:0-5679 GCA_964563365.1 uncultured Candidatus Saccharibacteria bacterium | reverse complement strand
CTCTCGTACGAGTCCGAGCGCACTATCCTTGTGAAGCATGAGGAATATCCGTATCGCTGGCCGGCGCCCTCTCCCGCTCCGCGCTACCTCTACCTCTCGTCGCTCGGCGCGAATTCCCTCGCCTATCACAAAGAGATCGAAGCATGGCTCATGGAAAACCCGAAGGTATTCCTTACGCTCCAGCCGGGAACGTTCCAGATCAAGCTCGGGAAGAACGAGCTCGCAGGGCTCTACAAGCGCGCGAACCTGCTGGTCATAAATCGAGAGGAATCGGAGCGCATCCTCGGCCTCCCCGAAGGCGGGCATGAGATCAAGGACCTCCTCACGCAGATACGCGCAGCTGGTCCCGAGAATGTCATCATCACGGACGGACGGAAAGGCGCGTACGCGTACGACGGCACGAGCATGCATCACGTCCCCATGTATCCGGATGATCGTCAGCCGTTTGAACGCACGGGAGCGGGCGACGCCTTCGCATCGACGGTGACCGCCGCGCTCGCGTTAGGGCTCTCGTGGGAAGAGGCGCTCCTCTGGGGTCCCATTAACTCCATGTCGGTCGTACAGGACGTTGGCGCGCAGGCGGGTCTCCTTACGCGCGCGGAGCTCGAGGCATACCGGGCGAAGGCTCCTGCGTCCTACGCGCTCTCGCCGCTCTAATCCTGTTCATTACAGAACAGGCACTCCGTTCGGAGTGCCTGTATCCAATACCTAGCCGGTCTTGCTGCGTCCCGAGGGGCGCGGTCGAGTTCGCGGATTGCTGCTGAAAGCGACCGTACCGTCTCGTTTGACGAGGATGCCGTGATTCTTTCTTGAAAACAGTGAGCCCAGCGTCGTACAGAGCCAGTTAAAGAACGTATACATCCGCTTCTCCTTCGAGCGAAACTATATCAGAGAACGAGTGAACCTACGCGAGGAGCTTCTTGGCCGCGTCCGCAAGATGCGGGGCGGTCAGCCCGAACATATCAAGGAGCTCGTCAGGGTCGCCTGATTCCCCGTAGCGATCGTCAATCCCGATGCGGTGTACGCGCGTCGGATGTTTATCCGAAAGGAGTTCGGCGACCGCGCTTCCAAACCCGCCCGCCACCTGATGCTCCTCAACCGTAATGACTATCTTCGCCGCCTTCGCCGCAGCCACAACCGCCGCCTCGTCGAGCGGCTTTATGGTACCGAAATGCGCGACGATAGATTCAACGCCGTCTGCATGAAGCGCTCGCGCCGCAAGGAGCGCCTCGTATGTGAGTGCGCCCGTAGAAAGGAAAGCGACCTTCGGTTTTTCCGAGTTCCAGAGGAGCTGCGCCTTCCCTATCTGAAACGGGGTCTCCGGCGTCGTGAAGAGCGGCACCGCCGAGCGGCCGAAGCGCAGGTACGTTGGCTTCCCATGTGTTGCCGCGGCCACGGTCGCCTTCCGCGCCTCTTCCGCATCGCACGGGTTAAGGACGATCATATTCGGCATGGCACGCATCATCGCGATGTCCTCGAGCATCTGATGTGTCGCACCGTCAGGGCCGACCGATACGCCCGCGTGCATGCCGCAGACGTTCACCGGCACGTCGTTCAACGCCACGGTCGTGCGTATCTGCTCGTAGTTCCTGCCCGGGCTAAATGCGGCATAGCTTGCGATGAACGGGATCTTCCCGGCAAGCGCGAACCCGGCTGCGGTCGCCGCCATGTTCTGCTCGCCGATACCCATCTCAACAAAGCGGTCGGGAAATTCTTTCTGAAACCACTCTGCACGCGTCGATTCCTTGAGGTCAGCACAGAGGACGACGACGTTTCTGTCCGCTCTCCCCGCCTCGATGGTGCCTGTACCGAACCCGTCCCGGGTCGGCTTCTTCTCTATATCGTCCGCGAACGCCTTCGCGGAAAGCTTCGCGTTTGGGTTAAGCATACTCGTGAGGGATCTTTCCGCCCATGGAGCGGATCTCCTTGAGGAACTTCTCGCCTTCCTCCCTTGAAGGAGGCTTCCCGTGCCAGCGATAGTCAAACTCGATATCCGGGACTCCTTTGCCGGGTATGGTATGCGCGATGATGAGTACCGGCTTCTCGTATATCGCATGGGATTCCTCCACCGCGTCGACGAACGAGCGTATGTTATGGCCGTCGACCTCGATGACATGCCAGTTGAACGCCTCGTACTTGGCGCGAAGCGACTCAAGCGGCATGACGTCTTCGGTCATGCCGTCTATCTGGATGTTGTTACGGTCGATGACCGCCGTGAGGTTATCGAGTTTCTCTTTCCCCGCCCACATCACTGCCTCCCAGACGTTCCCTTCGTCTTGTTCGCCGTCACCCATGAGGACATACACGCGGTTCTTCTTCCCGTCCATGCGGAGCGAATATGCGATGCCGTTCCCCTGCGAGAGCCCTTCGCCTAAGGGGCCCGACGTCGTCTCGAGCCCCGGAAGACGCGTCCGCTCCGGGTGCCCCTGGAGCCTGCTGCCGAGCTTCCGGAGCGTGGTCTCCGCTTCCTCGACGGGAAAATACCCGGCATGCGCCATAGCGGCATAGCGCACCGGCGTGATATGGCCGTTTGAAAGGATGAGATAGTCGCGCTCGGGCCATTCCGGATGCTTCGGATCGTGCTTTAGGATACGGAAATAAAGCGCGGAAAAGACATCCGCCATCCCTAAGGGACCGGCCGTGTGGCCCGACTTCGCCGCGACGAGCATCCGGATGACAGTCTCGCGGATCGCCTCCGCTTTTGCCTCAAGCGCCTTCACTTCGTCATCCGTAAGAGCCATCGCCCAAGTATAGCTTACCGATACCGTCCGTACTCTTCCGCGAGCGCATCGAAGCGGTGCAGCTGCGCAGGGATATCGGAAGCGCCGATGATGCTGTGCCCGACGACGAGACGGTCAACGCCGAGCGCAAGGAGCCGCGGCGCGGTCTCCTCCGTGACGCCACCGTCGACCTGGATAGGTATGTCAGGATGTGCGCGCTTGAAAAGTTCAATCTTCCGGAGGACGCGGTCATCGAACGACTGTCCCTGGACGCCAATGCGCGCAATGCCCATAAACTGGACGAAATCAACGGAGTCGAGATACGGCTCGATGGCAGTTGTATCCGTATCGATATTGAGCGCAAGCCCGAGCGCGATAAGATCCGGCGCGAACCCTTTCTCATGCCCATACCGCCGCGCGAACTCAGCAAGGAGCCGGTCGAGGTTCCGTGCGCTCTCGATATGGACGACAATCCGCGCCGCGCCCGCCTCAACCCACGCACCGGCAGACGTCTCCGGGCTCTCCGTCATGAGGTCGATCTCGAACGTAAAATGCCCCAGATATGGCAGTTCTCCGCCTGCCGCGAACACGCGCGGATCTGCCGGCTCGGCATACGGCCAGGATGCGGGCGCGGCGAAGCGTCCGTCGACCACGTCGATCTGCACTGCGGACACGTGCCCGTCGAGGCGCGCAAGTGCCGCCTCGAGCGCGTCGCGCGAACTCGGCAGCACCGCCGGCGTAACAATGCTCATCACGTGAAGTATAAAACGCGCAGGCTGCGCAAGGAGGACAATCCCCCAACATGAAGACCGAACGAATCACCACAAGTCGGGCAATCTCTAAAATCTTCGGATGCGAGGCGCGGGCAGGTGACCTTTTGAGCCGTACAGAAGTACGGTGAGAAAGGTAGCCGGGCGCCCGCAACGTGGCAGGCGGAGATTTTAGAATTGGCCGCTACGGGTTTTGGTAGCAGCCGTCCTCAGTCCACGCCGCCCCGTCCGAAATGCTCTGATTGCCGGACGAACCCATGCAGATGTAGCGCGCCGAGCCGAACTTCGTGCTCGTATACGGGAGATAGGCCATGATGCTGTATTTCTCGGCGGAATTGACGGGGCCGGTCGTCTGGAAATAGACGCAGTTCGCGCCGCAGGAGCTGCCGGTCGCCGCGACGAGCTTCGTGCAGACGCTTGCCGCCTGCGAAGCGAACTGGCCCGAGAACGATGCTGCAGAGCATGAAGTGCCCGCAGCTTTCCACGCCCCGCCCGCCTTGAGGCTCGAATAGGAGCCTGAATTCGTGCGCTCCTGCTCCATAAGATTGCGCAGCTGCGCGACTTCCTGATACACGGCCGCATCCTGGCCCTTAAGGCGCGCAACCTGGATGGAAGACAGCACCACCGACGACAAGATGCCGATGATGGCGATGACAAGGAGAAGCTCGATAAGAGTGAAGCCGCGCATAGCTAGAGTACGACCTGGGCGGGGGTCGGCGCCGGCGGTTTCTCGTTCGCCACGCGGAAGAGATATCCCGCGCAGATGATGAGGATGAGCGCGACGAACAGCATGAGAATCTGTGCCCCCGTGACGGACCTCACGATGCCGAGCTTGAGGAAAAAGCGGGAGAATGCGGAAGGCCGGTCCGCACGGTTGCGCACGTACGCGGCGGGCTCGTTGAACTGTACTGCCATTGCTTCCAGTATAGCGCCTTCCGATGGTATCCCGCCGGAGCGCTGTGAGTAGCGCCTAGCCGAGCTTGCCCACCCTGCGGATATGCCGCTCGTCCGGGGAATATGCGGTCGAAAGGAACCGGAGCGCAGCCGCCTTCGCCTCATCTTCCGTGATGAACCGGGCGCCGAGCGAGAGGATGTTCGCATGATTATGCGCGCGTGCAGACTCAAGAATGCCGAGCGTCTCTCCGGATAGATCCGTCTGCGGGGCTTTCGGCTCGCCGTAATAGACGGCAGCACGTATGCCGGGAATACGGTTCGCTGCCACAGCTTCGCCTTGCCCGGACGCTCCTATCACAATGCCTGCACTGCCTTCATCGACTGCGACCTTTTTCGCGCAGTGCGGGATAAGGTCAGGATAGTCGTCTCCCTCCTCATAGGCTCCGGGGCCGCAATCTTCAACAACATGACCTTGGGATGCGAGAAACGGGACGAGCGCCTGCTTAAGAGCGAAGCCTGCGTGATCCGATGCGATGTAGATCTTCATACGTCCATCTTACTTCGTAACCTGGAGCGTCGAAAGGATAGCGGCGAGCTCCCGGTCCTGATCCGCATACGTGGTCACCTCAAAGAGATACCCGCCGTATATAAACCATACCTCGCTCGACGCGCCTATGACGGGCGCATCGCTCAGGAAGTGGACCGCATGTATAGAACCGGGAAGCACGATCTCGGTCACATCATTCATGGGTGCTCCCCGCAAGTCCTTCTGGATACGCTCTTTCGTTATTTGCGTGTCCGGGTACGGGACGATGAATATCTGGAATCCTCGTTCGGCGCCAGCCTCCTGGAAGACGATGGTCATCGCGTCGTCTCCTCCCGGCACCTCATGCATGGCAAGCGACGCGGGATAGACGAGCGAGAAACCGTAATGCGCGTTCGTGTACTGCGCTTTCTCCTGCGCGTCGGGTTCCGTATTCCCCGCGCGCAGCACTTCGACCCGGCCCGGATTATGGACCGGATTGGGATTCGACCCGGGTGCAGTATGGGGAAAAAACGCATACATGACCCCTGCGCCGCAGAGCGCGCCGACGAAAAAAGTGCTTATGAGGGGAGCTGCTTTCATATGGTCAGTATAGCCAGACGCCGCGCAGGTACACGTTCCCGAGAAGATAAATGGTTCGCGATGGGGCTGTGGGCAGGCTATACGTCACGGAAAGATAGGGATCCTGGCTCGTGCCGGTCCGCTCTGCGGTCGAGAAGGTGAAGGAATTGCCGGTCACGTTCACCGTCAT
>CAZLVR010000041.1:0-5902 GCA_964563365.1 uncultured Candidatus Saccharibacteria bacterium | reverse complement strand
CCACATAGGCTCCACTCACCCATCTGAACACAGTCTCAGGATACGGAGAGAAGAGATCCCCGGAACCCGGGTCCGGATAGAAGATAAAGAGAAATGCTGCAAGAGGGACGAACCAGACGGCAAACTTGTTCCAGGCCGGGAAGGCTTTTGGCATGAAAATGAGGAGCAAGAATACAATGGATAGCGCACCCATACCGTAGAACAACGGATCACCAATTCTTTCGAAAAAGTTAAGGCAGGCCGGATCTCTTTTTAAGCCCTCGTAAATACAAATTCGAAACTCTACGGAATTTGTAAGAATGTATCCCACACAAAAACCTAAGAATGAACCAATGAGGAAGAGAAAGGGCTTCTTCTGCGGAGTCATATCTTGGATTATATAGCGCTCTGTATCTGGTCGAGGAGATTAAGCAGGTTCTGCACATCAGCGTCCGGTATCGCGCCCTTCGCGCCTTTAGCGACGACAAGCTTCGTCGCTGCATCAAGCGAACGATTCACCGCAGCGAGATTCTGTAGTCGGGCAACCTTGCCGAGAAGATTCGCTTTAAGCTGGGCGGTGATGGCGGCTGCGTTAATCTGATCCGCAAGCTGCCGGATGAGCGCCGGATCAAGCGGCACAAGGGCGCTCTGTGCGATCAGATCGTCGAGAAGAGCTGCGATGGTAGCTGCTGCTACGGCGTCTATTCTTCCCTTCGCCGCCTTCTTCGCCACCTGCGCCTGGAGTTTCGTAAGGACGGCGCCTTGCTTCAGCTGCTGCCTAGCTATCTTCGCCTCAATATTCGCCGCTTTATTGAGTAATTGGCCTTTGAGTTTCTCCTTGACGGCAAGGCCCTGGATAGCGGTCTTCAGATTTACCATCAGCTCTTTCAGGGAAAGAGTTCCTCCATCCGAGGCGATGTAGGAATCTGGCTGTCCGTCTCCGTTCCGATCAATCTGCAAGGGAGGAACCGCAGGGGATGCATCTCCGAGAATGAGAGCTCCTTGCATGCCCGGAATAATAGGGATTTCCGAATAAGCTCCGATAGGGGAAGCGGCATCGTCTTTGAAGACGCTGGTCTCGAGCGTTGCTGGGCCGGTACCCGTACCTGTGAACTTGATCGTATATTCGCCCGATTTCGGCAGGAATAGGTACTGCTCTCCGCCCGCGACCAAAAGCGCACTCCCAGGTATTCCCTGTTTTATGAAGGAAATGCCCGACGAATCTGGACTATCGACACCAGTGAAGTTCCCAAACGAGTCGTAAGCACTCAACGTAATTGGGGACTTGGTAGATAGTAATAGTTTCTGTTCTATTTCTGATATATCAGGATGCTCTTTCAAAATATAATTCGTCGCTTCTACTTCTTGCTTTTTGATAACAGAATTAATTAATTCTTTTATTGGATCAGAACTTAAAAGATTTCTATGCTCAAAATTCGGTTTGTCTGGAATCGAGTTGTAAGCGGCTAAGTCGAAAAAGAAGGACTCCTGTAGATCAGAGGAAAGGGCGCTCGGATATACAACAGTCCTATCTCCCTCGACCGTAGGCATGATGTCATATCCCTCAAACAGGAGATGCTTGGTCTTATAAACGATTGTCTTTACCGTCGGTACTCCCCAGCCTGCGACTTGTACGACCCGTATCGAATCGGGGAACGTAAGGGTGTCATAGTCTTCATGACGCGATTCGGCGCTCGCAAGCAATCCTGCATTGAGGATTTCCGGCACTGCAAGATTAAAAGGGCTCGGATCGGTCCGCAGGGCGCCCACACCCGTGGCGAATTCCTCGAATTCAGTCGGCGTATCGAGCGCAACGCCCCATCGTTCCCTCCACGGCGCAGTAAACGATGAGCCTTCGTCGAAAGCGATGACCGGATCGGAAACTGTTTCGATATAGCGTGGCGAAGGAAGAAGCGTGTAGGCACTTTCCAAATTTAGACCGATCTGACGCACGTCCGAGGCATCGACCAGTACACCGCCCAGTATCCCTTCGTCATCCCCGTGGAGGAGCGATGCCGCTCCCTGCGGAGTGCCGAGCTGCGGGGTGCCGATCATGACGAATGCGTCTACAAGATCTCCTTCATTCTTCTCCATGAGTGCTTGTATGAGCGCCTTACCCATAAGACCACCCATGGAGTGAGCGACAATGGTGACCTTTCCGGTACGCGAACGCGCGGCAAGGGTTTCAACTTCACGCACCATATCCTTATGACCCGACGTTGTCTCAATGCCGTCCGAGAGGATTCTCTCAGGAGCGAACCGCCAATCATACGCCATCGGTTCCCACTCCTGTATGGTTCCATCCGCGACCAACCCATCCATGAAGGAAGCGAAGCCGCCATAGACATCGGTGCCGAAGAAATCTCCCAGCACTCCTGCAACTCGTATATCGTGAACGCTGTTCCCAGACGCGTCGAGCGCGAGCCGCGGAATATCTTCGCTCAGGATGCTTGGCGGCCAGAGCCTGTCGCCCGCTTCTTCAAGAGCGCTTCCCTTGATGCCCGGCAGGAATAGAACACTCGAGTTGCAGTTTTGCGCACAGGCGGGAGTAGAGGTCGCGGAATAGAGGATAAAGGGCACCTCTACCGCTGATCCGCTCTTATGGCCGGGAACTCCGAGGTTCCCGCCTGGATTCTGTCCCGTACTGCTTAGGACGCGTAGATGCATGTCTCCCCCATGGACAGGCAAGTGCCGCGTTATGGTGTCGCACTCTGTTCCAGAAAACGGCCCGATGGTCACTCGATTGAAGTGGAAGCCGTTATGCTGCGTGTCATTGAATATGCCCCACTCCGCAAGCGTCTTTTCTTCGGTCCGACAGTCATACGAGTTTCCGAAGGCATCCGCGAGCGTGAAGTACATCGGGTAGCCAGGCGCATCGAATGCATACGAGAGCGGCAGGACCAGGTGCGTTACGATTCCGTCTGCTGAGATAGCGCTGCCGAGCTGGATCGGGTAGGCATACGCGGTTGCGCTATCCCATCCGTTCTCGTCCCACGCCTCGTCGGAGGATTTCGCAAGGATAGTCCCTGATACGATCGGAGGGGGCGTCGGGAGAGGAGGCGGTGCGGGAGCATCACCGAGTACCTGTATGAAGAAGTCCGTACCGCCCGAGCCTTTGGTATACAAAACACCGCTTCCAGTTTGAAATGGGTTTATCGCTGAGTAGCTTACTTCGAGCGTGTACGGAACACCCGCTTCAAGGGTACAGTTGCTTCCCGGGTGATCGAATTCTATGAACGCGACACTAGATGCGTCACCGACCGGGATAGCGGAGAAATTAGCACGCACTTCCTGCGGACCGCCGTTCTCGACTGCCTGGAAGAGCGTGCAGGCCTGATATCCGTGCGCAGCATCAGCACGCAAGCCGATGTAGAGCGCATTCGTTCCATCACCGAACCCGTTACGGGCAAGGTACAGACGCACCTTCGTAGCCCGTCCGTCTTTCTCTGCCGTATATACCGGCTGGGGCGAAAGGAACGAGCCAGAAAAATCAATTGCGCGGTCGAACGTGAGCGCTGCCGAATCATCGGCCTGCTCAAGCAGTGTCTGGTCCCCTGAACCAAGAGGCGGAGCGCCTGCTAGTACGAACGCAGGAAAAGAGGCCGCAAGGAGGGCTGAGGCGAGGACCACGCAGGCTGCCCGCTGCATGGCCGAAGTAAAGCACAAGCGTGCCCTCACGCAACTTTCATCTTCCGCACGGCCGTCCGAAGTGTCGCTCGTTTGTAATTACGGATACTACAGAACCAGCCCCGCAGAACGGGGCTGGTTCTTTTCGCACGTCTTGCGTTCGCTTAGTTAAGCGTTGACGGGAACGCTTCAGAGCCCGGGCAGAAGAGATTGTTGATCTCCCAGCGGGTCGTCTGATAGACGAAGCCAGTCGGCGTGTCCTCGCCCGAGATGCCGGAGGCCGGAAGGCCGAACCACGGCTTCAAGACGAGCTCCCAGTACTTCTTCTGGAATGCCTTTACTGCCTCTTCGGTCGCTCCATCGAAGATACCATTCACCGGAAGGGTGAGGCCGAGCTCCGAGTTCAGGAAGTCCTGGAGCTTCGACACCTCGGTCGGATCGTTCTTCCAATCCTTATGGAGGTACGAGTTCAGGAGCGGACTGCAGGTCGATGCGCCCAAGACCTGGCCGGTCGAGCCGCCGCCCGAACCATGCCGGCGTCCGTTCGGCTTGCACTGGTCATCGTTGACCACGTGATACCCGCCCGGAATTTCCGACTGTATGCCGTCGAGGTTCGCACAGACATCAGTTTCCTCCTCATCGTCGCCGTTCGGAACATAGGTGTTCGTGATGGTGCACTGCGCATGCTCACCTTCAGAGAGATCGATGGTCGCCGTGATGGAGCCGAGAACAGCCTCGATCTTCGCGTCGATGTCCTCGATCTGATCCTGCTTGGCAGCATTTGATTCATCGTTCGGGTTCGCTGCGATGGAGTCCTCGATCGCATGCTTCTTAGCAAGCAGATCCTCTATCTCATCGACATGCTTCTCATAGTACGCATCCGGAGCACAGTCGCCCGAGAAGCTTGGGATGAAATCCGGGTTTCCATTCTCGCTCACCGTGTAGGAGCCTGCGGCAAACGCATGCGCGGAGCCGGAGGTGACCTGCGTCTCGTCGACGTAGAGCGGGAAGTCGGAAGCATCGAAGTCCTCGTTCCCCGCGACGACCTTCGTCACCGTGATGGTGGTGTCGTCATCCTCGTTGTCGGAAGGAACGCAACTCACGCGCACGTCGTCGAGGTAGCCACCGAAGCTCGTATCGGTGCCGGTATCAGCAAACTCGATGAGCGTGCTTGCTCCCGTCGCGACGAATGAGCGGGTGTACGGAGCCCACACGGTGTTTGCGTTCGCCGTGCCGTCCACTGCGAGCGCTGCGCCAAGCGCGTTGCCCGCGGCCTTTACGACGATCGTGTTGTCAGCAGCGTTCCGACCTGCGCGCGGCGAGTAGTTGAAGCTCACCGTGTACGCCTGGCCCGGTACGGTCGCAATCTGCTGAGAGATGGTGACCGGGTGATCGCCGTCAAGCTCCGCATGCTGTGCACCGTTTGCAGGGTCACCAGCGACATGATCCTGGATCTCGAGGCCGAGGCGGCCGCCGTCCTGCGGGCTCGTCCACGCGACAAGCCACGTAAGGAGCGGGTTCGAATCCGGAATGATGTCATAGGTACCAGCAGTCACATTCGGAGCCTCAAAGTCGCCGTTTGCGATGAGGTTTATCTTCGGATTGCAGACCGGCGCCTTCGGCTTCGCAACATTCCATGCGACGCAATAGTACGTGTGACCCTTCTCTGGCGAGCGGATGAAGTCGAAGTTGTCATAGTTTAAGCCGTCGTTCGAGCAAGAGAGCTCCGCCGACACCGTATTTGCGTTCGACTGATGCGCGGTGTCATACGTGAACGGAATGTAGCCCTCCTTGAGCACTTCGCGTATATGGATCTCCGAAACGCCGGAGAGCGGAACGGTCATCGTGACCGTGCCGTTCGCGGCCGTCATCCCGGAGGTCGTATACCCGGACGCATACCCGACGAAATCACGGCCTGCGTCGGCCGCATTCTGATTGCCCCACTCGAACTGCCAATCCTTCGCGAGACGGCAGGATGGGTGGTTCGCGAGGAAGTTCGCGGCCGTGCTTGCGTTCGTCACGTGTGACGAGCCCATCGCGTTCGGAAGGTCCGCCTCGTTGTCGCAGACAATTTTCGTCGCAATGATAGTCGCCGTGTTTGCGCTCTCGCAGCCCGTCACCTTCACCTCGAGAACCAAGTCATTGTAGTCGTGGTCTCCGAGGTTCTGATCTTCGAAACCTATCGCATAGGTGTTCGATGACGGATTGAAGACAACCGCGTGCTGAAGCCCATCGGTATTGAGGGCGGTCTTGGTCGCATACGTCTTCCCGGTCGAAACATCGACGATAGCGAAGA
>CAZLVR010000040.1:0-6023 GCA_964563365.1 uncultured Candidatus Saccharibacteria bacterium | reverse complement strand
CGAGGCGAAGGACACGCCGGTCATCGTGGTCTCGAATCTGGGCGCCGATAAGGACAAGGACCGGGCGAAGCAGCTCGGCGCGAACGAGTATCTCGTGAAGGCGGAAGTCTCCGTCGAGGAGATTACCGGGAAGATGGAGCAGATGCTCGGCGCTGCGCAGATTGCGGCAGGCGAGACGATGGTTCCTCCGGCTCCCGAAGCTCCGGCCGCCTAAACCTGTGTGATAGCAGGGGAGAGTGTCTTCTGTTAGACTGCATACTGTACCTGCCCCGCCATGGGCAGGGGCATTGCAGTAATTGGGGCCCATCTACATGTCGGTAGCAAAGAAAAAGAACGAGCATACGCATGCGGCAGGCGATGATTGGATAAAGATAAAAGGCGCCCGCACGCACAATCTGAAGAACCTCTCGGTCGATCTGCCGAGAGGGGCTATGACCGTGCTAACCGGGCTCTCCGGATCGGGCAAGTCCTCGCTCGCCTTCGATACCATTTTCGCGGAAGGGCAGCGCAGGTACGTTGAGTCCCTATCGGCATATGCGCGTCAGTTCTTGAATCAGATGCAGAAGCCGGACGTTGATGAGATCACCGGCCTCTCTCCAGCTATTTCCATAGATCAAAAGTCTCGCTCGAATAACCCGCGCTCGACTGTCGCGACTGTGACGGAAATCTACGATTACCTTCGCGTCCTCTATGCACGCGCCGGTCAGCCGTACTGTATCCATCACGACGTTCCCATCTCGAAGCTCTCGAAGGAAGAGATGATTCGCCTCATCATGGCGCGTATCGCGAAGAAGGGCGCCACTAAGGGCGGCGAGACCGTGCAGGGCGTCACGGTCGATAAGTCGGCGATTACGGTGTTTGCACCGGTCGTCGTCGGTCGTAAGGGTGAGTACTATCAGCTCCTCTATGACCTTCTTGGGAAGGGATATGAGCGTGCGGTAATTGACGGAAAGCAGCATCGGCTCCGCGAGAAAATAACGCTCGACCGCAACAAGCGGCATGACATCGACGCGCTCGTTGACTCCATCTTCGTTTCTGAGTTCGAGCGGACCCCGGACCAGGCGAGGGAGCGCCTCTCGGAGGCGCTCGAGCTCGCGCTCAAGGAGAGTGACGGGCTCGTGAAGATAGGGCATGCGGACGGAACGGCGGAGACACTGTCCGCGAAGTTCATCTGCCCCGAGGATGGCACCTCGTTCCCAGAAGTCGAGCCGCGCCTCTTCTCGTTCAACAGCCCGTACGGCGCGTGTCCGCACTGTAACGGTCTTGGGACGGAATCCCTCTTCTCCGAGGAGGTGTGTCAGGTCTGTGAAGGGAAGCGGCTCCGGCCCGAGTCGCTCCGTATTTATTTGAAGGACCGGCGCGACAAGACGCTCGGGAAGAATATCGTCGACGTGACGCGTCTTTCCATCCGCGACGCGAAGGAGTTCATGGACGGGCTCGAGCTTACGGAGATGCGAGCGGAGATTGCCGCGCCCATCATCCGAGAGATCACAAGCCGGCTCGATTTCATGCTGAATGTCGGGCTCGACTACCTCACGCTTAACCGCTCCGCGGCGACCCTCTCAGGCGGCGAGGCGCAGCGCATCCGCCTCGCCTCCCAGCTTGGCACGGGGCTCGTGGGCGCTCTCTACGTCCTCGATGAGCCTACGATCGGCCTGCATCAGCGCGACAACGACCGGCTCATACAGACCCTACTGCGCCTCAAGGAGCTCGGCAATACCATCCTTGTCGTCGAGCACGACGAGGACACCATCTTTTCCGCCGACTATCTCGTCGATATAGGACCGGGTGCGGGCGTCCATGGCGGGCAGGTCGTCGTTTCCGGTTGGCTCGACGACCTCCTCACCGCTGAGAAGAACAAGTCCGGCTCCGTGACGCTCTCCTATCTGCGCGGAGAGAAGGAGATCGCGACCCCGGACGAACGCCGGACTACGGAGAAAGGCTCCATAAAGATTCGTGGAGCGACTCTTCATAACCTGAAGAATCAGAACGTAGATGTGCCGCTCGGAAAGCTCGTCTGCATCACCGGCGTTTCCGGAAGCGGCAAGTCGACCTTCCTCTACGACATTCTTCATAAGAATGTCGCGGCGCGCTTCGCGAACCGGACCGCGAAGCTCGAGCATATCGCGTCGATGACGGGAACGGAGTACGTCTCCCGCACCGTCCTCATCGACCAGTCGCCTATCGGCCGCACGCCGCGGAGTAACCCCGCGACCTATACGGGCGCGTTCAATCATATCCGCGACCTTTTCGCGGCAACGTCAGAGGCGCGCGCGCGCGGCTGGAAGCCGGGACGCTTTTCCTTTAACGTCGCCGGAGGTCGCTGTGAAGCGTGCCAAGGCAATGGTCAGATAGCAGTGGAGATGCACTTCCTTCCGACCGTCTACGTAACCTGCGACGTCTGTAACGGCACCCGCTTCATGAAAGAGACCTTGGAGGTCACCTATAAGGGCAAGAACATCTATGACGTGCTCCAGATGACCATCGAAGAGGCAGAACAGTTCTTCAAGGATATTCCTGCCATCCAGGAACGCCTTGAACAGCTCAATCTTACGGGCCTCGAATACCTGACCCTCGGCCAGTCAGCGACGACGCTTTCCGGCGGAGAAGCGCAGCGCGTGAAGATCGCATCGGAGCTGTATCGTCCCACCACCGCGAAGACGCTCTATCTTCTCGACGAGCCGACGGTGGGGCTTCACTACGAGGACGTGCGGAAACTTATCGAAATCCTTCAGGAACTGGTGCGCCGAGGAAACACGGTTGTGGTGATCGAGCATAACCTCGATCTCATCAAGTGCGCAGACTATCTCATCGACTTTGGGCCGGAAGGGGGCACGGGCGGCGGTAAGGTCGTCGCGAAAGGAATGCCAGAAGAAGTGGCAAACGTAGAAGGATCACATACGGGCGAGTACCTCTCAAAGATGTTCCGTAAGAAGAAAAGAAAATAATCCGGCCGCGCGAACGCGGCCGGATCTAATTGCTCGAACGTCGCATGGAGAGCCAGCCGAGCATGATTCCCAGGAATTCTGCCTGAAAGAGCGGTTCGACCCACTCACTAGGCAGGTATGAGAAGTCGACGATGTCGAGAATGACCGACAGGATGCTTGCCGGAAGCACACCGACAGCAATCCCAAGAAACTGACCGGGGAATCTGGCACGGCCGATTGTAAACGCGATGCGTACGGTAAGGAACTGGAGCGCGCAGTAGCACGCCATAAACACGAGCAGCATGTTGCCTCCTGCTGGTAGTTTTGCCCGCAGTATGCGTGCAAAAGAGAACGGGCGCAACCTTACGGTCGCGCCCGCCGTCCTAACGCTCGGAAACCTCGTCCTCAATCGGTTCGGAATCGTTGCATCAGAACGTAACCATTATATTCATAGTATGAAAAATGTCAAGTTTTCGGCATAGTAATAAAAAACCGCCGGCCTTATTAGGTGCCGGCGGTCTCCTGTTAAGGAATGGGTCGGGTGAGCAGCACATCGGTCCGCTATGGGCCGTGGCGAAACTCTGCCCTAAGTGCATTTCCTAAACATAGTGTTACGTATTACGTATAAAGTCAAGTTTGTAGTACCATGCCTCCATGCAGAGAACAGATGTGACGAAATTCGAACTCCCGGACGTCCCGGGCGTCTATCTCTTTACCCTCGGCAAAGGACGCGCGAAGAAAGTTCTCTATGTCGGCAAGGCGACATCCCTTCGCGACCGCACGCGTTCCTACTTCGACGACGATCTCATCGCGACCCGCGGCCCCCGCATCGTCGACATGGTGACGCTCGCGGACGGCATTGAGTATGAGACGACACCGACAGTGCTTGAAGCGCTTGTGCGCGAGGCGGCGCTCATTCGTGAGCACCGCCCCAAGGCGAACGCGATGGGTAAGGATGATAAGTCGTTTCTGTATGCCGTTATCACCAACGAAACCATTCCGCGTGTGCTTGCGATACGTGGGACCGACATAGATTTCCGGGGAAAGAAGATGCTCCGCCCGAGTGTGGTGAAGCTCCGTGCCATTCATGGGCCGTTTCCGTCCGGCTATCAGCTGCGGGAGGCGCTTCGCCTCATCCGGAAGATCTTTCCCTTCTTCGATACGGAGAAACCGGTTGAGGAGCTCGGAAAGCATGGACGTGCGAAGGTCGAGTTCAACCGGCAGATCGGGCAGTATCCGAAGAAGGGTGAGTCGGGGACGCTCGGCGAGGACCGGACTGCCCGCAGGCACTACCTGCAGTCGATACGAAACGTCTCACTCTTCCTTTCCGGTCGCGTGAAGACGCTACGGCAGACGCTTGAGCGCGATATGCGGGCTGCGGTGAAGGCAGAGCGATTCGAAGATGCGGCGAAGATACGGAACCAGCTCTTCGCGCTCGATCACGTCCAAGATGTGTCGCTCATCAAGGAAGACTGGCAGCGGGAGAAGGAACGGCAGTCCGGCATGGGCCGCATCGAAGGGTTCGATACCGCGCACCTCTCCGGTACGAACGCGATCGGCGTTATGACGGTGCTCGAAGACGCCCGGCCCGCGAAGAAGCACTACCGATCCTTCAACATCCGCGGCGTACAGAAGAACGACGATATCGCATCTCTAAAGGAAGTGCTGATACGACGCTTCGGTCACTCGGAGTGGCCCTATCCGAAAGCTATCGTCATCGACGGCGGGAAGACGCACAAGAAAGCCGCAGAGACCGTCCTTGCAGAGATGGGTATCCGCATACCGGTCGCCGCGGTCGTGAAGGACGAACGCCATCGCCCGCGAGAGGTGATAGGTGGCATGAGAGCCGGTATCAGTGACGCGGACGCAGTCCTCGTGAACGCGGAAGCCCACAGATTCTCTATCACCCTTCACCGCAAAGCGCGTTCCCGCGCGCTGCGGAAGGCGTAGAGCGAACTGGTATACTTTCCGCATGCGCGGGACTATCGTCGGCGTTCTCCGGGGCGGACCCTCGAAGGAGCACGAGGTCTCTTTGAATACGGGTGCAGCTATACTCGCGAATCTTTCCCCGGACCGCTATACCGTCCGGGACATTTTCATCGACCGTGCGGGTGCGTGGCATATCCAAGGCCGTCCGGTATCGCCGCCAGAAGCGCTCCGGAGCATCGATGCCGTCATCATCGGCCTTCACGGAGAATTCGGAGAAGACGGGGAGGTGCAGCGTCTCCTCGACCGCCTCGGCGTCCCCTATACGGGCTCCAATTCCTTTGCGTCCTATCTTGCGATGCATAAGGTGATGGCGAAGGAACGCGCGAGGGAGGTCGGCGTGCTCACGCCGGAATATCGCTTCGTCCAGGATCTTGAGACGATGGAAGACACGCTCCGCGACGTCATCCGTTCCTTCCATCAACCGGTCGTGGTAAAGCCCGTGCGCTGGGGCTCCTCCGTCGGAGTGCAGATGGTGTCCGGGTACGCGCCTTTATATTCGACCGTATCATCTTTGCTTAAACAGGGCGCAGGCGGCGTCCTCATCGAAGAGGTCATCCGCGGACGGGAAGCGACCGCAGGCGTCGTCGAGAATCTCCGCGGCGAGAAGCTCTACGCGCTCCCACCCATCGAGATCATTCCTCCGGAAAATGATTACTTCTCCTATGACGCGAAATATTCCGGCAAGAGCCGGGAGATCTGCCCGTCGAACTTCGATAAAAAGACCATTGCGGAACTTGAGAAGCTCTCCCGCACGATGCATGAAGCACTCGGCCTCCGTCACTATTCCCGTTCTGACTTCATAGTGTCTCCGAAGGGTATCTACTATCTCGAGACAAACACCCTTCCGGGTATGACAAAGGAATCACTCCTTCCGAAATCGCTTGCTGCTGTTGGTGTCGCCTTCCCGCAGTTCCTCGATCATCTTGTCGACCTAACCATGGGGCATGTCTGATCTTTCAACGAAGCGCTGTATTCCGTGCGAAGGGGATATACCACCGCTTACTCTTCCGCAGGCGCAGGATCTCATGGAGCAGATTCCGGAGTGGAAACTGTCTGAAGATGGGAAGCGTATTAGTCGCCTGTTTGGGTTCAAGGACTTCGCGAAGG
>CAZLVR010000039.1:0-6095 GCA_964563365.1 uncultured Candidatus Saccharibacteria bacterium | reverse complement strand
GGGTCGCGTCCCCGCGAATCCCGCATTTGTATGTCTTTCCTCGCTCCATGGGCGCCAGGGCGCCCCCCTGAACTTGAGCGATACTGCCCCAAACCCTATTTGGAGCGCCCCGGGGGGGGCGCGGGCCGGGGTTGAAAAAAGGGGGGGGCGGCCCCGGGGGGGGGCCGCCCGCCTGTCCGCACACGTGTTCTAGCGGATCTCGTAGGTCACCATGACCGTGACGGAGGTCTCCGTCTGTCCGGTCGGGAGCGACGGGGCTGGGGCAGCTTGCGCATCCATCGCGACACCACCCTTACCGTACGCACCCTCGTAGTAGATCGGGTAGCCGCCCGTATTCTCGTTAAAGGAGACGACCTTACCAAGATGGACGCCAAGCTCCTTTGCGAGCATGTCCGCTTTCGCGCGTGCGTTCTTGATGGCCTCGGCGCGCGCTTCACTCTTCTGGTCCTTATCGTCGTCGACCATGAACGAAGGGCCGGAAATGTTCTGCACTTCCAAGGTACCGAGCGCCTGAAGCACATCGCCAGCCTTCGCCGTGTCGCGCACCTTCACTTCGACAGTCTCGGAAACCTGGTAGCCAGTTATCTTCGGCGAGCGGTTCGGACAGATGCCGGAATAGCACGGCGCGATCGTCTCGTACTGGGGATACACGTTGTAGGAAACGGTCTTCACGTCCTTATCATCGATGCCAAGCTTCGCGACTGCCGCGAGCGCGTCATTCGTCTTTTTCGTCGCAGCCGCCTGCGCATCTGCAACGGTAGCCGCCGTCTCAGTCACGGAAAAATCAATGGTTGCAATGTCAGGAATGGTCGCAGCCTTCCCCGTCCCTTCCACCGTGATGGTGTTCATGTACGGGTTATCGGCGCGACCGATGTTCCCCCAGGCATGGAGCCCGAGGGCAAGGAGGTACAGCGCAAGGACAGCGAGCGCCGCGGTCGCCATCCAGCGGACCGGCTTCGTCGCCTTAATGAAAGCTTCTACGGATTCGTTCATATCGGATATGGGTTATAAGAATGTGGTCACACGATACCATGACGCTTCACCCTCCCTTCCGTGACGGCGGTATACTGCGCCCTATGCGTATCCTCGCCCTCGCCGCTTTCGCTGCCCTCCTTATAGCCCCAAGCATCCTCCATGCTGAAAACCGGGACCGGGAATACCTTGAAAAAGCCCGGGTCATCGACGCGGGGCCGTCCATGGTCCGGGAAGTCCCCGGCTTAGGAGTGAGCCAGGAGACCCAGACCGTTACCGTCGAGGTACTTGAAGGACCCGATGCGGGCACTCGCGCAACCTTCGTGAATGATTTCACCCAGGTTGAGGACGGAGACCTGGTGTACGTACGGCATGCCATTGCGGCGCAAGACGGGCCCGAGACCTGGATCATCACCGATCCCTACCGCCTCGACGTCCTCCTCGCGGTCGCTGGCGCGTTTCTCATCGTGCTGTTTCTTTTCGGCGGACTGCAGGGCATCCGCGCACTTGCGACTCTCGGAGGCAGCTTGGTCCTCATCTTCTTCCTCTTGCTGCCGAACGTGTATGCGGGACACTCCCCCATCCTCGTCTCGATCGGCGTTGCGTCACTCATCATCGTCATAGGCTCGTATATCACCCACGGTTTCAACCGGACGACGACCGTCGCTATGCTCGGCATGATCGGAACCGTTCTGGTGACTGGCGCCGCTACCTACGCGGTCATCCATGCCGCAAAACTCTCCGGATTTACGTCCGAGAATAACGCCTATCTGAACTTCATGACCGAAGGGCGTATCGACATGATCGGGCTTTTGTTCGGCGGGATCATTATCGGCCTGCTCGGCATCCTCTACGATGTCGCTATCGGCCAAGCGGTCACGGTCGAGGAACTGCTTGCGGCAGGGGCACACTACACCCGGCGCCAGGCATTCCTGCGCGCGATGCGCGTTGGACGCGAGCACATTGGAGCGCTCGTAAACACGCTCGCTATCGCATACGTCGGATCGTCGCTGCCCCTTCTGCTTCTCTTCCGCGAATCAAGCGCCGGGATCGCGTACACTCTTAACAGTGAAATCTTCGCGACGGAGGTGATACGCATCCTCATGGGGTCAATCGGGCTCGTGCTTGCGGTACCGGTAACAACGGCGCTCGCTGCGTGGCTCACGCGGCAAGGCCTCCCGGTACGGGATGGTCACGGTCACGCACACGCTGCGCACACGCCAAAAAACTCGAGCGAATGATCGGCGACCGAGGCGAAACCTGCCCGCGCGATTGAGCGCGACGAGAGAGCAGGGACACAGACATCCACGTCCTCGATGCGCCCGCACTCACGACAGACCAGATGGTGGTGGTGGTGGCGCGCCGCATATTCGTACCGGACTGCCCCACCAAACGTGAGTGCGCGAACGAGCCCCGCATCCCGCATCTGGCTGAGCGACCGGTACGCCGTCACCGGATCAAGCGTCCGGTGGAGCGCGTGAGTGATATCCTCGACCGTCTCCGGCTCACGGACGCGCATGAGATGGGTAAGGAGCGCGACGCGCTGTGCGGTCGCACGCAACCCTGCGCGCTTCAGTGCATCGAGCGGTGCGGGGACGGTCTGAGGGTTCATTCCCCTATCGTATCGTATCCACATTCTAGTTGCAATAAACTTGCATATAAAATTCCTGGACGTATACTGACCGACATATGTCACTTACCATCATGATGATTGCGGGCGCCGCATTCCTCGCGACGCTTCTCGGCGGCGCGCTCGCGCTCCGGCTCCGGGACAAGCTCCATCTTGTACTCGGATTCTCGGCGGGCGCAGTTATCGCGGTCGCGTTCTTCGATCTCCTCCCGGAAGCGATCGAGCTCGGTGAAGGCCTTCATGAGGTCGGCACTCTGCTTCTCTTTACCGCGCTCGGATTCTTCGGATATACCATCCTCGACCGGACCATAACGCTCCATACACACACGGCTGAAGACACGCATACGCATGGTGCGACACGCGGTCGCTTCGGCGCAGGCACGCTCTCAAGCCACAGCTTCCTTGACGGATTCGCAATCGGCCTCGCCTTCCAGGCATCGGAGGCGGTGGGCCTTGTCGTCGCGGCGGCGGTGCTCGCGCACGACTTTTCGGACGGCATCAATACCGTAAACATGATCCTTAAGAACGGCGGCACACGCAAAGAAGCGATGCGGTGGCTTCTTATCGACGCGCTCGCTCCGGTAGCTGGCGCACTCGTCACGCTCTTCATCGCGGTTCCGGAGTCCCTCCTTGCTCCGGTGCTAGCGACCTTCGCAGGCTTCTTCCTCTACATCGGCGCGTCGGACCTCCTCCCCGAAAGCCATCATGCGCACCCGAAGTTCCTCACGACCGCGATGACGCTCGTCGGCGCCACCGTCCTCTACGTGGTCATCCAGATCGCAGGCTAGTTCGTCTGCAGTGTTCCGAGCATCTTAAGGAGCGCCTTGTGCTCCGGGAGATTGTCGATGACGAGGCTCGGGTCCGTCCACTTCTCGACGCCCCGCTCGATCACGTCGAAGCGCACAACGTCCTTCTCGCGAGAAAGGTAATAGGAGGTGGCGACCTGGCCTTCAAACCGCTCGAAGGTCACTGCCTGGAACGTCTTCCCGTTCACGAAGACTGGGGAGAACTTTTCGAGCGTCTCCGGCTTCTGTCCTGACGGGGAGAACTCGGTCTGCTCGAGAATCACATCGTTCGCGGTCTTCCCTTCCGGAATCATATAGCGGTACACCGTGATCGTGTTGGTTGAGCTTGCGGTCTTCTTCTCGAAGAAGTCGAGCATTCCGGGAAGCTCGCCGTCTGCGCCAGGCTCCTGCACGCCTTTGGCGTACCCTGCGGGAAGCGCGAACGCAATGGCTGCGTCAGCGAACTCGACATTCGGCGCAGGGCACGGGGCAAAGGTGCACTGCGGCGGGTTCACGCGCCCGACCGAGGAGCCGTCCGGGCAGATCTTCGCCTCAAGCGTGCATGCGGTCGGATTCATGGGGCGTTCCGAGACGTTCCGGTAGACGAACCCGCCCACGCCGATGAGGAGTATGAGAACGATGCCGAAGAAGAGGGTTTTCATGGCTAGGCGCGGGCTTTCAGAGCATCACGTATCTCCTCGAGGACGATAAGGTCCGCAGGCTTCGCGGCCGCAGGCGGAGGCGTCTCATGCACGAAGCGGTGAATGAGGCGGACGAGGAGAAACAGCGCGAACGCGGTGATGATGAAACTGATGACGTTCTGCAGGAAGAGGCCGTAGTGGATGACGGCGTCCGTCCCTTCTATCGGAAAGGCGAGCGTCTTGAAGTCGATGCCGCCGGTGAGGAGCGACAGGGGCGGCGTGATGATATCCGCCACGAGCGAGTTCACGATCCCGTTGAATGCCGCGCCGATGACGACGCCGATCGCGAGATCGAGCGCGTTTCCTCGGAGCGCGAACGCTTTGAATTCATCTATGAATTTGGCCATATGCGGGGAGTATAGCAAAGCGGACGCTCTCGCGTTCGCTGTGCCGTTGGGGCGACCTGCGGGGCTCGAACCCGCGACCGCCTGGACCACAACCAGGAGCTCTACCAACTGAGCTAAGGCCGCCATGTGCGACATGTGTCGCGTAGCGCACTTATACCATGCACTCCGTTCACTCGAAAGCGAGCTACCCTCCCCCACCCACCGCGTGCTGCGGCTCTTCGCGCAGGAAATACCAGACAAAGTATGCAGCGAAAAGAATTCCTTGAAGCGAAGCCGCAAGGATGGTGGCGTCCCACAGCTTCCCGGTTGTCGTGAGGAAGAAGAGCTCAGTAATGATGAATGCAATGACACGCCATTCAATTGATGCGATGAGTGAATGCATCAAGCGGCGCTTCATTCATCCATGATGACAAATGAAGAACGTATGAGAAAGGGTGGATAACACTCTAACTGTTCACAAAGGACTCGGCCACGGATATTTCGCTCGCCGTCGCTCGCGAAATTCCGCGACCCCGCCTCGCGGTTTTTCCTGCTGGAAAAACATCGCTCCGACTTTCGAGTCCTCTCCTGGCGCCACAACGCAGAAACCCGACGCATGCGTCGGGTTTCTTGCTTTGTGTGCCCAGGAGAGGACTCGAACCTCCAAGCCTTGCGGCATATGCACCTCAAGCATACGCGTATACCAATTCCGCCACCTGGGCATTCGGTGGTGCCGCCCATATACGAAGCCGGCCCGCCTACTATAGCGGGCCGGCTCGTATTATACAAACCGTTTAGGCCGTAGCCTCTTCCTTCGGAGCTTCCTCGGAAGGAGCGTCAACGACAGCGGCGACTTCTGCCTCCGGTGCTGCTTCAGCAGCAATCGGGGCTGCCTCCGCTTCCACGACCGGTGCCTCTGCGAAATCGTCGGTCGAGACGTTCATCATGCGCATATTGCGGAGCTGGCGCTTCACTTCGCGCGCGACCTTCTCGCGGATGAAGTAGAGCTTCGCGCGGCGGACCTTCGAGCGGCGCACGATCTCGATCTTCTCGATAAAGGGAGCGTAGAGCGGAAATACGCGCTCGACACCGATTCCCGAGAGGGTCGCGCGGACCGTGAAGGTCGCGCCCGCCTCAGTCCCGTGCTTCACCGCAAGCACGAGGCCCTCGAAGACCTGGGTGCGGGTCTTCCCCTTTTCAACGATCTTCTGGTGGACGCGAACGGTGTCGCCCGAGCGGAGCCCGAGCTTCGTGCGCTCTTCGGTCTTTACCGGAGTGATGATGCCTGCCATAGCTATATGTAAGTGGACGCTACTCTAACACGCCTGCTATGCGGAGGCAATCGAGGGGGCTCCCGGGAAGCGTGTGAGGGCCCTCGCCAGGTCATCCGGAAGGGGCGCTTCAAGAAGAAGGCGCTCGCCTGACGGAGTCGGTACATCAAGCCTATACGCATGAAGGCCGAGCCGTTCAAAGCCAAGATCATGGAGGCGGCCGGGGGCATAGAGCGTGTCTGCGACGACCGGATGATGAATGGCCTTCAGGTGGACCCGGATCTGATGAGTACGGCCCGTAAGAGGGTTCAGGGAAAGAAGCGCATGCTTCCCTTCCATGTCAGCCGCTATGACTTCATAGCGAGTAATGGCTTCGCGGAGCGCTCCCTTTGCCTTCGGCTGCGCCGAAC
>CAZLVR010000038.1:0-6117 GCA_964563365.1 uncultured Candidatus Saccharibacteria bacterium | reverse complement strand
GCGTGGCCGGCGTCGATGAGTTTCTGAAGTGCTTTCGCGTATACCGCCTGCATGATTACTTTTCCTGCATTGCCTTCCCTGCAGCAAGTACTGCAAGACGGGCGATTTCTTTCTCACTGTCGCGCATAAGCTTCGCCGACGCTTCCTGAGCACGCGCCTCAGCGTCCTTCTCGATAGCGGCGGCACGCGCCTCAGCGTCCTTCACAAGACGTGCCTTCTCCTGAGTTGCCGCTTCGCGCGCAGAGTTGAGCACGTCTGCAGCTTCCTTGTCCGCCTTGCCGACAATCTCGGCGGCAGCGGAGTCGGCGCCTGCGAGCTTCTCTGCAGCGCGATCAGCGTCCTCGACGCCCTGCGCGATCTTCTTCGCGCGCTCATCGAGCGTCTTCATGACCGGCTTATAGAGGAAGAAGTACAAGGCGACAATGAGTACGCCGAAGTTCACCGCCTGAGCGATGAGGAGCCTCCAGTCTATGCCGAATGCGTCGAAGAGTTGTTCCATGAACGGTTAGTTGCGAGGAGAATGGGTTCTGAAGGATGCAGATGCGAGGCATGGGAGGCTGAATTCTTGAGCCGTATGAGCTATACGGTGAGAGAAATCAGCAGGACCCATAGGAAAGCAGATGCGCCTTCAGGCCCATTATCCAACGAAGCGGATGATAAAGGAGACCACGAGCGCGAGGATGCCGAGCGCCTCCGCGAACACGATCGCGAGAATCATGTTCGAGACGACCTTGCCGGACGCCTCAGGGTTGCGGCCGATAGCCTCCATGGCCTTGCCGCCGATGAGGCCGATGCCGATGCCAGGACCGAGCACGCCGAGACCGGCGGCTATAGCCATGGCGATGAGCTGTGCTGATTCAGTTTCCATGAAAGAGTAACTAGTTGATAAGGCTCCATCCCGGAGCCGCACGGACCTAAGGCGCTAGTGCGCCTCGTCCCCGTGCGGTTCCATGATCGCCAGCTTGATGAAGAACAGGGTCAACATCGAGAAGACCACTGCCTGAATGAAGCCCACGAAGACCTCAAAGGCCATCAAGGGCGCTGGCAGGAAGTACATCACGAAGAACGTCGCGACCGCGATCATCACCTCGCCTGCAAACACGTTTCCGAAAAGACGGAACGAGAAGGAGACGAGGCGGCTTATGTTCGACACGAGTTCGATGATTCCCACGAGGAAGCCAACGAATGACGTAACGTTAACATATTTCCCCGCGTACTTGAAAAACCCGAGGATGACGACACCGGCGATCTCTATAGTGAAGAACGCGATGATGGCAAGCGCAAGCGTCATATTAAGGTCTGCTGCCGGAGCACGGAGAAGCGGCTCTCCGTGATAGAGGATGGAGCCGACGCCCGGAAGGAAGGCGAGCTCGTTCGCCACGAAGACGAATATAAATATGGTCATGATGAGCGGGAAGAACTTCCGTGCAAGGCTCTCGCTCTCAAGCGTTTCCGCCATGTATCCAAGGACGCCCTCAAAGAGCATTTCAATAAGGGCCTGGAATTTGCCGGGGATAAGAGACAGGGACTTCCTGAAAAAGAACGCGAAGCCAACAAGGAGAATGACCACCATCCAGGTCATAAGGAGCGAGTTCGTGACCGGGAAGCCGAAGACATCGAAAAGGTGCTCCGCCTTCAAGACGACATGTATGCCTGCTTCTTTGCCTGATTCTTCCATACGAAAAAAGGTCCCGTGCCCGGGGTATGGAAAGAGTGTAGCAGGCGGCTATGTATCTGAAAAGCGGGAACCTGGCGGAATGAGCGATACCTGCGGTTGACGCTCCCAAGGGTGTACTCCATACTCGGCATGGGCTCTTTTTTCAGGCTTTTTTCGAGCCATCTAAATCGAAAAAATAACCTCTGGTGCCGCACGCTCGTCGTGCGGAACCTTGCTATGTGGACCTACGGGGAGTCGAACCCCGACTTCAACCATGCCATGGTCGCGTGATACCGCTTCACTATAGGCCCAATGTTTTCGTACTTTACTTCCCTTTCTTCAGGGCTTCAAGGTCCTCAAGCACGCGACGCACGTCCGCAGTGAGCTGTTCGAGCGAGACCGCCTGCGCGAGAGGCGCGTTCTCCTCTTCTTCGGTGATTTCTTCAACGTCTTCCTGAATCTCTTCGACATCCTCCTGAATCTCATCCATGTCTTCCTGAATCTCGTCGATGTCTTCCGATATCTCCTCAACGTCTTCCTGAATCTCGTCGATGTCTTCCTCAACCTCGCGAAGCGACGCGGTGTGCTGGTTCACCGTCATCTGGATGAAGATAGCGAGATAGATCGCCTCAAGCGAGACGAGCGTCGTGAGAACGAGCAGCATGCGGTCGAAGGAAACGAGATTGAGGAGGGCCGCCGCAAAGAACCCCACGAACGCGAGGGTATGGAGGACGACGGATGCGGGCGAGCCGATCCAGGCGACTATTTTCTCTAGCGGGGTTGGTTTCATCTTTTTGTATCGTATCACTCTGCTGCTCCGTGCATGGCGAAGCTGTCTTGGTGGTCACGAGTATTTTTCCTGACGGAAAAATCTCGCGACCCCGGCTCGGCATTTTTGCCTTTCGCTTCGCTCAAACAAAAATATGCCTGCGCCCTCCACAGCGCAGAAAGACCGGAGCAGTCCGGTCTTTCTGTCTGCTGTGGACCTGAGGGAATTCGAATCCCTGACCTCTGCAATGCGAATGCAGCGCTCTACCAACTGAGCTACAGGCCCGAAGAGAGGTAAAAAGAATGCGTCTCGGATTCTTTTTCACCGAACGAGGGCCTGTATCGAATCCGAGAAGATACAGGCCCGCGTAGTCGGGAATATACCATGCGTTCATGCTATGCTCCATGGGCAAAACGGGCCGTAGTATACCGGTAGTACGGGTCCATGGGGTGGATCTAGACCGGGTTCGATTCCCGGCGGCCCGATGCCTAGAGCCCGAACACTTTCGTCGCAAGGAGGTATGTGAGCGTAGAGACCACGCCCGATAGCAATGCGCCCCAGAGCATGTCGACAACCGTCACGACAAACGGCCAGTCGCGAAGCGTTGCTTGGTTCGTGAGGTCGTAGGTGGCGTAGGCGACAAAGCCGAAGAACGCGCCGACCGCGATGGCACGTACGAGCGATAAGGAGCCGACGGCAGGCTGGATGACGAAGTATGCGAGACCGACCGCGTAGAGCGCGTAAAAGGCTATGGCGGCCGTCCAGCCTATAGAACCAGACATGAGGTGCCCCAGGTTTGCCCGATAGAACCCTGGCATGATGAGTCCAAGCCATAGAAGGTCGAACGCAAGAAGAAGCGGGGCCGCGATGGCCGCGAGGATGGCAATATTCATGCTTTCATTCTACCCGAAGAGAACCTTCTCAAGTTCCGCCCGCGCAGCCAAGTCATACTTTGCCTTTATAAGCGTCGGGATCATCGCGTAGTGCTGAAAATCTGGATTCTCCGCAAGATCGATGAGCTCATCAAGTGTTATCTCACGAAGCGTAATCCGCTCCCCAGGATCGTACGCTGGTTCCGCGACCTTGCGACAGTTCCGCCCTATAAACGCATGGACATACCAATGCATCTTCGATACCGGCTTCACGGATATCCACGGAATAAGTTCTTCTGCCTCGTATCCTGTCTCTTCAAGGAATTCCCGCCGCGCTCCCTCGATCGGCGTCTCGCCGTCCTCAACACCTCCGCCCGGGAACGTGAGCTTCATCGGGCGCGCAGGCTGTTCATCCTCCGCTATGAGGAGCTTTCCGTTTGGTAGCACGGGTATGACGAACGCGCCGTGCTTTCGGCTCAGGTACTCGAACGTCTTGAAGGAGCCGTCGAACTGTTCCTGCTCCCACTGCCATACGTCGAACAGCTCGCCCCTGAAGACGCATGCTGCTGATTCAGGTATCTGGGGAGGCTTTTCCATGGTCACGTCCTTAGTCGGGCTGCCGGGAATCGAACCCGGTCTTCACGCACCCGAAGCGCGCGTACTACCGGTATACTACAGCCCGACTAAAGACATTACCTTGTTTTCGGAGAATAGCAGACTTGCGATGATTTGACAGCACCTCTGCCCGTGCTTATCTCTCTAGTGGGCAGTGAATAGTTCATTGCCGGGCGTTCAAGGAGTTTTGCACCATGCAAACCGTAGAAGCGGAGCGCAGAGCGGAAACGCCACGCGTTCTGTCCATTCCCGCTCTCCCGTCGTACGATCTCACACGGGTCATGCGCCGGGTCGCGAAGGCAAAGTGGTGGTGGTCGCGCAAGCGCCTCTCCGCCGCTGAGCAGGGATATCGGGAGTATCACCTCCTGATCAAGACGACGCCGGGCGTGCGACACCCGGTCCCGTCGTACGACGTGGACCAGGTGTGGCACAACCACCTGCTCTATTCGGAGCAATACGAAGCAGACACCGTCAGCTATCTTGGCCGCTTCCTGCATCACCGGCCGCGAGACTACCGCAGTGATTGCGGCTCCGTGTGCGACTGCGGCGACGCAACGCCGTTTGTTGGCCGTCTCTTGGCACAGAAGGACTGCTCGAACAGCTGCGCGTGCGACTAAGGCCGTGCAAACAACCTTATACAGCCCCTGGGAAACCGGGGGCTCTTCTTTGCCTGGCTATCCCGGCCCCGCCTCGGCGCCCAGCGCCTGCGACTTTCGAGTCCTGACGGAAGCCGTCCCACGGCTTCCTTAGAGCGCACAAATACGGCTTTGTCGATTTATGCGCTCTACAGGCTCGGTCACGGATAGTTCCTTCGCCGTCGCGAAGGAACTTCCGCGACCCCGCCTCGCGGTCTGATCTGCTGATCAGACATCGCTCCGGCCTTCGAGTCCTGCACAGCAGGCGCCCCACGCCTGCCTAGAGCGCACAGAAATGCGCTTCGCTCTATTTCTGTGCCCCACCTCAGTCTCGGACTGGGTAGAGTGAGGCACTTCAAGGGTTCTTTGGCGGTTTTTTAGAATCTGAGATGAGGCATCTCGGTCTAGCTGTATAAAATTCGGTAAAGCCTAAGCACCTTCTTCAAGCTCAGAGAGCATGTATTCAATTTCAGACAATTCAGCGTTGGTGCGCATATCCTGCACACGACCTGCTAACTTATCTAGAAGCGGAAGCATTTCATCGCGATCAGCAGAAGGGAGATGTTGCAGGTTACGTATCCGGATTAACACCCTGTCTCTACGTACTTCAAAAGGATCGGTCGCCCCTTCTTTAGGAGGCATGGGGCTGTCGCCGGGAGATGGGAATCCTTGTTCAGGCATAAGGAGAGTATACCTTGGTTGTCCGGCCGAGTTTAGTAATTTACCAACTAAGCATCTCAGTCTCCTGAAGTAGCACTAAAGGGTGCGCTCTACAGGACTCGAACCTGTGACCTCTCCCGTGTGAAGGGAATGCTCTACCAACTGAGCTAAGAGCGCGCAGCGCACTTTCCAGAAGACTTTCGCTCGGGCGCAGCGCCCGTCGTTGTGGTCTTCTGCCGTTTGCTTCCCCCATAGGAATGGGGGAGCCCCCGTGTATTCACGAATATAGCAGACGCTCCAAAAATTACCCAGCATTTACGCTATCAACACAAGGGCTTCCCGAGGGGCTTCCCTGGGGTATACTGTCCAGGTACTAAAAATTAAGACACACTATGCCTAGAGCACTCAACCCGGCCCTCACTAAGCCGATGAATCTTTCCCCGGAACTCGAGGCGGTCGTCGGCAAGGGCCCCATGCCCCGCTCCGAGGTCGTCAAGCAGATCTGGGTTTATATCAAGAAGAACAACCTTCAGAACCCGGCTAACAAGCGCAACATCATCGCTGATGACAAGCTCATGCCGATCTTCAAGAAGAAGGAAGTCACGATGTTCGAGATGACCAAGCTCGTCTCCGCACACCTCTCCTAAGCTCTGATATAGGCAAGAAACAACCCGGCTTCGGCCGGGTTGTTTCTTTAGTAGCCTACGACGTCCTTGATATAGGCCCTGACGCGCTCAAGCTGATAGATAATTTCCTTCCGCTTCGCCTCATAGGCAGTGAGGTCTGACGGAGAGTTCATGAGATCCGATTCAAGAAGCTGATCTCGAAGGATTCTAAACGCCTCCTGGAGACTCTCCTTATCGCGGCTCATGAACCCGCGTGCCTGTTCTATGGAATCTGCCATACCGG
>CAZLVR010000037.1:0-6426 GCA_964563365.1 uncultured Candidatus Saccharibacteria bacterium | reverse complement strand
ATCATCCGTAGCTTGACGAATAAAGTCCCAACCACCGCGGCTGGCCGCCTCAAGATATTCTTTCCTCGCACGATCCGCTGCCCCCTTCCCAAGTCCTCGAGTGAGTGAGGCCTGACGATTTGCCTCCGCAAGATCAGCCGCCTTTTGCTTCGCAAGCTCAACGGCACCACCTTTTTTAACATTGGAGATCTCTTCCTGAAGAGCATTTTTAACCCCAGCGTGCTGATTCATCAGGCCAAGCGCTTCATTTTTCGCCTGTTCATCTGCTTCGGTCCAGAGAGACTTAAACATCCCCGTCCCCGCTTTTGTGTCCGCATCTACCATGGCAAGCGTGCGGCCATTACGCGCGATCCGCTCGTCTGTGAGGATCTTATTAATGGCGTTTGCCTCCCGAGCATCTACCGCAGCACGACCGGCCGTATTCGCGACCTCCTGACGCATCTTGACGCCGGTCTCCGCAACATCCTTTCCGGCACCAACACCTGGACCATGAGTCTTCTCGATCACGTGCTCAAGATCGTAGATCTTGGAATAGTTCGGGTTCGTCTTCCGGTAGGTGTCGGCTGCCTCCTTACTGATGATTCCATTATCAACTAGGCGCTGGAGGTTCTGGTCATTCTGCTGAACGGAAAGATTCGCCCCAGCTTCGACCTTGGCCGCATCTTCTGGAGAGAATGCCGCCTTCACTTTATTGATGTCACCTTGGAGTGATTCGGCGAGTGCCGCATTCCCATCACGGTTCGCGGTGTCGAGGCGAGTCCTGAGTTCGAGGAGCTGGTCGACGCCGGCGCCCACCTTCGGATCGCCACCAGTGATCTGGCGTAGGGCATTATCATCCTCAAGAGCACGACCAAAGCCCATCGTGCGGGCGGCGCGGGTATCCCCCACGGCATCCTCGAGAGCCTTCGCTTGGTCTTCAAGACCAAGGCGGCGCATCTTATCGCTCATGGCGAGTACCGGCGCATCAGAGTCAACGAAGTAGGTCTTCGCATCACGAAGCGTCTGGATCGCTTTGAGCTTTGCCGCATCGACGGATGACAGGCTTTCTTTCATGGAAGAGGCCGCCTCCTGAAGTTTCTGTATTGTCGAACGCTTAGAGGTATCTGCGGAAGCAACCTTTGCCAATCGATCCTCAACCGTCACTGGAGCCAAGCTCTTCGCTTTCGTATCAGAAATTTTATTTGCGAGATTCGTCTCGGCCTGCGCCAAGCGGTCTGATGCCGCGCCACCTACGGTCTTCTTCAAGAACTTCCCGCCGGCAACGGTACCCTCAATCGCAAGCGGGAGCGCAGCGGAAATGCCACCGGTGAGCAGGGCGCTTTGCAGGAGCTTTCCGTTGTCTCGCTCTCCCTGAGCGTAAGAACCGGCAGCGCCGGCTGCGGAACCAAAAGCAAAATCAGCACCCGCCTGAGCCGTCTTACTCACAACCTTTTTCAAAAGAGGGGAGGCTGCTTTCGGTACGACCTTCGATGCCACATTCGCTCCAACCTTCGTGAATGGGTTTATCCCAACCGCTGGAAGAGTTGTAGCCGCAAAATCTACGGCCTGTGCCGCTGTTTCTCCAGGGGTCTGGGTGTTATAGCGCTGGACATCTCCAGGCGTAGCTGAGAGTCCTTTGATCTGTCCGATGTAGGGGAGGTTCAGCGGGCGGCTCCAATCAGCCTCTGCCTGAGTATTGCCGGTCAAACCAGAAAGCCCCGCCATGAATGAGCGGGGTAGCTGGACCACCGGTTTTACGAGCGTTGCCGCGAAGGGCTGGAAGAAGTTCGCAACAGATGCTCGGGCCGCGGCCGCACTCTCTGGGGTGATGTCGGATCCGGGAGAGACGAAGGCCATAGAGAATCTTTACTGGATTGAGTTCAACCAATCGTACCCACCAGATCCGGACCCGGCCGCTTGAGCCTTCGCCTTCGCCGTGACACCTCCAAGAGAGGAGCTCGTGATATTCGTATCCTCACCACGATAGCGCTTCACGGCGAGAGCGACCGCCTTATCCGTTGGGCTCACGCCGGCGGCGAGAAGGGAATCGTAGGCGCGATCAAACTCGTCTTGCGAAGCGTTCCCACCACTACTCTTCGATGAACCGGATGAGAGAAGTTTGTTTACTTGCGCCTGCATTCGCTGAGCCTCGAGCGGTGTAAGCGTATTGATGCGGTTCGTCTCCGCCTTCATCTTCTCCGTGCTCGCCTGAGTATTCTCTGTCTTTGCGCCACCCGTGTAAGTAGCCGAGGCATTCAGGTTCGCTGCCGAAGCTTCATTCTTCGCAATCGCGGAAGGGTTGAGATCCGCTTTCAGATCTGTCTCCTGCTGCTTACGGGCCGTATCGGCGGTACGAGCATCAACCTGTGAATTGTAGTTCGCCTCCTTTGCATTCGCAAGAAGCATGTCGATCGCATTACTTTGCCGCTTCGTGTCAGTCGCGGCCAGATCCGACTTCGCCTTCGCGATAGAAGCCAGGCGGTCAGCCAGCGCCTTACGAGCAAGATCATTCGTCTGGCCACGAGCCGCATCGAGCGTGAGCGATGCCTGCTCAGCGGCGGCCCGCTGCTCTTCTCGATCAAGCTGGTCGAGTTGCGTCATCTGCTGCATGGCCCAGCTGTCCGTATTCGGGTCGAGCCCACGAGCCGCGAGACGAGCGGAGAGCGCATCGCGATCCTGCTTACTCTTCCTAGCTACCTCAGCGACGGCGGCTGCCGCAGCGGCCTGCTTCTGACGGACGAGATCGATCGCAGCCTGTTCGGAGTTCTTCTGGTCGACATATTGGCGAGCCGCGCTATTTGCCTCCGTCTCCTGCTCCATGAGCTGAAGACGGTTGAAGGTATCCATGGCCTTTGAGTAGTCCGCGGCCGAAGCATAATCAGCCCGATTCGGCGCCGTAAGCCCTGCATTCGTGGTGGAATATTCATTACCACCATACATGCCCTGAACCGCCTCAGGCGTGTAGTTCGCGAGCTTCTCTTCATTGCTCATCGGCGATGGGCTATACGGATCGCTCGGATAGCTGGATGGCGAGTAGTTCACGCCGGCGGGAGCGGTTGTGATTGACCCGTTCGCCTGAGCAAGCGCACTCATGCGTGCCGCGAGCATGGCATTGGTCCCGGCAACTCCAGCAGCATTCGGATCCTCATAGACTGATGGGGCCGTGATCGTGGGGACCGCTACCGTAGGTGCTTTCTGCTTCAAAGCGGAAGCATACGCTGATTGGGTCCCAGGGACCGATGGGACGCTGGGCGTTGAGACAGTCTTCAACCCGCCCCCTGCAAGGACATTTGCAAGAGATGGAGCAGATCTCGACGTGATGCTCGGTGAGTAGACTGGAGCCGGAGAGGCATCCCAGGATCCACCGCCTCCACCGCCATAGAGGGAGCTCTGTGATCCACCTGGGATCATCTGGGTCGTGGTCTGGTAGTCAGAAGAGAAGGTAGCCATATGAGTTTACGGAGTAGCAACCATGCGAGCATTCAACCTTCCACCAAGGAGGTTCGTCGCATCGTAGATCGTTTGAATGGAGAAAATGTACAAGTTCGAACTCGAGTGGAGCCCGATACCACAGAGCGGCGCATTCGGTTCCTGGAAGATCCTCGAGAGCGAGGAGATGAGCGTGCCGGACGTATCGTACTTCTTAATTGCCGTTGAGGTGATGTAGTAGATATACGTTCCATCGAAGTGCATGCCCAAGATATTCTGGCCCTGATCCCCCATCGTGAGGTTCGTACCGCGGGTCGCGGTCGTTCCGGAAATTGCGTAGACCGCAAGCGTCGTTGAGGTGCTCGTCCCCATTACGAATACATGGGTATCATCACCGCAAGAATGACCGACATCTGTAAGAGCAGTGCCCGAGTTCGTAAGGTCAGTCGTCCCAGTAAGATCGCGAGCGAAGCGACGGATTGTCACATCCGCTCCACCCGCGTTGATAAAGGGAAGATAAACATATGTGGCACCAACGCCGATGCCGGCATACTGGTTCGCGCCGGCTCCGCCACCCGTGGAGTTATAATCGCTAGAGGCCGACTTGAAGTACATCCCGGTCGTCGTGTCTTTCTGATAACGGACGACCCTTCGGTTATTCGTTGCCGCCGCATCCTTAAATGCGATATAGAAATCCGTGAGATCCGTAGGGAAACCGACCTGCATCTGCTTCGCGACAAAGTCCGCTGCCGTCGTACTGATAACGCTCGACCCAAGCATCATCTCAACCTGGAAGGTTGTTGGATCATGGTGGTGGAGGGAAGAAGCGTTTGAAGAAGGCCCGCCCGTGAGGAGCGTAGCATTCGCAGAAGAGAGGCGCGCATCGACAGTTGAGTCCAAAAAGCTCTTTCGGACCGCATCATTCGCCGAATCGGCATCGGTCGTGACCTGTAACTGATCCGCCGTGAGCGACTGAACCGCTCCCCACGTGTTTGCAGTATCGAGGCGCGCGACGATCGTAGGGTCTACGTCTACCTGCTGGCTACCCGTACCCTGGTTATTACGGATACCGCCAGACGCTCGGACATCAAGCGTGATCGCTGAACCGGAAATATCTACGCCCAATCCTCGAGTAAGGCCGGAGCCGCCTGAAGTGATGTCATACGTCGAGGTGCCATCATTCGAAATGTACCACTTATTTGCCGATGCATTGTACTGGATGAACGGCTTGTTCGTGTCTCCGTTCTGCGCGAAGATCGTCATGTCTGAGTCCGTCTCATCACCGAGCCGGAAGTTCTTAAACCCGGTGCCATATTCACCACGCATGACATGAGCCACGCTATTCCAATGACGGTGCATCGGAGCGAGGATCACATCAACGTTTGCGGGGTGAGCTTTCGCAAAACTTGAGTCATTCGTATCCGCATCGGAGTTCGGATTGATCCCGCGGACAACACTCGAAAAAGTCGAACCGCTAGGAGCGCTCGGTACATAAACGATCTCGTAATTGCTCGAGAGCGGTTCGATCACAAGCCAGTTCGGATATCCCGTAAGAGCTCCCGGGGCATCCGAGAGTTCAATATCCGTTTGGCTCGACGTGATCCCCGAGGCTAGAGTGGACCGGAACAGGGACTCGACAGTGGTGAATTTCGCAAGAGACATATTTTATTATGTAAGTTGATTCTCCCTCGGAATACGTTCTTCCGCAAGGAATCTGTAGAGCGGCTTGATTTCCGTAATGATGAAGTCGACATCGGATTGGTAATTCTCGAGGCGGAACTTCAACTCGTTGAATGGGATGCCTTCGCCGATACTGATCGCGCACCAGAATGGACGAAGAGGGATCGTGGATGTATTGCCACCGAAAGCAGCAAATGGGTTCGTTGCAAAAGCGGCAGTTCCCCAAGGAAGGCTATTGGAGATCTGGACATAGCCGGCATCCCCAGAAATCGTTTTCGAGAAGAGAGGCGAAACCGCCGAATGGTTCGTGAATCCTTTAATGGTCAGCTCACAGCCGGCAGAAATGAACCCCTTGATCTTCAGCCATCGGACACCCTTATCCCGAAGCGGGTCCCCGAAATCCAGACCGCGCGTATCATAACGGAAATAGATCGGGACGGTTGCCGAGCCAAGGGCATCCGTATACTTCGATGAGTCGTACTGGTAGACGTTCAGGTCGGTTGCGGAAGCGTAGGTCAGCTTATTCTGATAGATCGTGTAATCGTTGACCTGGTGGCCATTATAGAGACGCCAGCTGTTGTAGAGCTCGTCATAGATCACTTCGACGTTGTTCGTCATTCCATCCGGGTCCTGAGCCGCGAGGATATAATTGCGGTACAGGTACTCTGCGCAGGCCGCATCCATCGTGAGTGTCTTCAAATAATCCTCGATGAGCACCGAACGGGAAGTCGCGCGGATGTCGGCTTGATTCTCTTCATATCCGATCCCACGAACCGCATTGAAGATGTCGACAACGAAATTATAGTTTTCGATCTGCTTCGTCGCACGGTGAGAAACAGACCCGAGGGACTGACGGATCAGGTGCTTGTATGGAGCTCCCGAGTCATCGATACCGAATTCATAGAGCTGGCCATTATCAAGATAGACCTGAAGAGCCTCCTGACCATTACGGTTATAGTAGCTCTTGATCGATTTAATGACGCCTGGGAAATCCGTGCTGCCAGCACTCCCCCCAGAGAAAGAGGTAAAAGAACCGGTATCAGAATAATATAATCGATTCGGAGCCGACGAAACACCAGAGGCGAATACCTTGAAGTACGCGATTGCAAGGATTGTAGCCTTTGGTGCCGAACCATATTCCGTGTAGGTAGATCCGTCCCAGGTCGCGTAGTTGTCCGTACCATTCGAGAGGGCGACCAAGGTCCCGTTCGAAACGAAATCAAATTTGAGATCAGCAGTCAGGCCAGTCTTGAAATCAGTCCATGTACCAGAGTTCAGGTATTGGAGCACCGTGCTGTAACTCTTGATAAGAACCTCGCTCCCATCTGTCTTACGAAA
>CAZLVR010000036.1:0-6432 GCA_964563365.1 uncultured Candidatus Saccharibacteria bacterium | reverse complement strand
CAGGACTTGCGGCGTCAGCGAAGAATGCATTCGCTGCGCTTCGGGAAGGGATGCGTGTGAAGGCAGTGAGAATGCCTCTGGGTAAGGATCCGGCGGACTTGGCGTCGGAGACCCCGCAGGATTTCGCGCGCCGCGTCCAGGAAGCGGAACCTATCGTCGAATTCTTCCTCTCGGTCCTTGCGGGAAGCGAGAAGGATCAGCATCGGCTCGTCATAGCGGCAGAGCGTGTCGTTCTTCCGCTTATCGCCGCTATGAAAAGCCCCATGGAGCGCGAGCATTTCATCGGCATCGTCGCGCGATCGCTCGCAACCACTCCTGACGCAGTGCGCGCTTCAATGAAGGGCGTACCTGCTGCGCCTGAGGAGCCGTCTCTTGAGTCCGCACCACCGCGTGCAGGGACGTCTGATGGCATCTCGCGTGAGACGCTTATCCGCGGTGCGATAGCCGCATATCCCGGAACTGCGTTTGCAAAGCGGCTTGAAAGCGAGTATGCTCGTATTAACGGCGCCATTCCTGACGAACCAGTCAGCGAACGAGCCATCTTTGAGGCGGGACTTCTCTACGGAGAGACGCCCACTGAACACGCAGGGGACGATATCGTGCGCGCGTTCGAACGCTCTGTGCTCACTGAGAAGCTCGCGGAAGCAGCGGCACGACTCCGTCGTGCAGAGCTCGCTAAGGACGACGCAACTATGAAAGAGGAGCTTGCTGCTTGCAAGGACCTTTCTGGAAGACTTGCCGCGCTTCCGGCCTAAGCCTTAATCGGTTCCTCACTTTATTTATTTCACTATGGCTTCACGCGCTATGAAGAAAAAGACGACTAAGGCTCGCCCGAAGGCGAAGTCAGCTTCGCGTTCGAAGCCGAAGAAGGCTACGAAGAAGCCGGCAAAGAAGACTGTCAAGAAAGTATCCAAGAAAACACGCATGAAGGCGGTCGTGCGCGCTGCTGCCTCGGGCGCAAAAGCTAAAGCGAAGGCTGCGCAGGCGGATAAGGCCGAGATGCTCATCCAGAAGGGTAAGGAACGCGGCTACATAACTTACAGCGAGATCCTGAAGGAGTTCCCGCACATCGAAGATAATGTGTCGTTTCTCGATGAACTCTATGAGCGCTTCTCGGCGTCCGGCATCGATATTCTTGAGGGCGGGATGCTCGAGGATACCACCGACCAGTACCTCGCGACGAGGAACATTAAGGGTCGTGAGTCTTCGTCGTACGATTCCATCCAGATTTATCTTCGTGAGATTGGTCAGTACCCGCTCCTCACCGCGTCCGAAGAGCGCGACCTCGCGAAGCGGATCGCGGCAGGGGACGACGAGGCGCGTAATATCCTCGCACGTTCGAACCTGCGCCTTGTCGTGTCTATCGCGAAGAAGTACGTCGGCCGGAGCCCTGATCTCACGCTCCTCGATCTCATCCAGGAGGGGAACCTCGGTCTCTTCAAGGCCGTCGACAAGTTCGATTGGAAGAAGGGCTTCAAGTTCTCAACGTACGCGACCTGGTGGATCCGCCAGGCGATTACGCGCGCGCTTGCCGACCAGTCCCGCACCATCCGCATTCCTGTCCATATGGTGGAGACGATCGCCAAGTACAAGCAGGTTTCCCGCCGCCTCGCGCAGGCGCTTGGCCGCGATCCGCAGCCGGAAGAGGTCGCAATCGAGATGGGTATCGAGGTCGATAAGGTCTATCAGATAGAGAAGATCAATCAGGATACGCTGTCGCTTGAGAACCCGATCGGCTCTGACGACGACGAAAAGTCGACCCTCGGTGACTTCATCGCGGACGATAAGATCCCGAGCCCCATCCAGGAATCGTCTGAGCGCATCCTCGGCGAACAGGTCCGCGACATCCTCGACGACCTCTCTCCGAAGGAGCGGAAGATTCTCGAGATGCGCCACGGCCTTCTCGACGGCATCTATCACACGCTTGAGGAGGTGGGGAAGGAGTTCGGCGTCACCCGCGAGCGTATCCGCCAGATTGAAGCGAAGGCGCTCGAGAAAATCCGCACTCATGAGAAGGCGCGTCGGCTGAAGAGCTACTAGCCTCGATGCAGAATGGCCCGGCATATGCCGGGCCATTCTCTCGTCATGTGCGCCTGTCGCCCTAGCGAGTCGCCATGCGCGAGCTGTCCATCATGCTGTTGTGGGCGCTCGCTCCCCAGAAGCCGAGGATAGCGATCACCGCGCCCGTGATCGCGAGCGTCCACGTGAGGGTAGAGCCGGCGAGCCCCATGAACGCGAGTACCAAGGTCCAGAGGCCGAGGATACCGTTAATCCATTGCTGCCACATAGAAGTGTATACGACGGTGAGGGCTGGTAAGGTCGACCGCTCTGGCGTATCGCCAGATACGAAAGGCACTATAGGAAACGCCTCATGGAAAGGGCATGAAGGCATTCTGGCACGAGCATAGGAAAGGGCGGCGCTGTGTAGGCGCCGCCCGATCGACAGGTTCAGAGCGTGTGCGTTGCGTTCGCGAGTATGAGGAAGATGATTCCGCTTAGGACTGCGGTTGCGAGCATGCCTTTTCGGGGGAGACTGACGCTTTTGGGCGTCAGGATCGCGCCGAGAAGGAGCAAGCCGGCAGCCGCCGCGAACACAAACGGGAATGCCTGAACGAACTGGTCGAGATCCATAGAACTAACCCCTTTCAAGGTTGCAGTTATGATAGTGTACTATATATACACTATTTTGTCAATAGTAGCGGCGTCGTTTGATGCAGGGATAGAAGAAGGGTGATTTTGTATACTGCTCCTATGGCGAAGGCGCGGCAGAAGCGGCGAAAGCTTCCTATCGAATACTGGAGCTACTCTTCTCTCATGGCGTATCTGCGCAATCCGCTCACCTGGTATAAACGCTATGTCGAGAAAGTGTACGATCTGCCGCGTACCCCGGCATCGGTCGTTGGGAGCGCGGGTCATACGGCGCTCGAACAGTACTACCTCGAGATGCAGGCGGGCCGGAAACCTGACAAAGAAGCCGCGATCGCGTCCGGGCTCAGATACCTCCGTGGCGTCTCCGATTTCGAGCTCAACTTTGGCGCGGCAAAGACCAAGGCAGCGCAGAAGAAGAAGCGCGCGTCTATGGAACGGGAATACCTCCAGGCAATCGGGTATTATCTTGCGCGACCGCCGCGATGGAAGGTGGTCGGCGTTGAGGTGCGCGGTATGGCGGACCACGACCATCTTCCTATAGCCCTCAAGTCAATCGCGGACCTCGTCGTCGAGTCCCCGGTTGAGCCCGGCGCGCTCGATATCGTCGACCATAAGTTCGTCGATTCCTTCAGCAAGGACGGGATCGGAAAAGCGCTGTTCCTCGCCCAGGCCGTTTTTAACTATTACGTCATGACACGGCAGTTCGGGAAGCCGGTGAGGCGCTTTGTCGTCGTCGAATGCAAGAAGACGAAGAATACGGACGGACGCTCGCAGATCCGCCGCTACGCCCTCGACTATACGAGTGACGCTGCGAAAGAGGCGTTCTTCGTCATGGACCGGCTTATTCACGAGGCGACGGAGGAACTCATGATCGGCCGCAAATACCTCCCGAACCCGTCCGACATGTTCGAAGGGGAGCATTCCTTCGATCTGTACCGTTTAAATCTCGTCGATTCCCCGCCTAATCGCGGACGATGACTGGGGTTCCGACCGGCGTCCAGTCATAGAGCTGTCGAGCGGCATCGAGCGGCAGATTGACACAGCCGTGCGACCATTGCCGGCCGAATTCATTGTGCCAGTACGCACCATGGATCGCGCCGCCCTCCTTGGTGAAATAGAGGTTCCAGGGCACGCCGGGTAGATCGTAGTATTGATCGCTTATGCCGGGGAGCGGCCCCTGCATATAGCGGCTTGGCGTCTTCAGATACACTGAGAACTGCCCGCGGGGAGTCGGGGTCAGATCGAGCCCGGTCGAAATACGTGTCGAGAGGAAGAGGGTGTCGCCCTCGTACGCGTACAGTGTCTGTAGGGAGCGGTCGATCACGATACGTTTCGATGTCGTCGCTGCAGTGTCTTCCGTATCTGGAAAGGATAGCGGGACGACAGTGTCGGCCCGCACAAACCATACTGTCCGCACGCGTTCCGGATATCGTATCCATTCGCGCCACTCAATCTGATACCAGGCGAAACCGGCATCGTCTAGGATAGTCGTCGACGCAATCGGCAGCACTACGCCGACCCTCAGCCGTGCTGCGCGCGGTGCGGTGGTTGTTGCTGCGGTCCGCGCGATCGCGCACAGGCCCTCAAAATGAGGTCCGCATCCGTCACGCACCTCAGCGAAGCGGTGATCAAGCGTCTCCTCAGGCGCTGTGGTGCCGGGTGCGACTAGTGTCGAGACGTCGAGCGGCGGAATATCGGGGCCGAGCCCGGCCGCGAGGGCGAAGAGCACCGTAACGGCGGCGAGGAGGAACCCGTAGCGTACAGGGCTCTGGTTCATGCGCACAGTGTAGCAAGCGCGTTACTCTGGAATCTTCGCGAGGGCGTCGTCAACAACCTTCTTGAGTGCTGCGTAGGGAAGTGCGCCGGAGATCGGTACCGGTTTCTGTCCCCGGGCGATGACGACGCTGTATGGTGCGCCGTTTGCGCCTATGCGGAGCGCATTCTTATAGTCCCGCGCCACCTTCTCTTCAAATGCAGATCCAGCCATGCAGGAATCGAACTCGCTCACAGAGAGGCCGAGCGCCGTACTGATGCGGTCGTAGTCTGTCGGATCGAACCGGTCGGTGCCCGGGGCAGCAGCATTGAGGGCGCGTATAAATTCAAAGAATGCGCGCGGACCGCCGAGAGAAGCTGCGCACTCTGCCGCTTCGGCGTGCGTTGCGCCGTTCGGATCGCTCGTCGTGAGCGGGAGATGGCGGTAGACCCACGCGACGCGGCCGGACGCGGCGTATTCGCCCATAAGCTCCTCGAGCTCGCTTCTAAACGCCTTGCAGTAGCGGCAGTCAATATCGGAATACTCGACGATGACGACGTCGGCACTCGGGCTCCCCACGATATGGTCTTCCGTCGTAATCGGCCTGAGCGCACCGAGACTGCTCACGTCAGACGCGCCGGAATTCGCGCGTACGAAGAAGAGCGAGACGCCGACGAGTGCACCCGCGATCACGATAGCGGCTGGGAGAAGCCAAGCGGTTTTTTGCGGCATATGGCTATAGCGTAGCATGGCGCGCGTGCGGGATAGAAAAACGCCGGCTGGACCGTGAGAGGTCGCAGCCGGCGCTGCTTAGAGGTTAGCGGCTGCGCTTCGGCTGAAGCTTGAGCGCGCTGCCGTCATTGTCATAGAGGAACGAGACTCCCCGATCCGGGAATTCCTCGAGCAATGCGCGCATGACCGCCTTAACGGCGTTCTGCGTCCACCGATCGAGTACCTTCTCGCCGAGCCAAAGCGCCCCGCGAATCGTGCCGTGCTCAGTGTACGGCCGGTCCGAGGGGAATGCCTCGATCATGATCGGGGGGAATCGCGGCGATTCCCGGTAGGGATTCGTCACCGCATAGGTCTCGTATGCCACTCTCATGCGCCGGATTATTTCCTCCTGACGCGCCCGGGTCGTATCTTTTGTAACCCGGAAGGAAAGGTCGAGCATCCGCTACTCCTATATAGTTTGTGCCGTCTCACGTGAGGCGGCATCGGGGCATCCTACACCCGTTCTATCCGCGGTCAAGCGGTCAAATGCCGAGCGTGTGCGTAAGAGTGGCGCCGCCGCCGAGCAACCAGCCGGAGGTTTCGAGCTTGATCTCCTTCTTCTTGTTGAGTTCTTTATAGCGAAGACCGCCGTGCTCTAGCGCATAGTCATAGAGGTCGCGGGTGAGGCGCACGTCCTCGATACAATACTTCTTCACTTTCTCGTATTCGCCCTTCTGCCACCATTCTCCGGCTTCAAGCCCGTGCCCGGTCTTGCCGCGTCCGAGGGTTGCCTGTGCGACCGCTTCGAGTCGGAGGCGCCTGCCGAGCGTCTTGTATATCTCAGCGAGGAGGTCGAGAGAGCGGATCTTCGAGAGGTCACCGGGATAGTAGCGGTTTAAGAGCGGGATATCGAATGTGTCGGAATTGTAGCCAATGAGCATGTCGGCCGCCTCGATAACGGGCCACAGCTTCGGCAATTCATCCCGCGTGAACGCTGAATACTCACCAGTCGAGGAATCGTGGATGCCGACCACGGTGAGCTCCATCTCGTCTACGTCGAGGCGTCCGCGCGTGAAATTCGGACTTATCGCCTCGATATCAAACGTAATGGCTCTCATACCGTGCCTAGTCTGAGGATGCAGGCTACCGGGGGATCTGCAGAGCGCGAACGAGGTGCTTCGCGACCTGATTCGATTCGATCGACTCCTCCTCGCTCTTCGCGAGATTCTTCACACGAATCATGTTGGACTTCTCTTCATCCTTCCCGTACGCGAGGAAATAGGGGATGCCGCGACGGACAGCATCCTTCACTTGCGCAC
>CAZLVR010000035.1:0-6606 GCA_964563365.1 uncultured Candidatus Saccharibacteria bacterium | reverse complement strand
GTCGTTCGTCGTTCATAGGTGATTCCTCCGTAGGGGGTTAGGTATAGCGTATCAGAAATGAATCGGCAATAAGGTTATTTTGCGACCGCTGCCGCTTCGTCGAATCTAACCGAGAGGAGCTTCGACACTGCGTCGCTTCCCATCGTGACACCATAGAGGATGCCTGCCCTACTCATTGTCTCGCGGTTATGCGTGATAACGACGAGCTGCGAGTGCTTCGCGAGGTTCTCGATCATATCGCCGTAGCGGCGGGAGTTCGCCTCATCGAGCGCCGCATCAGTCTCATCAAGAATGAGGAACGGCGGCGGATTCACCTGGCTCATCGCAAAGATGAGCGCGATCGACGTAAGCGCGCGCTCGCCGCCAGAAAGCTGCATAAGGGCCTGGACGCGCTTCTTGGGTAGATTCACGACGACCTCAAGGCCCGGCTTCTCGCGCCGCGCCGCATCCTCCTCGCCTGCCTCTTCTTCGGCATCGTCGTCCTCATCGTCTGAGCGCCCGTCAAGCTCCTCGAGCGCGAGTTTTGCGCCGCCACCGCCGAACATGAGCGCGAAGTACTCCGTAAAGGAACGGTTCACCTGTGCAAGCCCGTCCGCGAACGTCTTCGCGAGCTCGTCGTCAAGCTCGTCGATGAGGCTCTCGAGCCCTTCCGCCGACTGTGCAAGATCGTGGAGCTCCCGCGCTAGGAACTCCTCGCGGCTCTTGGTCTCGTTGTATTCCGTACGGACCTCCTCACCCGTTCCTCCGGCTTCCTCGACGCGAATCTTGAGGCGGTCAAGGACGCGCTTGCGCTCTTCCTGTATCTTCCGGTCTTCGTCGGGAAGCGACGCGAGCGGTTCATACGAGAACGCTGCTGCCCCGGCAAGGGGAAGCACTTCTGCACGCTCACGCTGGAGCTCCTCGGCGAGGTAGGAAAGCTCGCGGCTCCTCGCCTCGAGCCTCGCCGCAGCAGACTCCTCGCGTGCCCGGGTCTCGGCAAGCTCGAGAATACGCACCTTCGTCTCACGCCCAGTCTCCTCGTACGCCATGCGGGCTTCGCGCGCCTTCCCAAGCGCAGTCTTCGCCTCATTCACCCGAGTCTCAAGATCGCGATCCTTCGCAAGAAGCGTGTCCTTCTCGCCTTCGAGCCGGAACACCGCCTGTTCTTCCTCAGCGAGATAGTCGTCCGACGGCAGTGCGAAGCGCTCGAAGAACGCCGTGACCGCATGGCGTATGGCGCGCAGCGCGGCGATGAGCGCGGACGGCTCCGTATCTTCGCCGACAGCGCCCACCTGCTTCTCCACTTCGTCGCGAAGCGCCTCGAAATGCTCACGGGACACTTTCACATACGGCTCCTTCGAGAGAGTTTGCGAGCGGCGCTTCGCTTCTGACAAGGCGCCCTCGATGCGCCCTATGTCGCGGGAGAGCTCGGCACGTTCAGCACTTGCGCGATCAAGCTCGCGCTCGGCGACACGGACCGCCTCTATGCGCTTCATCCCCTCACTCTCCGCAGAGGTCTCGCGCTCAAACTCGGAGAGCTCGTGCTCAACCTTCCGGAGCCGCTCGTTCGTCTCGCCGAGCTCCGTCGCGTTCTTCTTCTTTTCCTCCTCGAGATAGCGCTCCTCGATGGAGAAATATTCCCGCGCCTTCTCTGCGAGATCCTTCACGAGGCCTTCCGCGCGCTCAAGTTTCTCCACCTGTTTTTCGAGAAACCGGAGGTGGGGCGCGAGCTCCCGACGGAGCGATTCGACCTCACGCACGTTCTCACGCGTCTTCTCGAGCTTACGTATCGCTTCCTGCTTCTTGAACTCGAACACCTTGAGCCCAAGCGCGTCCTCAAGCATCGCACGGCGTTCCTTCGGATTAGAGACAAGAATACGATCCGCTTCGCCCTGGGAGATGATATGGTGCCCGGTCTCGCCAATATTCGCGGAGGCGAGGAGTTCCTGAATGTCGCGAAGCCGTACCTTCGAACCGTTCAGCGTGTATTCGCTTGCGCCGTCACGATAGACCGCGCGCTCGATGGTGACTTCCTCGAAATCGAGCGCCGGGAAGATCTTCTTCCGATTATCAAACGTGATAGCAACCGCGGCGCGATTCTGACGCGGCGCGGACTGGCTGCCTGCGAAGATGAGGTCCTCCGAGCGCTTGCCGCGCATCGATTTCATGGACTGTTCACCGAGCGCGAAGCGGAACGCCTCAGCGACGTTCGACTTCCCCGACCCGTTCGGTCCCACGATCGCAGTCGTTGCCGACGAGAAGTCGAGCGCCGTCTTGCGCGCAAAGGACTTAAAGCCGACTATCTCGAGCCGTTTAAGCATTTGCAGTAGTATACCCCGCTCCGCACATGGATGCAGGCATCGCTCACAGGCCATGCGACATGGCAACCACGAACGCGCCGACCCTGTGTGGGTCGGCGCGTATTGTACTTGTATGAGCTAGCGTCGCTTCGGTGTCGCGAACACTTCCGGCATGAACCGGAGCATGAGGCATACGACGGCAGCAGCACTCCCGGTAAACCAGGCAAGTGCGCTGCAATCAGCATACCCGTCCGTCACGCGCGTCCCGATGAGAAACGCGGTCGCTGTCGTCAGGCCGACAGCGAGCGTCCCGAAGAGAATCCGGGTATATCGCGCACGTCGCGTGCCTGCCATGAAGACGATCGTGAAGATAAGCCCGCACGCCGCACTGAGCCATACAAGGATCTGCATCAAAAGAGCCATAGCGCACTCCGTTTCCACCAATCGGAACTCCAATCGTGTCACGGAGTTTTCCCATGCATACAACGATAAGTCAACTATCTTCCTTAAGGAAACCTTCAGCTATTCATGAGAGACTGGGACGGGGTCATCTGTACATCGGGAGACTGAACATGGCTGAAAGAAAACGGGCGGCAGCAAAGCCGTTCCGGCAACGGTCCGTGAAAGCGGAGCCGCAGCTTCTGACTGTCGAGGACGCGACCACGGCGACGGTAACCGCATGCGATCTGCTGCGGGATATCGACGCCATCGACCGCAATCTCGCCGCAACCGTGGCTGCGCTCGACGCACAGAAACGCACGCTCGAAAAGGCTGCAGGTAGGAAACGTTCCGGCCGCGTGAAGAAGGCGCGCGCATCAGCGCGCACGATCGAAGCGTACCTTGCCGCGCATCCGGACGAGCCAGGCCGCGCGGAGCTCTTCGCCGCGCTCGAGAAGCTCCGAGAGTCGATACGGGAACGCTCGTTTCCACTCGCGGTCCTGAAGATAGACGAGAAGCGGTTCTATGCAGAAGTCGAGCGGCTCGGGCTTACCGAGACGTTTGTCACCGTGAAGCGTTCCCCCAATCGGGAGAACCTCACGAGCGCGGCTCACGCCGCGGACGCCGCACGCCTCAAAAGCGTGAGGCTCGGGAACCGCAAGGCGCTCGAGATAGTCCCGGCCGACGCGAAGGTGATGCTCCAGAAGGTCATGACTGACCCGCATCCGTCGTGGAAAGTGGTCCCGACACCGGACGCAAAGCGTAGCTCGTCGCGCAAGTGACACGACTCTTCGAGCCTCCGCCGCCGCGCGGAGGCTCGTTTCTTACCAGCCCGTCGTCGCAAGCGCGGCCTTTGCCGCAGTCTGCTCGGCCTCCTGCTTGCTCTTCCCTGTGCCACGCGCGTACTCCTCGTCCTTCAGATAGACGCCGACGGTGAATTCTCGGTCATGATCCGGTCCGTCCTCGCGAACGACTTTGTAGCTCGGCGTCACGCCGCGCTTGTCCTGCGCCGCCTCCTGGAACCGGCTCTTCGCGTCCTGGTACGCCTTCTTCTCGATGATGGAGGAAAGCTTCGGATAGAGATGCGTCCTGAGGAACGTGTCCGCCGCCTCGTACCCCTGGTCGAGATAGACGGCGCCCACGACCGCCTCGAACGCGTTTGCGAGGATGACCTCGCGCGCGCGGCCAGTGTCGCGCTTCTCGCCTTTCGACAGAAGCAGCATGTCGTTCATCCCAAGCGACTCCGCGACTGCCGCAATGGAGACCGTATTCACGAGCGCCGCCCGGTACGCGGTCAATTCCCCTTCCGGCTTCGCGGGATACGCGTCGAAGAGGAACCGGGTCGAGGAAAGTTCGAGCACGGCATCGCCGAGGAACTCGAGTCGTTCGTTATGCGCCTTCGCCGACTTGTGCTCGTTCAGGTACGAACGATGCGTCAAAGCCTCCTCGAGAAGGTCGAGGTTCTTGAACGGGAGCCCGAGCTTTCCGGCATGCGCGGCGAAGTCCATGAAATTTATATAGCGTTAAATCGACCAGCGGACAAGGCATTAGAAGGGTGCAGATGCTAGGCGCGGGGCTGAGGGTTTCTGAGCCGTACTAGAAGTACGGTGAAGAAACCAGAGAGGCACCCGTAACGACGCAGATGCGCCCTTATGATGCCTTGTCCAGAAGTTTCTGGACCGCGGCAGTCACGATAGGCAGCATATCGTCATAGAAGTTGAGGCCGAGGATGTCCGGCAGCTTGAACCACTTCGCGTCGTCGAGCCCGCCGCTCTTCTTCAGGTGAAGCGGCTCGAATTCCGCACGAGCAAGGAAATAGGTCACGTGCTTCCGATATTTGCCGTGTTCGGGGTGTGAAGCGACGTACTCGTTCTCCCCGATCTTCTCCTCGACCTTGATGTCGAGACCTATCTCCTCCTTCACCTCGCGTTCGGTCCCGGCTTCAATGGTCTCTCCTTCAGTCTCCGGCGTATTGCCGATGCGGCCCTTCGACAGGGTCCAGTGGCCGAACACGTCGTGCACGAGCGCGAGATAGTACTGGCCCTCATGGAGCGCATACACGACCGCCCCGCCGAGGTTCTGAAGCGGAAGATCCTCATAGCGCTTGCGTTCCGCCTTCTTCTTTCCCTGTTCGTCTTTCCCTGGTTCGCCCATTTCCTTATAGACGGCGCCAAGGACACCGTTTATGAACCGGCCGGAACTCTCGCCGCCGAACACCTTGCCGAGCTCGATCGCTTCATTGATCGCAACCTTTGGCGGAACCTGCGCGCGGTCGGAGAAGAGAAGCTCGTAAAGTCCGATGCGAAGGATGTTGCGATCGATCGGCGCGATGCGCTCAAGTGGCCAATCGGGTGCTGCCTTGGTGATAATCAAATCGAGATCATCATGCTTTGCGATCACACCCTGAAGCAGCTGTTCCATGAACGGCTTGTCAGTATCGGAGCCACCGAACTCGGCAGCATTTCTGTGGAGGATGGCGACCGCATCGCTATCAGGCGTCGAAGCAGTATCCCACTCGAAGAGGGTCTGCAGGACGACTGAGCGTGCAAGGTGCCGGTTAGCCATAGGCTCTATCTAAGAGCCTAGCAAATACAGGGCATATGGCTTATCCCCCGGTGTGTATAGCGAACGCGCCCCAATCGGGGCGCTTCGTTCTGCGGACTATGCCGCCTTGTCCTTTGCGGACCGCTTTCCCTTCTCGGGCTTCGTGGACTTCTTCGTGACCTTGGACTCGGACTTAATCTCCGGAGCCTTCGCGCCAGCATGATCCTCGTGCTTATGGGCCTCAACGCGCTTTGCGTGGTCCTTCGCCTCTGCCTTTACGGCCTTTGCAGGGACGATCTGCTTGCCGCGGTACATGCCGGTCGTCTCATCGAGGCGATGCGGGAGGCGGAGCGCACCAGACTCCTTGTCCTTAAGGATATTCTGGTTCACGAGAGCATGGTGACTCCGGCGGTTCTTGGTGTGCGAACTGGTGTGGCGCATTCGGACTGACATAGGGGCTACCTTACCACACGGGGCCGTAAAAAGGAAAGGCCGTCCTGACTAGGGGTCAGGACGGCCGGAGTGGACGGACGCCTCGAGGAGGCGTTCGTACCGGGCACACGCGGCGGCCTTGTCGAAGGTGACGAGGACGATCTTCCCCCGCCGCCTGCACCGGACCGTAAGCAGCGGCCGGCGCTTCGAGAGCCCGTCTGAGAAGGGACAGGCCGCGCAGCGCAGGAATGCGTGCTCGGCGAGGTCGATCCGCTTCTCGCGCTCCTTCGCGGACATCTCCTTTTTCTTCCGGACAGGCGGTTTAGCTGGCACGATACCCTCCCTAGGAAGCCGGCGGCAGTATACGCCTATGCCGCGTCGAGCGCGAGCGATTTCAGAAACGATTTCCGGTGAACGGGCGAAGCGCCGTAGAGCCGCAACCGCTCATAGTGGAGTTTCGTCCCGTACCCCTTATGGACCTCAAACGCATACGCTGGGTATTCTTCCGCAAGCTTCTTCATGAGCCGGTCCCGGGCAACCTTCGCTGCAAGCGCTCCGAGCATGATTGCCGGAACCGTACCGTCTCCGCCGATGATTGTTTCTTGCACGTATCCTTCAGGCGCCTTGAGTGACCCGTCGAGATAGATATGCACGTTCGAGACTGACGGCGCGTGTCCCGTTAGAGCCAGGCTGGAAACACTGGTCTCTAACGGGACGAGCTTCCGTACTGCGCGGGTGAGTGCATCCTTCACCGCGACCGCGATGCCGCGGCGATCAATGACTGATTCGCTTGCATAGGCAACGCAAGAGCGCAGGTTCCCTTTCTTTCCTTCTTCCATAAGGAGATCATGGAGCGCGTCGCGCTTCTTCTCAGATAGCTTCTTTGAATCATTCAGTCCTGGGAAGGCGGCAA
>CAZLVR010000034.1:0-6649 GCA_964563365.1 uncultured Candidatus Saccharibacteria bacterium | reverse complement strand
GCGAGATGTTGAACATGCGGCCGCCGGTCGCTTCCGCAAGGCTCTCATATTCGCGCTCCGGGTCGATAACGATGACTTCCGTATCAAACATAAGGGAGCGGAGTATTTCGAGCTTCACCGCATAGGATTTGCCGGATCCCGATTTCGCGAACACGACCGAGTTGTAGTTCTCAAGCGAGAAACGGTCGAAGAGGATGAGCGACGCGTTATGGCGATTGATGCCGTAGAGGATGCCGCGATCGGAAGTGAGGTCGAAGGACACGAACGGAAAGATTGACGAGAGCGGCGATGAGTTGAGCTTCTGGTTCACCTCAAGCTCGTCAAGCGCGAGCGGCAAGGTCGAGCGGAACGCCTGCTCCTGCTGGAACAAAGCCGGCTTCGTATAGATAAGGCGGGAGTCGAGGATGCCGCGCACGTCCGCCTCTATCTTGTCGAGCTCTTCCTTTGAGTCGCCGTAGACGGTGAGGTAGAGACCGACGTCGAAGAAGCGTTCCTGCGCCTGCTGGAGCTGGTCGCGCAGGTTCTCAACGTCCTGGGACGCCGTGTCGAGCTTCGGGTCGCGTACGAGCCCCTTCTCCGCACGTTCGGCACGCTGGCTCTCAATCTCAGCGACTTTCCGCTGCAAGGAGCGAAGCGCCGCTTCCGTATCAATCGGATGTATGAATATGCCCGCATCAAGGACGCGTGGGAGGTTCACGATAGGCGTGAACCAGGAGTCCGCAAGGAAGCGCGGGTAGGAAATCGTATAGAACGAGCGCGAGAATTTCTCCCCTATCTCAAGGTCCCGCGGATTCACTTTAAGCGCATCCGGCGCGATGGTATCGACAAGGTCAAGCGTCGACTGGGCGTAGACGTCTTGCGGGAGGACGGGCGATGCCGCATCTGCATTCTGCGTATTCTTCCGGTTTAGAAAGTCGAGGAGTGCCATAGGTTATGCGGGTTCGGTCGCGAGCTTCACGCGCGTGTCCTGGGTGCCGAGATGGAACGAGCGGTACAGCAGCTCTATGACCTCCTCGGTCCCGAGTGCGACCGCCCGCACCCCGCTGCCTCCCAGGGTAGAGGCGACAAGGTTCATGCGCTGGTTCAATTGGGCCATGCTCTCTGCAAAGGAATCGGTCATACCGGTCGATTGCGTTGCTGGCTTCCCGCCAAACGGAAAGACGGAGCTCACCTTCCCTATCGCTGCTGGCTCGTACGGGACGATGACATAGAACGTTTTCGTCATGATGTCGGCGCCTTCGATGAAATTCCGGATGAACTGGATGTATTCGCGCACTTGGATACCCATAAGCTCCGTTCCCTGTTTGTCCGCACGTTCCTCAAGGAGCGCGAGATACGGTCGGATATCCATGCGACGCGAATGGACGACTATCTGAACCGAGAAATCGAGGGTATTGAGGAAATTCTGGAATCCGCCCACGATAGCGCGCTGCTCGTCTTCGGATTTAAGCGCAAAGTTCACTGATGAGCACATGAGGACGCCTCGGTATCCTCCGTTCTTGAGGATGATGATGCCGTTCCGGACCTCTTGGACCGGCACGAACGATTGCGTTGCTTTCGCGTCTGTTGCCATGCTACTGCGATTGCCCCGTATCTTTGATATCAAGGGAAAATGCGAGCTCCTCAAGCTTCCGGCGGGTGAGCCCCTCAGAAACGGGAGCGACAGGAGTGCCTACAGTTGCTGTCATCTGTGCTTCGACCGCCGCCGGACGTACAGGGTTTTTCTCCTTTTTCCAGAGATAGCGACGTCCACCCACGAGATAGAGGAATCCGGCCTCCATGATTTCCACGAACGGTTTTCCGTTTATACGATAGAACGCAAGCGCAAGCGCAAGCCCTGCAACCGGTACGCCGAGGATGACCGCGAATGTGAACGGAATTGTGAAGACGAGTATGGCGAGGAGTCCGGCTCCTCCGGCAAGGTACACGAACTGCTTTATCGTGAGCGGGCCGAAAATCTTATCCTCAACATCGACGAATTGCGGTACCTGGTACTCCATCACGCATAGTATATCAGCATGAGACGCGCGGGCACGTGTCTCGCATGAAAATTTTTCTAATGTCCGTGCCCTCCGCCGTGGTCGTCGTGCCCTCCATGTCCGCCATGATCCTCATGTCCCCCTCCACCCCCTCCACCGCCCCCGCCTTTCAGATTGAAATGCTTCGCGAAGCCCTTGCCCATAAGGACGATGAAGTGCCAGGCAAGACCGACGACACCGAATATGTGGCGGAAGAGAGAGTTCCCGTGACCGTGCGCATGATGATGCGTGCTGCCGCTCGGTTCTCCCCCTCCGCCAATCTTCGCCGGTTCCGTTGCATGCGGGGGGACATTCCCGCCACCTGAACCCGCTCCATCACCCGAACCTCTGGGCGGTTCCTCTTCCCCTCCAGTATGACCGTGTTCCGGAGTTTCCGGTTCCTGGTTCGTCCTCTCTGAAACTGCAAGCGTACCTGGCGCTGATTCGTCCGTATCTCCCAAGGTTCCGTGCGTATGCGCCTCGGTTTCTGGCTCGGGAACAGTTTCCGTTTCGGTATCCTCAACCTCCGCATCGATAGGCTCGTGAGCGGCTCTCGTCTCCCCGTCCTCTACCCTACCTTCGACCTCGTCCTCGGACTCTTCCCGAGGGAGTTCCCGCCTGGCCGGCGGGTGAAATCCTTCTTCCCTGCTCATGAAGGAAGTATAGCAGCGCTCCCCTCTTTTATTCGACCGGTTCTCGGTAGGGATCGATGCCGTATTTTTTGAGGCCCTGCGTAAGCTCCTCGGGGTCGGGGTTCGGCGTACGGGTCATGGAAGGGACCGAGTTTACGGGAGGAGGCGTAACTGGTGCAGCCCAGGGATCGGGTTGCGAAGGGGGCGGCACAGGCGCCGGTGCGGGAGCGACACTCGGAGCCGCAGGACGAGGAGGCGCGGGTTCTGAGTGATCGCCATTTTTCATGGCTTCAATATCGTGCGCCATAGTCCGTAGCTCAGGCTGCCAGGCAACGGGCGCAGAGGCAGTAGCTTGGCCGGGCACGGGAGACGCTACGGAAACCGCAGGCGCGGGAACCGGTGCGGGAGGCTGGGATGCTGCTATTGCTACGGGAACCTGCGGCACCGGGCGTGCTGGCGCGGGGGTGGGCGCAGGAGAGACAAGCGAGGGCGGAGGCACGAGAGTCTTTGTGTCCGAGGAAGTCTCCAAAGCGGTGAGAAAGACGCCTGGTTCCATCTCCTTCTCCGGATTCTTAACGTACTCCTGGAGCGGCACGACGAGGCTGCGGTTGAGCTCGTCGACGACCGTGGCGACCGAGTCCGGGGGCATGATACTTGCAAGCGCTCCCGGAAGCTCCGCTGGGCTTAGAAGGCCGATGAGCATATTGCGCACCGTTTCAGAGAAAGCGCCTATACGCTCGGCCTGCAACCCCCGCTTCTTCCCTATTGCAAGGACGACTTTCGCGGAAATGCCGTCCTCGATCGCTTGCCGCACCGCTGCCGGCGCGTGCGCGAACGCGTCCTCTATCTGCGCATCAGTAAAGATCGAGGTCATACCGGTATCTTGTAGAACGTTATAAATTCCTGCTTCTTGTTATGCGGCAGCCCCTGCCAGTACGACATGAATTCTGCGCTCTTCGCCGGGTCAGTCGAATTAAGCATCTGATCCTTGATGTAGAGGCCGATTTCTGCGCGTTGAGTCGCGTTCAGTTTGTCCGCGCGGCGGATAGCGTCGAAATCCGCAGGATCAAGCCGCCCGTATACGTCTCGGCGCGCCAGCACCGAGTCGTCGATCTTCGCTCGCTTGCTCGGTGTGTTGATGTCTCTCAAGGTTCGCTCAAGGCGCGTCATGCGGCCGCCCGCACCATCGCTAACCATCGTTGAGTCGAACCGCGCCTGGCGCCGAGTCTCGAGATCTTGGATCTGCGAGTTTGCAAGCCGGCCACTTCCCTTCAGGCGATCGTACTGCTCATCAGACAGGAGAGAGACAAGCTCTTCCTGCTCATTAGGTCCGAGACCTCTGTAGCGGGACGAGGCGATATAGCGCTCGAGGTCTTTTCCTTGCCACTTCCGTATCGCAGAACGATTAACTGTGGCGATCTGATTCTCAAGGGAACGATACCTGCCCTGTGCGAGCACCGCGTGCGCCTGATCCGAGAGCCTCTCGCTCTGAGAGAGCCGGTCGTACTGGTCTGAAGAGAGGAGCTCGGCGAAGCGTTCCTTGTCCGTATCAGATATACCGCCATCGGCAGCGCTTCTGGTGAAGTAGTCTGACTGGACGAAGCGCTCGAGATCTTTGTCAGACCAATCACGCATCCCAACGTCGTCGCCGCGGGCAATTTGGTCCGTAAGCGCACTGTAGCGTCCGGACTGCAGCGCCTTCTTTGAGGAATCGACCAGCTTCTGGCTGTCGCTCAGACCCTCGAACTGTGAGTCAGAGAGCATTCCGGTGAACTTGTTGCGATCCGCAACAGACAGGTTCTTGAATGCGTCGGACGAGACGTAGCGCTCGAGATCTTTGCTCGACCACTTTCGTATCGCGGCGCGGTCGTTTGCGGCGAGTTGGCGTGCGACGAGCCCGTACCGAGCGGCTCCGAGCTTGCCTTTCTGCGCGTCGGAGAGTTTCTTGCTGCCCATGAGGCTTTCGAACTGTTCCGAGGTGAGATTCTGCGCGATCGCCTCGCTCCCCTCCTCGACGCCGTGCAGCCCTTCGAGAGCCTCGAGTGAGAGTCCCTTGAGTGTCTGCTTATGCGAGTCATCGAGAGAGCCGTGGTGCGCCGCCTCCTCGAGCGCGGCGAGCTTCTTCTCCTTATTGTATTTTGCCTCAAGGTCCTTGCTTTCCTGGCCGCGCACGATTGAGCCGTAGAGGTGAGCCATCTCACCAATGGTCGCGTGCTCTGCCGGCTTTGCGCCGTAGGTAGCGCCTGCTGCCCCTAGGATAGCGCCCACACCGAAACGTCGCGCATCGAGATTTGCCATCTCGATCGGACGGACCAATCGGTTGACCGCGAACTCCCCTGCCTTTCCGCCGAATCCGGTTCGCTGCTGGAAGCGTCGCAGGTTCGCTGCGCTGCCGCCGAGGATGAAGTTTGTACCGCGGGCGGTCGCGCCGTACACAAGCGCGCTTGCTGCATTTATCGCAAAATCACCACCGTAGATGCCAAACTGCTTCGCCATGAGGAGCGCGCCGATGAGAAAGCCGATAATGAGCACGAATATGATGATAGGTCCCGTGTTTACCACAGAGATGGATGAGAGCGCTGAAGCCAGCCCCCCGTTTGTCGTTACTAGCTGGTTGAGACCATCAGTCATCTTAAGCGCAGCAAGCAGCATGATAAGGAACGCAGGAGCAAACAAAGCTTGGTCGATGAGCTTCTTGCTCCAGTCCTTCGCCATTTTCTGGAACTGAGGAATCGCATGGCCTGCGATGCCTATCGGCGAGGTCACCATAAGAAACGCGAGCACCACGCCGCGGGAGAGGATCATGAATGATGCCGCAAAAAAGACGACCGCCGCGAGGGTGACGACGATGGCAAGCCCGACGAACTTAAGAACGAACGGGAGGGGATCGGAGAAGTAGTTGCCAGCGCCATTCAGTAGCTGGAAGAAATCGCCTTCCGTCGTCGAATCGGTGTTGTACACCGATGCTATCTGCAGCTTCTGTGATATCTCGCTCGCCACGCCGTGTTCGAGGGCGCATTGCGCAAAGTTGCCAAGGTTTCCGATGCTATTTCCTTCTCCCGCCCCGGTCTGGCAAGCCGTCTGCGTGAATGATTGTTTGTAAAGTTGGAGCGATACGACGTTCGCCGCATCGACGACCGCCTCCGCCATGAAAAGGCTGAAGTTAAGCAGCACGGCCGCGATCACAAGCGACGGTAGCGCCTTCTTCCAAGGGTAGCTATGGAGGTCGAGAATGGTCGAGATGCCCATGAAGATGAATCCGAAGATGAGTGCGATGTTCCCGAAGTCACGTAGCACCTTCCATGCCGTGAGCATGCCCGGCGAGTTTCCAAAGTACTTCGCGAACTCGAATACGACTATGATCATCGACCAGTTGAAGACGATGCTCGCAAGACCGAGGAGAAGTGTCCCTATCTTGAAGATGAGCCACGCGATGATTGCGATCGGCGAGAGTACCGTGACGAGAAGGCCGTTTGTGAGGAATGCGAACGGATCGGGCGGAACAGTCGCAGTCTGGGTCTGCGCCGCTCCGCTCGGAGTCTGTGTCGTATTTGTCACCTGGTTCCCGCTCACACTCTCGCAATGGACAATGCCGCCGCGATCGGACCATTCACGTTCTCCAGGGGCGCATGCGTAGGCTGTTTTGGGGATGAGGACGAACACCCCGGCAACAATAACGAGGAAAGAGAAGGCGATCGTTACGAGTACCTTCCCTATTCCCCCGATGTAGTTCGTGCCCGCTCGCATAGCGTTAGGTGCACGAGCTGGCCGCAATTTGATTCATCCGATTCAAAAGGGTCGGCGGCGGACCCGGGCTGTCGACGCTTTCCGTGCCTACGCAGCTCATCTCCGACGCACTCGGCATGATAGCTGGCGTGACCGGGCAGGTCGTACCGACCACGGCGCTGGTCGAATTCATCACACAGGTACCGCTCCGAGGATCCCCGCCCTGAAGGAGGCAGTTGTAGTCATTGGTCACCTGATTCACAAGGACGCTCG
>CAZLVR010000033.1:0-7289 GCA_964563365.1 uncultured Candidatus Saccharibacteria bacterium | reverse complement strand
TGCATTCTTCGCTGACGCCGCAAGTCCTGCACGGTCAGCATCCAGTGCGAGCATAAGGTTATCCGCATACCGCTTCATAAGTGCGAGATGATCTTTCGAGAGCGCGGTGCCGGAGAGCGCGATGGCGTTGCCGAACCCGATCTGGTGAAGGAGAATGACATCGAACTGACCTTCGACGAGAAGCGCGAACCCGCGCTCGCGAATCTTGTCCTTCGCCATATGCATACCAAAGAGGATCTTCGACTTATGAAAGAGTTCCGTCTCAGGACTGTTCAGGTATTTCGCCTGATCTTCCTTGTCGAGCGCGCGTCCGGTGAATGCGACCGTTCTTCCTGCCCCGTCCTTTATCGGAAACATAAGGCGGTTACGGAAGCGATCGTAGTAGGTGCCGGGCTTCCCATCCGCTTCTTTGATGAGACCTGCATCGAGCAGCTCCTTGGTCGTGAATCCTGCGGCAGCCAGTTCCTCAAGAAGTTTCGGCCAATAGTCCGGCGCATAGCCGAGGCCCCATGCCTTCACCGTCTCTTTCGTCAGCCCGCGAGAGAGCGCATATTCATAGGCGCTCTCCTTCTTTTCCAAGGTCGAACCTTGGATTCCAAGGTTCGACCTTGGGATTTGATCAGTGAGGTTCCGGACATAAAACGCTTCAGCGCGCGCCATCGCCTCGCGGAGACGTTCGACATGTTCCCTTTCCTTTTGGGTTCCGCCGGAGTAGACAAGTGGGACACCCGCCTTCTCCGCGAGAATCTTCAATGCTCCCTTGAAGTCGACGCCCTCCATCTTCTCGATAAAGGTGAAGTGGTCACCGCCCTGACTCGAGGAGAAGCAGTAATAGGACCCGCGCTCCGGGTTCACATAGAAGGATGGGGTCTTCTCCTTATTGAAGGGAGAGAGGCCCTTGTAGTAGCGGCCCGCCTTCGTGAGCTTCACGTAGGGCGATATGACATCGACGATGCTCAACTTTTGCTTAACCTGTTCGACAGTGTCCGTCATATCACTTGGACAGTTTCCTTGCCCTGTAGTCAACCGGCCTGCGGTACTCTGCAGGACCGGTTGTACTACCGGGGTGCTTTACCTCCTCAACGGTATCTGCGGCCATAACCCTAGAGTATAGCGTGTAGGGCCTACCTGATAGACTTGCAATAAGTTATTATCCTGGCATAATGCATCCATCACTAACGGCTAGCAACTGGAGACAACGATGGCCGCGAAAGGTGACGTACGTAGGGGTGCATCGGCTGCGTGGGTGTGGACGTGGTTTTTCGGCTGTGGGCTCTGCTCGTTGCTTGCAGCATCGAGCGTGTGTCTCATCGTCATTGCCTTCACGCTTCACGATCCGACCAAGCTGATCTGGGCGGGTTGCGAATTGGTAATCACGCTCATGGCGCTCTCGGGCATAACCATCCTGTGCGCGAAAAAAGCAGCACGGCCATGCGACCCCTGAACGAACGCGGCCGCTTCCTACACGGGAAGCGGCCGCACTCTTTTCTCTCTACAAACAGCCGCCCGAGGGCGGCTGTTTGTAGATATCGTTCCCTGCTTAGCGAGCCTCCGTCGCAGCGAGCGCCTCGCGCTCCATACGCTCAGCCTCAAGCGCAATCCGGGCGTTGCGCGCCGTCTGGAGCGTATCGATGGCTGCGCGCTTCTGCGAGCCTCCGAAGCCCGTACCTGCCGGGATGAGGCGGCCGAGAATAACGTTCTCCTTGAGACCGCGGAGCGTGTCCACAGAACCCTTGAGGGCTGCCGAGATGAGGATCTTCGTCGTCTGCTCGAAGGATGCTGCCGAGAGGAAGGAGCGGCGCGAGAGCGCTGACTCCTTGATACCAAGGACGATCTCGTTCGCCTTCGGAGGAATCTTACCAGCCTCTTCGGCGAGCTTGACCGCTTCGGTGAACTCCCAATCCTCAAGAACATCACCGACCGAGTAGTCAGAGTCGCCCGTGTCAGTAACCTTCATGCGGCTGAACATCTGCTTCACGACGACCTCGAGGTGCTTGCGGGACACGGATGCACCCTGCAGCTCATAGATCTTCGAGGTCTCTGCGATGATGTACTCCTGCGTCGCAGCGCGACCGGCGTACTCGAACAATTCGTCGAGGTCCGCAGAACCGTCCGTGAGGAGCTGGCCCTTACGAACTGCATCTCCTGCCTTCACAAGGACGACGCGCGGTGCGATGACCGGATACTCGATCGCCTCGCCCTCTTTCGTCTTACCGCGACCCTTCTTTCCAGACTGGCCGGCTTCAGGGGCGACGATGATGATCTTGTCGCGGCCGCTCTCCTTGATCTCCGTGACCATGCCGTCGGTGCGGGAGACGACCGCCGGGTTCTTCGGCGCACGCTTCTCGAAGACCTCTTCGACGCGCGGGAGACCCTGCGTGATGTCGCCGCCAACCGACGCCGTACCGCCCGCATGGAAGGTGCGCATGGTGAGCTGGGTGCCCGGTTCACCGATTGCCTGTGCAGCGACGGTGCCAACCGCTTCGCCGAGATCGACCTTCTTCTGAGAAGTGAGGTCCATACCATAGCAGGCCGCGCAGATGCCGTAGCGAGTCTCGCAGGCCATCGGAGAGCGTACGGAGACGCTCATCACAGACGTGTCTGCCGCTATCGCCTTCGCATCTGCAGTCTCAAGATACTGGCCCTTCTTGAAGGCGCCCGCATCTGCTGCAAGGACACGACCGCGGATGACGTCCGCAAAGTCGATCTTGATACCGGATGCGGAGACGCGACCGATCTCAATGCCGCGCTTTGTCTTACAGTCTTCCTCAGTGACGATGGAATCCTGCGCGACGTCGAACAGGCGGCGCGTGAGGTAGCCTGCGCGCGCAGTGCCGAGCGCGGTGTCGGTGAGGCCCTTTCTCGCGCCGTGGGTGGACATGAAGTACTCGACTGGGTTGAGCCCTTCCGTCATGGAGGAGGTGATGGGCACCTCAATGGTCTCGCCAGCGGTGTTCTGGATGAGGCCCTTCATGCCGGCCATCTGCGTGAGGTTGCCGATCGAGCCGCGGGCGCCGGAACGCACCATGTCATGGACGGAACCGGTCGGATCGAGCGCGTCCTCAACGAGCTTCTCAACCTCCGTCTTCGCGCCGTGCCAGATCTCAATAACCATGCGGCGCTTCTCTTCCTCGGCGAGAAGACCGTCCTTGAAGTCCGCTTCGATGCGGGCGACCTTCTCCTTCGCCGCCTCGATGACATCTGCCTTACCTTCCGGCACCGTAACGTCTTCGAGCGACCACGTTACGCCGGAGCGCGTCGCGTACTCGAAGCCGAAGCGCTTCACCTTGTTCACGATACCCGGGACCGCGTCGATGCCGTAGCGCACCATGCAGTCCGCCATGATCGAGGAGAGCACCTTCTTCGTGATCGGCTCGTTGATGAACGGATAGTCGGACGGGAGCACCGTGTTGAAGAGGAGGCGGCCGACGGTCGTCTCAAACGGCTTCCCGTCGAACTGCGCATACTTCTCTTTGTCCTTCATCGGGAGCACGTGGATCTTCGCGCGAACGTCGACCGCGCCATAGTCACGCGCGAGAATCGCCGCGTTCGGGTTTGGGAAGTACTTCCCTTCGCCAACGGCGCCCGAGACATCCTTCGTGAGCCAGTAGGCGCCGAGCACGATGTCGAGCGGCTTCTGGGTCATCACGATCATTTCGCCGGAGCCTGGCTTCAGGATGTTCTTATTAGCACTCATCACGTTCTTCGCCTCCCACTGCGCCTCTTCCGAGAGCGGCACGTGTATGGCCATCTGGTCGCCGTCGAAGTCGGCGTTGAAGGCCGGACAGACGAGCGGATGCAGCTGTATGGCGTCGCCCTCGATGAGGCGCGGACGGAACGCCTGGATGCCCTGGCGATGCAAGGTCGGAGCGCGGTTCAAGAGAACGTACTTACCCTTAATCGCCTCTTCGAGGATCTCCCAGACCTCCGGTACGCCGTCTTCGATGAGCCGTCCTGCGCCGCGAATGTTGAACGCGAGCTCACGCTGAAGGAGCCCGGCGATGACAAACGGGCGGAAGAGCTCGAGCGCCATGTGCTTCGGAAGACCGCATTCATCGAGTTCGAGATCAGGACCGACCACAATCACGGAGCGGCCCGAATAGTCAACGCGCTTGCCGAGGAGGTTCTGGCGGAAGTAGCCCTGCTTGCCCTTCAAGTAATCCGCGAGCGACTTGAGCGGGCGGCGCTGGGACGGCGTGAGCGCGCCACCAGAAGCTCCTGCCTTCCGGATCGAGTTGTCGAGGAGCGCGTCCACCGCTTCCTGGAGGATGCGCTTCTCGTTACGGAGGATGACCTCGGGCGCATGGATGTCCATGAGCTTCTTGAGGCGATTGTTGCGGTTTATGACGCGGCGATAGAGATCGTTCACGTCGGAGGTCGCGTGGCGGCCGCCTTCGAGTGCAACCATAGGGCGAAGTGCTGGCGGGATGACCGGGATCTTCGTGAGGAACATCCATTCGGGGCGGGTCTTCGCTGCGATCATCGACGCAAGCAGCGAAATACGCTTCGCGAGCTTCTCGCGCTCGGCGGACGCCGCAGTCTGATACTTCGCCTCGAGATTCGCCTTGAGCTCGTCAAGCTTCAGGCCCTTGAATATGTCATAGATGGCTTCCGCGCCAATGCGGGCCTCAAAGAGAGTTCCGTACTTCACGGAATAGCGGTGATACGCGATCTCGTCGAAGACGCGACCGACGACCACGGAGTCTATCTCCGCCTTCGCGAGCGTCATCTTCTCCTTCAAGGCGTCGCGCTCCTTATCATCCTTCGCGTTCTTATGCTTCTCCTTGTACTCGGTCTCAAGTTCCCCGAGGAGGCGCTTCTTCACATCCTCGTTCACCTTCGTGACGATGTAACCCGCGAAGTAGACAACCTTCTCGAGGTCCGCCGACGGAATGCCGAGGACGAGCGCCATGCGGCTTGGCATGGAGCGGAGGAACCAGATGTGCGCGACTGGCGTCACGAGCTCGATATGACCCATGCGCTCGCGGCGGACGATGGAGCGGGTGATCTCGACGCCGCACTTGTCGCAGATGATGCCCTTGTAGCGGATGCCTTTGTACTTGCCGCAGTAGCACTCGTAATCCTTCTCCGGGCCGAAGATCTTCTCATCGAAGAGGCCGTGCTTCTCGGAGCGTTGCGTGCGGTAGTTGATGGTTTCCGGCTTCGTAATTTCGCCGCGTGACCACTCGAGGATACGCTCGGGGGATGCGAGCGAGAGACGAAGCGCGTCCCAGTCAGCGCCGCGGGTCGAGACCGGGCGCTTCGGAAAACCGTTCTTGTCGGTGCGTGAGGTAGGCATGGTGGGTTTCATTAGGCATCCATGTCAGCGGGTCGTTCCATCGGCTCGATATCGAGCGCGAGGCCGCGGATCTGGTTGGTAAGTACGTTGAAGGAGGCCGGAGTGCCGGAATGAGTGACCGGCTCGCCCTTCACGATGGCATCGAAGGTCGCGGAGCGGCCCTGGATATCGTCTGATTTGATGGTGAGCATCTCGCGGAGCGTGTAGGCGGCACCGTACCCGAGGAGCGCCCATACTTCCATCTCGCCGAAGCGCTGGCCACCATTCTGCGCCTTGCCGCCCAAGGGCTGCTGGGTGATGAGCGAGTAAGGGCCGATAGAGCGCATGTGGATCTTATCCTCCACCATGTGATGGAGCTTCAGGATGTACATGTAGCCGACCGCGATCTCGTTCGCGAACTCCTCACCTGTACGGCCATCGTAGAGCTTCATCTTGCCGGACGCGTTGAAGCCTGCCTCTTCGAGCTCCTTGCTGATTTCCTCCGCAGTCGCGCCGGCAAACGGCGGGACAATCGCCTGGTAGCCGAGCGTGTTCGCCGCAAGCCCGAGATGGAGCTCGAGAATCTGACCGAGGTTCATGCGGCTCGGCACGCCAAGCGGCGTGAGGATCACGTCGATCGGGTTACCGTCCTTATCGTACGGCATGTCTTCCGCCGGGAGGACACGGGAGATGACGCCCTTGTTGCCGTGGCGGCCGGCAAGCTTGTCGCCCACCGACACGTTACGAACCTGCGCGACCGTGACGACGATCTTCTTGATAATGCCGGACTCAAGCTGGTCGCCCTTCTCGCGGCTGAAGACGCGCACGCCGATGACGCGGCCGCGCTTCCCGCCTTCCATGCGGAGCGACGTATCTTTCACGTCCTTCGCCTTGTCACCGAAGATGGAGCGGAGGAGGCGCTCTTCAGGCGTGAGCTGGGTCTCGCCCTTCGGCGTCACCTTACCCACGAGAATGTCACCTGGGCGGACTTCCGCACCAATGCGCACCACACCTTCCTCGTCGAGGTTCTTGAGGCGAAGTTCGCCGACGTTCGGGATGTCATGGGTCGTGACTTCAGCACCGAGCTTCGTATCGCGGACGGCGCACTCGAAGTCCTCGATATGGATGGTGGTGAACTTCGAGTTCTGCACCATGCGCTCAGAGACGATGATGGCGTCCTCGTAGTTTGCACCGTTCCAGCTCATGAAGGCGACGCGCACGTTCTGGCCGAGCGCCATCTGGCCGTTTGCAGACGACGACGCATCCGCGAGGACCTCGCCCTTCTTTACCTTGTCACCAAGAGAAACGCGCGGGCGCTGATTGAACGCAGAGTTCTGGTTCGTCTGCGTGAGGCCCTGAAGTGCGTAGTCCTTCTTCTTGCCGTCCTTGTTCGTGACGACGATCTTGCGGGCGTCCGCATAGGTGACTTCGCCTGCTTCCTGCGCTACGACGAGGCGGCCGGTGTTGCGCGCCGCATGCTCCTCGATGCCGGTTGCAACGAGGGGTGCCTCCGGGATGAGGACCGGAGTTGCCTGCTTCTGCATGTTCGAACCCATGAGTGCGCGGTTCGCGTCGTCATGGTCGACGAACGGAATCATCGCGGTCGCAGCAGAGAACATCTGGTAGGTGGACGCATCCATGAGGGTAATCTCATCCTTCCCGACGACTGCCGGCTCGCCCCCCTTGCGCGCCTCGATGGTGTCAGCAAGAATCTTGCCCTTCTCGTCGACCGGAGTTGCTGCGTGTGCAATGACCTCGGTCTCCTCTTCGAGGGCGTTCAAGTACCGGATCTCGTCGGTGACGACACCCTTTTTCACCACCGCGTACGGGGTCTCGATGACGCCGAACTCGTTCGTGCGCGCATGGAGCGCGAGGCGCAGGATGAGGCCGATGTTCTGGCCTTCCGGCGTGTGGATCGGACAGAGGCGGCCGTAGTGGGACGGGTGCACGTCGCGCACTTCGAAGCCTGCGCGCTCACGCGTGAGACCGCCCGGACCAAGTGCCGAGAGGG
>CAZLVR010000032.1:0-7332 GCA_964563365.1 uncultured Candidatus Saccharibacteria bacterium | reverse complement strand
AACGGCGGCGCAATCGTCGCTCCGCATCTTACCCGTGCGGTGCGTCTTCAGTCGGGTGTTATCAAAGAGCTTACCTGGGGTGCGCCCAAACAGGTCTTTTCTCCGCAAGCGGTCACGGAAACGACCCGTATGCTGGTGAAGGTCGTCGACGTGAAGCTTGCGAACGGGACGCTCAAGATTCCTGACCTGTCAGTCGCCGCAAAGACGGGGACTGCGCAGATTGCCGGTCCGGGAGGCAAATACCGGGACGGTGCATATTTCCACTCGTTCTTCGGCTATTTCCCGGCCTATGATCCGAAGTTTGTCATCCTTCTTTACACCCGGGAGCCGCAGGGCGTAGAGTACGCATCCGAGACCCTTACTCATCCGTTTATGGAGCTGACCCACTTCCTTGTGAGCTACTACTCCGTCCCGCCTGATCGGGGCGATACCTCCCTATGAAATCCTTCGCTCGATCGCTTGCCGCAGGCATTCTTGCCGTCCTTGCCCGGGCCATACTGCGTAAGTACCGGCCACAGATCGTGATGATTACCGGAAGCGTCGGGAAAACGTCAACGAAGGATGCGACGGCCGCCGCGTTGTCCGAACGTTTCTATCTCCGCGCATCAGAGAAAAGCTATAACAGCGAATTCGGCGTCCCGCTCACTGTCATCGGCGCGAAGAATCCATGGTCCGACGCGGTGGGGTGGACGAAGGTCATCTTCGAAGCGTTCGCGCTCGTCCTATTCCCAAATCACTATCCGAAGCTTCTCGTCCTTGAGGTCGGTGCGGATCGGCCGGGCGACCTCGCACGTATCCTTGAAATCGGTATCCCTGACGCGGTCATCGTGACGCGGCTTCCGGACGTCCCGGTTCATGTGGAAGCGTATGCTTCGCCCGCAGCGGTGCGCGAGGAGGAGTTCACGCCGGCCTATGGACTTCGAAAGGGGAGCCCGCTCATCGTCTCGGCGGACGACGGATACGCGAAGGATCTTGCCGGACGTCTTTCGGCGACAACGACAACCTACGGGTTCGACGCATCAGCCGACATACGCCTGTCTCATCCGGAGGTTGTTTACAGCGAGGATAAAGTGCTCGGGATGCGGGCGAAGGTACGGGTCGCAGGGGAATCGTACGAGCTCTCGGTCCGTGGCGCTCTCGGTCGCCAGCAGCTCTATGCGCCGGCAGCGGCGCTTGCCTGTGCACTGTCGCTCGGACTGCCTCCACACGAGGCGCTTGCCGGTCTTTCCTCGTATGTTCCGCCGCCAGGACGCTCCCGGCTTCTGCGCGGAAAGAACCTCTCGACGCTCGTCGATGATACCTATAACGCGAGTCCTGCCGCGGTTGAGGAGATACTCGCGTCACTCAAGCTCGTGAAGGCAAAGCGCCGCATCGCTGTACTCGGTGACATGCTCGAACTCGGCCGTTTCTCAGTCGCCGAGCATGAGCGCATCGGTACGCTCGCGGCGACGCACGCAGACATAGTCGTGGGAGTCGGCGCTCGCTCTGCGAAGATTGTTGAGGCTGCGCGAGCGGCAGGAAAGGGCGAGCGTGACGCGCTCCACTTCCTCTCGTCAGAGTCAGCAGCGGAGGCGCTCGCGGATATGATCCAGCCGGGCGATCTCGTACTTATTAAAGCGTCGCAGGGGATTCGTGCGGAACGCATCACTAAGGAGCTCTTGTTCGATACTCGCGATACCTCATATCTTGTTCGGCAGGAGCCTGAGTGGTTGGCCCGGTAGAAGATCATAGCGGCGTTTCTGCCGCGCAGTGTGCGACAGTCGGATTCACTACTGGGTTGAAACCGTAGCGAAGAGGAGATAGTATGCTCGGTATCCGTCGCTATGGTGCGACGGCAGTACCAACGGGGAATACAGATGCAACATCCGGCACTTCGCGCTTCCGAGCCGGTCAATGTCGAATCATTGACGAAAGACGAGCTTGCTGCGCGGGCCACCCAGCTTGAAAGGTTCGCCAAAGCCTACCGGTTCAATCCGGCCGGCGGCACCCTGAAGTTCAAGGATGGCCAGCAGTTCCGTGTTCACGGAACGTTGCCTGAGAAGATGGCGTTTCAGGTTCAGCAGATCGGCGGCGTCGGCCAGAAGCCCCTCAGGGAGCTTTCGGCAGACACTATCCGTGCTTGCGTGGCCTGACCCTACGTCCGGACCCCGAGGGGCGCGCTACAGAATTGTAGCGCGCCCCTTCAGTTTTTCAGGTTCTCGGTTATACTTGCGACACCACGGCCCTATCGTCTAACGGCTAGGACCGGCCCCTCAGCGGCGTAAAGAGGGGCTGAGACGCGAGCAGTGCGCAGCGTCTCAGAGCCGCAGGCGCGACGGCGCCGAGGCGGGGTCGCGGGATGTTCCAGCAGGAACATATCCGTGACCGATTCAGAATCGAACCGTCCGTGCCACTGTGCAACTACGGCCCTATCGTCTAACGGCTAGGACAGCGCCCTCTCACGGCGTAAATCGGGGTTCGATTCCCCGTAGGGTCATGCCGACACAAATGCCGCCGAAAGGCGGCTTTGTGCGTCATGACTCTAAGCGCCATCCGGGGGATGGCGCGTCGGGGAATCGAACGCCGGAGCGGGACCCGCATCAGCAGATGCGGGAGCGAGGCGTGCCCGGCGCGAAGCTCGCTGGCGAGCTTCGACGCAAGGGCGAATCGCGCCTGATTCTTATCAGGACGCTTCCCCGTAGGGTCACACGATCAAAAATAACCGGCATAAAGCCGGTTATTTTTGTATCGCCGGTGATGCCTGGGAGGAACGTCGAACGGTCGGACTGAAGCGAGGCTCAAGAGGGCGGGCTCGCGACCCGAAGCGGATGGGATTCACCATAGGGGCACAAAGCCAATTGATTCTCCGCAGTGATGCAGGCACATAGCGCGTAGCTGATTTCACACAACACAAAAGAGCGGTCGGGAACGACCGCTCTCTGAGTATTCGGGGTGTTACGTGTCCCGCTTGAATCGATTCGCATCAAGTGCTCGTTCGAGGCCGCGGGTTTCAGGTGTCGGCGTATCGAAAAGCGGATTTCTTCCCATCGCTTCTTCCCTCGTCTGGAAGGGGAGCGATCGGAAGAGTCTCGGTTCATCGGGGACCATACGTTTTTGGAAAGGACTTTGCGACATGGACGTACCCCTGAATCCTGCCGTCGGGACGTACCTCCGGCATTGGGCTAAGTATCCCTCCGTGTGAGGGAAACGTGAAATCCAGAGGTGGATAACTAGGCGAGGAGCGCGTCGATGACTTCCTTTACAAGCCCACCGTCGGCCTTGCCCTTTACCTCCTTCATGACCGCGCCGGTGAGCATGCCAGCCTTCGATTTATCAGCGCCGGTCTCCGCTATCTTCGCCTTCACGACCGCCTCTATCTCCTCGCGGCTCATCTGGGCAGGGAGGAACGCCTCGATGACGGCAAGCTCCTCCTTCTCGGGTGCGGAGAGGTCCGCGCGGCCCGCCTTGTCAAACTGCTCGATGGAGTCCTTGCGCTGGTTCGCGGCACGCTTAAGGACGGCGAGCGCCTCGTCGTCCGTGAGGAACTCGTCGGGCTTTCGTTTCTTGGCGACGACCTCGTTCGTCATCGCGGTCACAAGCGAGCGCAGGGTGCGCAGCCGCACCTCGTCACGCGCCTTCATCGCGTCCGGGATCCCTGCCTTGATGGTTTCGTGGATAGTCATGGAGGAAGGGTAGCATGGGACGGCTACTCGCTCACGTCGAGCTTCGGCTGGATCTGATAGTGCTCGTTCAGGTACATCAGGTCCTTCCGGAGCCCCCGGATGAGGTCGCATTCAAGATGCGGCATCTGATCCGCGGAGCCTTGCTCATATGCGGCGAGCGTTTCCTCAATAAAACCGAGTATGGTCACAAGCGTCGGGAAATAGTCTCCCGTACGCAGGTGAAAATGGAGCCGCGCAAGACGTTCCGCATCGAGAGCTTCAAGGGATTGCTTTGCAGTGATGACGGATACGGGGATGCGCTGGAGCATAAGAGAAAACAGTTAGGACAATAAAACACGCACTGCGGCGCTTCCGCGCCGCACTCGTTTATGAAGTCCTACTATACGTCATGAAGGGTGATATCCGCTGTGGACAAGCGTCCGGTATAATCAGCAGATGAGCATATTCTCCATAGCGTTAGTCGTTCTCGGGCTCTTGTTCGTCCAGGGCATAGGCCTCTACTTCGTCTTTAGGCGGCAGGAGAAGCCGGATGCGCCCCAGAACTCCGAGAGCCTGCTTCTCTTGCAACGGCAGATGGAGAGCCTTGAGAAATCTCTCTCCGAGCGGCTCTCGCATTCCTCGAAAGAGGTCAATGAGACTGTTCGTCAGCAGCTCGATTCCTCCTCGCGCCTCATACGCGAGATCACCTCCGAGCTTACGTCCGTGAAGGAGATAGGCCGCCAGACGAGCGTGTATGCAGAGCAGCTCAAGAACCTGCAGGACATCCTCCAGAACCCGAAGCAGCGCGGCATTTTGGGCGAATACTACCTCGAGACGGTACTCCAGAACGTGATGAGCCCGGAGGACTACCGAATTCAGTACCCGTTCAAGAACGGGGAGATCGTCGATGCGGTCGTCATCGTGAACAAGAAGCTCGTCCCGGTCGACTCGAAGTTCTCACTCGATAACTACAACCGCTTCATCCATGCGCCGGACGGAGAGCGCGCGGCGCTCGAGAAAACATTTGTGAATGACCTGAAGCTCCGCATCCAGGAGACGGCGAAGTATATCCGCCCCGAAGAGGGGACCATGGATTTCGCCTTCATGTTCATCCCCTCGGAAGGCATCTACTATGACCTGCTCACCAACCGCGTCGGGGCAGGCGAGGATGAGAATCTCATCCAACGGGCGGCATCGAAGTACAAGGTCATCATCGTTTCGCCGACTTCCTTCCTCGCCTACCTTCAGACGGTGCTTCAGGGACTGCGCGCGCTCGCGATCGAAGAGAAGGCAGCGGAGATCCAGAAGCGTGTCGGTGAGCTCGGAAAGCATATCGTCGCGTGGGAAACATACTATGCAAAGCTTGGAACCTCGCTCGGGACAGCGGTCTCCCACTGGAACTCCGGCAGCAAGGAGCTCGGGAAGATAGAGAAGGACGTGTTCCGCATCGCGGGGGAGAAGATTGGGCTCGAGGGAGGTGCACTCGAAAAACCGGTATCGGACGAATAAAAGAAGAGCGGCCGAGTCTCTGGAAGACTCGGCCGCCTGCCCTTCACGGCGCCGCGGAGGATTAGTCCGCAAACGCCATGCCGCGTTTCGTAAGAGCTTTACCGACCGAGACGAGGATGCCCTCGCCGACGCCCGGTATCGAGAGGAGTTTCGCGCGCGATACGCCGTCAAGCGATGCGAAGGTGGAATACCCCGCCTTCGCGAGAGCTCCGATCGCCCGGCCGCGGATGCCGAGCGAACTGAGCGGCTCGTTATCGTTCTGACGGCGCTTTTTCGCGCGCACACGTTTTTTCGGGGCGACGCTCGCGCGGCGCCCGGGAATTCGCTTCCGTTTCCGGTTGCGCGGGATCGTACTGTCGATCCCCAGATCGGCGAGAACCTCGGCAAGCCGCTGTTCCGCCGCCTCGAGCGTCTCTATGGCCTCTTTCACGGCCGCGTAGCGCCCGGTCAGTCCCTTGTCGTGCATTCATACCTCCTTTGCCCACCATGGGCGTATGAACTATCGTATAATAACATTAATAAATATTCTGTCAAATAACCGGACACGGTCGAGCCAGTCTGTCCATTGCCTTCGGGCCATACATACGGTAGGATGACGGAACTATGGATGTGGCTGTAATCAAGACGGGCGGCAAGCAGTACGTGGTCTCCGCGGGCTCGTTGGTGACTATCGAGAAGCTTCCGGGCGACCTCAAGAAGGGGGATTCTGTCACCTTTGAGGAGGTGCTCTTCACGGATGACGGCTCGAAGGCCACCCTTGCTCCGAAGATGAAGGTGACCGGCACCGTCGCCGCTGTCGGCCGCGCGAAGAAGGTTGAGGTCATGAAGTACAAGGCGAAGAGCCGGTACCTGAAGCGCCGCGGCCATCGCCAGCCGTACGTAAAGGTGAAGATCGACACAATAGGCTAACCAACAAGACTCGCACATGCGAGTCTTGTCTTTACTCCTTCGTGCGGTAGGCTTCCTCCTGGAAGGAGAAACCGCATGGTTATGGTCATTGTTAACGCGGGTGTCCACAGAAAGTACCGAACGGCCAAGGCGCGTACTCTTCGCGTCAGGGGTACTCATGATGCGAAGTATATTCCCAGATCGGGCGATTGGCTTACGATCGAGCTTCCGGTTCTGTCGGCCCATCGTAGCTACCGTTTCCTCATACAAACCGCTGAAGTATGTTGGCGTAGCCAAGGGGAAAGCTGGGAGCTGAGCGGTGAGACATTTCATCAACACCTCGTGGATCTCGCGGTTATACATGGATGGCACGTTATCGATGGGCTCGATGAATTGTCGCCTGCCCAGCCTGACGTCGTTGCGTGTGCGCAGGGTATGTGTGCTCACGGCATCTCATAGATGTTCTGGCCGCCCGAGCAATCGGGCGGCTTTTCCTATACGTTACGCTTCCGTACGATTCTGAAGCGCCCCGGAAAGTGTCTCTGCGTCGGAGTACTCGAGTTCGGAGCCGGTCGAGAGGCCGCGGCCAAGCTCCGTTATCTTCACTTTGTCGCGATAGGGGAGAAGCTTCTGCTTCAGATGATCCGCGGTGTTCTCGCCTTCGGACGTTGCCGAGAGGGCGAGGATGATTTCTTTCAGTCCCTTAGTAAGCTTTCGATCGACTGCGCGCAGAAGCTCACGCTCGCGGATGACACCTTTCCCGGAAAGCGTGAGGACGCCGCCGAGCACGAAGTACCGGCCGCGATAGGTGCCGGCGCGCTCGACCGCAAGCAGATCCTGATCCTTCTCGACGACAAGCAGCTGCGCGTCGTCGCGAGCCGGGTCAGCACAATACGTGCAAATCGCGCCGCCCCCGTTCCCGTAACGCATGCACTCCGCGCACTGACGCACGCCAGCCGCGATGTTCTCGATGAGGTTTGCGATTCGGTTTCGGTCGGAAGGCGGTACGCCAAGGAGGTGATACACGAAGCGGCGCGCCTGGCGCGGCCCTATCCCCGGGAAGCGCTCGAACGCATGCGCGAGGTCTTCGATGCGGTCAGCCATGATTAAAACTCATTACCCAGATCCCCGTATCCCTTCGTATCGAGCGACATGAAGCTCGTGCGCTTGTCGTCGAAGTAGAGGTCGACCTTGCCCGTCGGGCCGTTGCGGTGCTTTTCGATGAGGATCTCGGCGATGTTGGTGCGCTCCGCGGCGTCCTTGTTCTTGTCCTCGCGGTGGATGAACATGACGA
>CAZLVR010000031.1:0-7399 GCA_964563365.1 uncultured Candidatus Saccharibacteria bacterium | reverse complement strand
CCGTTGAATACAGAAACCATCCTGATCCCCCGAGAAACGCGAGGGTTGCTACCCACTGCGCTATCCGGACCGCTTTCATTCAGAAAGAGAAAGCACGGCGAGCTCCAAGGGAAGCGCGGGCACAGGAGAGTATCGGATTTCCGATGCAGCATCGAGGAATGCTTTCAGGGTTGCGTGCGTCATCTTAGATCCCGCATCGCTTGCAAGCGCTTCAACGGCAGCATATTCCTCTCCAAGCTCTTGCTGGATCTCCTTTCGAAGTTCAGGAGCATGGCGCACAAGCAATACGTTCCGCATACGTTCGAGCGTGAGGGCGAGATATACCTGCATGTCGACGTCCGCCTTCGCTGCCTTACGAATCGCAGAGAGCGAACCGTCCGCATTCCCCTTTGAGAGAGCGTCGACGAGTGTCGACACATATTCGCCTTTCGGCGCACCTGTGGCAGTCTCCGCTTCCTCCCGCGAAATCTTCTTATCCTTTGAGACCGCGAAGATCTTTTCTAGGATAGAAAGCGCATCCCGGTATGAGCCGTCAGCAAGAAGCGCGACGAGGTCCGCAACGCCGGGCGCGATCATATACCCCTCTTCTTTCGCGACCGTCTCGATGAGCGATACAAGGCCCGCGCGCGACGGTTTCCGGAACTCGAACACCTGACAGCGGCTCTGGACGGTATCCGGTACCTTCGCAAGCTCGGTCGTTGCAAGAACGAACACAGCATGCGTAGGGGGCTCTTCAAGAGTCTTCAGGAATGCGTTCCAGGCACCTTTCGAGAGCATATGCGCCTCGTCGAGTATGTAGAACTTGTACGGGGACTCGAACGGGAGCGTGTGGACGTTCTCATTTAACGCGCGAATATCTTCGACGCTATTATGCGACGCTGCGTCGATCTCATAGAGATCCTTTTCGGAGACCTTGAGCTCTTTCGCGAAGATGCGCGCGACAGATGTCTTACCGAGACCGCGAGAACCGGCGAAAAGGTACGCGTGGCCGACCTTGCCCGCCTTGATTTCCTCCCTGAGTGCGCCCGTGACCTGCTCTTGCCCGCGCACGTCCTTGAACGACTGCGGCCGGTGTGCCCGATAGAGAGATTGGTGCGCCATGGGCCTGATTATACCAAGCCAGATTCGGCGATGATCGCCTCGAAACCCGCAAGGCCATTTGTCTCCATGAGCCTGCCGCGGAGCTCCGCCGCCCCGTCGAAACCCGAGACGAAGGCCTTGAAGTGCTTTTTCAGGAGTGCGTAGTGCTTTTGCGGACGAAGCTCGTCAAAATATACTGCGAGCTTGCAGAGCGCGGCGACCCGCTCTTTCGGCGTTCGTTCCTGCCGCTCCTCGCTCGCGAAGAGCCACGGGTTCCCGAATATCGCGCGGCCGAGCATCGCGCCGTCGAAACCCTGCGATAGTGCGCGCTCCTTCGCATCCACAACGCTCTCAAGGTCTCCATTCGCGAGAAGCGGAATGTCGGAACGAATACTCTTCACGAACCGGACGATATCCTCGGCAAACTCGTAGTGCGCAGGGACGAGGGACATTTCCTTTCGAGTGCGCATGTGGAGCGTGAGACCACTGATCCCGGTATCAAGAAGATGTGGTAACCACGTCTCCCATTCCATCTTGTTGTAGCCGAGTCGCGTCTTCACGGAGACCGGTATCCTCCCCCCGGTTCCGCGGATTGCTGCCTCAATAACCTTCTTCGATCGCTCCGGATCTTTTATGGACGCCGCCCCTGCACCCTGTTTCTCGATAGAGCGATCAGGACAACCCATGTTGATGTCGACACCATCGAATCCCAGTTCTGTCGCAAGTGCTGCAGCATATTCCATGGTCTCAGGATTCCCGGTGAAAAGCTGTGCGACGATAGGGCGCTCTCTATCGGTGTAGCGGAGATCTCGGACGAGTGGATTCTCGTCGTCAGGCATCTGTTTCTTCTCGCGCGTGTGATAGAGACCGTCGGCTGACACGAACTCTGTCCAGGTCACATACGGTATGCCCGTAGGTACGTTCGAATACTCCGCGATAAGGCGGCGGTATGCAGGATCAGTCACGTCCGCCATGGGCGCGAGCGCGAAGAGGGGCTTTGTAGAATCCCAGAACGAGGTCATGCCTCCAACCTACTCTCCTTTTCGCTTTACGTACACCTTCCCGTCGAATCGCAGATCGACATACACGAGCGAGCCGTCGGTAAGCGTAAGTTTCGGAAGCGCTGCCTGCGCGGATTCTTCCGCCTGCTTCTCATGGCCGATAACGTACGTGATACGGGTGGATGGCGCGACAAAGAGGTCTGCCTCATCCTCGCGAATAGCAACTGAGGCAAGGGGTGCCTTCAACTTCTCTATCTGATGTGCGAACCGGAGTATCGCCGGAAGTTTCTCCGACCCTTCGACACGTGCTTTGAGTGGATAGGTGCCGGTCGTCGATGACGTATCGAGGTTCGCGTATACATGAAGGAGGGCGTTTGTCGTTGATGATGCGGACGTGTCTGCTTGAACAAATACGAGTCCTTCAGAATCTGCTTCGTAGCAGGTCGTGTCTTCTGCGGAAAGGGATGCCGGACTCCCACACCACAGAAATGCAGCAACGCGGGGTGAAGTCTTTATGGAAAGCGAAGTAAAACTGGTCCGCGTGAACGAGACCGCAGCAATGCGCGGATCAGCATCGAGAATCGCGGCGCGAATGGAACGCTCAGGATAGAAGAAGAAGGAATTCTTCGGGATGAACCCGCCATACGTGCCGGAGAGATTCTGTTTTGTTACAGACGTGATCAATGACGGATTCGGCGAATCAGCAGCAGACACGTCCGTAATCCGGAGTGACGGGAGCCAGAAGACATAGACAAGGCCTCCGGCACACGCAAGGAGTGCAAGTACGGTAAGAACGGTAGTACGCGTAAAAGCATCGCGCTTGCGGTCACGGAGCTTCTTCTTCGGTGAGCGGGTTGAAAGGCGTGGATGCGTTCCCTTCGCCTTCTCTGGTTTCTCTTTCTTCGCCTTTGTGCGTCGACGTCTCTTTGGCCGCGGAGATGCGGATACGGGCTTTCGTCCGATATCGAAAGAGCGCTTGGCCATCTCCCTAGTGTACCCGCGCCCCTTACTTCCCTATGACCTCTTTCCCCATGTACGGCACGAGCACGTCCGGAACCTTGATAGTGCCGTCCTCTTGCTGATAGTTCTCGACGATGGAGACGAGGATGCGCGGGGTAGGAATGGCGGTCGAGTTGAGCGAATGGACGAAGCGCATCTCGCCGCTCTCGTCACGATACCGCGTATTCAATCGGCGCGTCTGGAAATCGTGGAAGTACGATGCAGAACTTATCTCCCGGTACGTATGTTCGTTCGGCACCCAAAGCTCGATATCGTATTTCTTCACCTGCCCGAGGCCGAGATCGCCGCCGCAGTTGAGGACCGTATGGTACGGAATGTTGAGGGACTCGATGAACTCCTCCGTGTTCCGATTGAGCCATTCGTGCCACTTCACCGATTCCTCATGGGATGCTTCGCACAGGATAACCTGCTCCCACTTGTAGAACTCGTGCACGCGGATGAGGCCTTTCACGTCCTTTGAGTGTGCGCCCGCCTCGCGGCGGAAGCAGGGAGAGAACGATAGGAACTTCATGGGGAGCATCGCCTTGTCGAGCGTCTCGTCCATGTAATAGCCCATCGTGCCGACCTCCGCGGTGCCGGCGAGATACTCTCCATCCTGCGTCTTATAGAGATCCTCTTCCGACTGCGGGAGGAATCCGGTGCCGAGGAACGGCTCACGACGGATGAGCGACGGGACAATCATCGGTACGAAATCCTTCTTAAGGAAGAAGTCCTGCGCATACCGCCATACCGCGTAGGAGAGACGTGCGCCGTCGCCCTTGAGGAAGTAGCCGCGGAAGCCTGCTACTTTCGTCCCGCGCTCAAAATCCGCGATGCCGAGCGCCGTCATGAGCTCCACATGCCCTTTCGGCTGGAAGGAGAACTGCGGCAGTTCCCCCCACTTTTTTATCTCCTGGTTGTCCGCATCGCTCTCCCCGTCCGGCACTGTCATGTCCGGAATATTCGGAACCATGAGCATGAGTTTTTGCCACTCCTCCATCACCTTCGCGTATTTCTCCTCGAGCTCCCCCATCCCATCCTTCAGGTGGCGCATGGATTCGAGGAGCTTCTGCTTCTCCTCATCCTTCGCAAGAACAATGAGTTTGCTCGCCCTATTCTGCTCTGCGCGCTTCTCATCGAGCTCCTGACGCAGCTGCCGGCGCTCATCGTCAACCGTGAGAAGACGGTCGATATCGACGTCGACACGCTTCTTCTGGGCCCCTGCCTTCACGATATCCGCATTCTCGCGGATGAACTTGATATCGAGCATACTCCGCTAGTGAAACATGGCGTTGCGAGCGCCGCTACGTTGTAAACGACCCACAGATGCCCCGAATACCAGAGTAGCTTCGCCTCTCGCGAACTCCAGATCCTCCTGACGCCATGTTCTACTACGGGGCATGATGTTCGGATTGTACGGTATCTCGCTCTTTCTATAAAGGCGGACTGTGGTATAGTCCGCCGGTCGGAAACGGGAGGTTCTCATGATCAATTCCGAACGGATGCGCGAAAAAGTCTTATACGGCATGGGTGGACACGAGCCCGGCGACCGCAAGGCAACACGGGCAAGCAGCCCTCCAACCGGCGGCGGAACGAAAGAAGCCGAACGTCTGAGACAGTGCATGGGCGCAGACACCCGGCCACAGAAAGACGGGTAAGGTCGTGCACAGGGCGCGTTGGACACAGGTTCCGGCGCGCCCTTTTTGCTGCATACTGTCCGCATGGACATGCGCATCCTGGCGCCCGAGGAGTTCCCGGCAGCATTGCGGGAAATTCCGCAGCCCCCGGAACAGCTCTGGATGATGGGTCAGTTCCCGCCTCCGGAGACGAAGCTCCTGGCGGTGGTTGGCAGCCGAGCGCTCTCTGCGTACGGCCGCGAAGCGGCAACGAACCTTATCTCGGGGCTCTCCGGATACCCCGTCTCTATTGTCTCTGGACTCGCGCTCGGTACGGACGGGGTCGCGCACAAAGCAGCGCTCCAGGCCGGACTCCATACCATCGCCGTGCCCGGCTCGGGCCTCAGCGAACGTGCCATCTACCCGCGCGCAAATGCGGCGCTCGCGAAAGAGATACTGACCGCCGGAGGCGCACTTCTCTCCGAGCATGATGCCGAGTATCGGCCGCAGGCGTACGATTTCCCGTCCCGCAATCGCATCATGGTGGGGCTTTCGCATGCCGTACTCATCATTGAGGCAGGAGAGAAGTCCGGCACGCTCATCACCGCGCGACTCGCACACGAGTACAATCGGGACCTCTTGTGCGTCCCGCACCGCATCGGGGATCCGCACGGGTTCGGCGCGCATATGTACCTACGACTTGGTGCCGGACTCGTCACCGAATCAGCACACATCCTGGAGGCGCTTGGCATAGAAAAGAAGAAGGAACCTACGAAACCAATCGTAAGCCTCACGGGCGCCGAAGGGACGGTATACGACATTTTGTACGAACCATTGCCACGCGACGAAGTGCTGCGACGCGCGCATCTCGACCCGTCCGATGTGCTCTCCGCCCTCGTCACGCTCGAATTGAAAGGGATTCTCAAGGAGGAGTTCGGGTCCTGGCGGCGAATGGTATAGTCAGAACGGTATGGAAGGAGAACGTCGAATGATCAGATTTCCAAACGCCTGGGCCGGCCGCCTACGAGAACTCTATCCTCATGGAGCTGAGCATCTTATTGATGCAAATAACGCCCTTGGCGCGCTCGCGCTCCTCGAGAACGACCTCGATCGCGAAGAGAATCCGGAACGGCGCGAACAGATGACTGAACTCATTACGTTCATAAAAAGCACACAACGATAGCCTGTTCCGAACTACGAACGCTTGACGCACCTATATAAGGTGCGTTATCTGTTTATGCGTGGCCAAACGTCTATTAATAGTGGAGTCGCCCGCCAAGGCGCGGACCATTCAGCACTACCTCGGAGCGGACTATGAAGTTCTCGCGTCGGTAGGACACGTGCGCGACCTCCCGAAGACGAACAAGGACGCCGTCGATATCGAGGGCGGCTTCGTGCCGCGCTATGTCATCTCCCCCGACAAGCGCGAGGTCATTCAGCGTATCGAGAAGGCTGCAGACCGGGCGTCTGAGGTCTTCCTTGCGACCGACCCCGACCGAGAAGGTGAAGCTATCGCATGGCACATTAAGGAGGCGGTTGGACTCAAGAAACCGAAGCGTGTCGTCTTCCATGAGATCACGAAGGCAGCGGTTGAGGAGGCACTCGGCCATCCACGACAGATAGATGAGCACCTGCGCGAGGCGCAAGAGGCGCGCCGTGTGCTCGACCGTCTTGTGGGCTATGACCTCTCAGGCCTCATCTGGAAGAAAGTGCGCTACGGCCTCTCTGCCGGGCGCGTGCAGTCCCCCGCCCTTCGCATCCTCGCCGAGCGTGAACGGGAGATCCTGAACTTCGTCCCGGAAACCTATTACGTCCTTACCGGTGAGTTCAAAGCAAAGAACGGTCAGTTCACTGCCGTCTGCGTCGATACTCCCGCCTCAAAGGAGGAAGCGGACCGTATCCTCGACGCTGGAAAGAAAGCAGCATGGACGGTCGACACCGTGACAGAAAAAGAAGAGGAACGGAGCCCGCGTCCCCCGTTCACGACGTCGACCCTCCAGCAGGCTGCTTCGACGCGTCTTGGCTTCGCGCCGTCGCGCACCATGCGTGCTGCTCAGAAACTCTATGAGGCCGGACACATCACCTATATGCGTACGGACTCCGTAAACCTTGCAAAAGAAGCGGTGGCGAAGCTCTGTGCTGTCGCTGAGAAGACGTACGGAAAAGAGTACGTGCAGGCACGCGCGTACAAGACCAAGTCAAAGAACGCACAGGAGGCGCATGAGGCGGTGCGCCCGACCGATGCCGCAAAGGCGAAGGCAGGAGCAACCGGCGATGAGCAAGCACTCTATGACCTCATCCGCACCCGCGCGATCGCATCCCAGATGGCGTCTGCGAAGGTCATCCGCACGAAAGTAGAAGCGGTCGCAGATGCAGATATTCCTGCATTTGCTGCAAACGGTTCCCGTGTTGTCTTCCCTGGTTGGCTCGCGTGCGACACCCGGGCACGCGGTGAGGATGTTGAGCTTCCGAAAGTCACCGATGGCGAGACGCTTGATCTTCTTTCATTGACTGAAGACGAGAAGCAGACACTGCCGCCAAACCGGTATACGGAAGCAGGTCTCGTGAAAGAACTCGAGAAGCGCGGGATTGGTCGTCCATCGACGTACGCGTCCATCATGAAGACTATCCAAGATCGCGGCTATGTGGAAAAGGATGGCCGCACGCTTAAGCCAACCGCAACCGGCATGGTCGTCTCCGGCT
>CAZLVR010000030.1:0-7509 GCA_964563365.1 uncultured Candidatus Saccharibacteria bacterium | reverse complement strand
TTCTACATGGCGGGCCTGTATGGCAAGCGTGTCGTGTTCTTCAAGAGCGCCTTGTTCGGGACGGTGCTCAGGATCGAGCTCGCGAATATCGTCATTGCTGCTCTGTACTTCTTCTTCGCGCCCGGGCTCGGGCTTGCGCCGAAGACGAATCTTCTCCTGTACCTTTTCATCTCTCTCGGGCTCATGCTTCTGTGGCGCCTGTGGCTTTTCCCTCGTATGACGCGGCCAACGGAGCGCGAACGCGCTGCGCTTATCGGCGAGGGCCCTGAAGCGCACGAGCTTCTTGAGGAAGTGAATGAGAATCCCCGGTACCCGCTCGTCTTTGCGCTCTTTGCGACTCCTGCGGAGATCGCCGTCGACTTCGAAGGATTCCGTGCACGCCTCGCGGACGAAGGCATTGCGGAACTTGTTGTTGATGCCGAGCTTCCGGCGCTTTCACCCCTTCTCCCGAAGATCTACGAACTCGTCTTCGTCCGGCCGAGCTATCCGATTCTCGACTTTCACGCAGTCTATGAGGAAGTCTTCGACCGCGTTCCGTTATCGCTTCTCGAATACGACTGGTTCCTGAAAAACCTCTCAGGTGCCGTCCCAGTGTTCTATCCGTTCGCGAAGCGGGTCATCGACATCATCGGCGGTCTCCTTATGGGCGTTATCACGGTCGTCGCGACCCCGATCATCGCGGCGTTCATGCGGCTTGAGGGGCCGGGCCCTGTCTTTATACGACAGGACCGCATCGGTCGGTATGGTGCCCCCGTGCATTCATATAAGTTCCGCAGCATGCAGCACTCCGACCAGGGGAAATGGAAAGGGGAAGGAGAGAACAAGGTAACGAAGGTAGGTGCCTTCCTGCGCACCACGTCCCTCGACGAGTTTCCGCAGTTCGTGAACGTGCTGCGTGGCGATATGTCGCTCATCGGTCCAAGAAACGATATGCGGGCACTCGGCGAACGCCTCGGCGAAGCGATCCCGTACTACAACATGCGGTACATCGTCCCGCCAGGCATCACGGGGTGGGCACAGATCAATCAGCGGTACGAGCCGGGGAACATAAGCCCCCAGTCCATCGAGGAAACGAAGGTGCGCCTTGCCTACGACTTCTACTACATCAAGAATCGCTCCCTCTCCCTCGACATCATCATCGCGCTCAAGACCGTGAAGCGTATGCTGTTTCGGGTTTCGTCCCTCTAGGGTAGGCTAGACGTATGGATAAGCATGTAGTTCTCATCACGGGCGCCGCCGGCTATGTCGGCGGCATGCTCGTCCGGAAGTTTGCGGCGCGTGGGGATGTCGCTAAGGTCATCGGCCTCGATAAGGAGCCGCTGCCGGAGTTCATCAGGGACGTTCCGAACCTGGTCTATCTCGAGAAGAACACTGCGGACGATTGGGAGGATGAGGTGACGAAGCACGCGCCGGATATCGTCATCCACGCGGCGTGGCAGATACGCGAGATCTACGGCGACCGCCCGCTCTCGTGGAAGTGGAACATTGACGGCTCCGACCGCGTCTTCGAGTACGCGTTCTCCCGCGCTGCCGTCTCGCGCCTCGTCTATTTCTCCACGGTCGCAAGCTACGGTTCCTTCCCGGAAAACAGCGTCGATCACTTCTTCACGGAAGACGAGCCGTTCCGCAAGAGCGAGTACCTCTACGCGGAAGAGAAGCGCATCGCGGAGGAGCATCTTCTCGAGCGCTATGACAAGCGCGCGAACCGGAACCTGCAGGTATCCGTCGTCCGCCCGGCAGCGATAACGGGGCCTCGCGGCCGCTTCATGCGCATACGCTTCGGATTGCAGGCTGCGCTTTCCGGGACCTTGAAAGGACAGAAGTCTTTCATCTATAACGTGATATCCCTGCTTGTCGCGTGGGTGCCGGTCACGGAGAAGTGGCTTCGTCAGTTCATCCATGAGGACGACGTTGTCGGCATCGTGGAGCGCCTCGCGTTCGGCGACCCCGTGCCGGGGCTGGAAATCTTCAACATATGCCCGCCCGGCCCCGCGATCCGCGGGAAAGACATGGCGAGGGCGGTCGGGAAGCGGAGCTTCCCGATTCATCCGCTTCTCGTGCGGATAGGCTACTTTTTCTTCTGGCATCTCTCCCGCGGGAAGGTACCGACCGCGCCTGGCGCCTGGCGCGGCTATTGTTACCCGATAGCGGTCGACGGCTCGAAGGTCACGCGCATGCTCGGCTACCACTACGCATACGGAGGCTACGATGCGTTCTACTACACGAACGGCGAGTACGAGGATGCGGTACCAGAGAAGATGCGTCGTCATAAGCCATGAAGAAGGCGGTCGTCACCCCGGTAGTGCAACGTGTCCTGTCGAATACGACAGGCTCGTTGACTACGGGGCAGGCCGGCTACACTAGCGGCAACTCAGACCTATGAAAAAAGCCGTAGTGACTGGCGGGGCGGGGTTCATAGGATCGCATCTCTCCGATGCGCTTCTTGCTTCGGGGTACGAGGTGCATGTGGTCGACAACCTCTCGAACGGTCACAAGGAGGACGTACCGGCAGGCGCGGTCTTTCATGAGCTTACTATTCTGAACCGGGAGGCGCTCCTGCCCATATTCAAGGACGCACACGCAGTCTTTCATCTGGCCGCTCTCCCGCGCGTCACCTTTTCCATAGATCATCCGGTCGATTCACACGAGGCGAATATCAACGGCACGTTCTCAGTGCTTCTCGCTGCACGTGATGCGGGCGTTCGTCGTTTCGTGTATGGCGCATCCTCATCCGCATATGGCGACCAGGATCGGATGCCGTTTACGGAAGACATGAAGCCGAACCCGCTCTCACTCTACGGGTTCCAGAAGTTCGCGGGCGAAGAATATGCGCGCCTCTTCTCCATGAACTATGGGCTTCCGACCGTCTCGCTCCGTTTCTTTAGCGTCTATGGGCCGCGTATGCGTCCCGATGGCGGGTATGCGCTCGCCATTCCAAAGTTTTTTGCCGAGCGGAAGGCAGGGAACCCGCTTCCAATAACGGGAGACGGCACCCAGACACGCGACTTTACGCATGTGCGTGACGTGGTTGCCGCCTGCATGCTCGCCATGGAAGCCGCGACAGTGGGGAAGGGAGAGGTCATGAACATCTGTGCGGGCCGGAACGTCTCGATGAACGCACTCGCAGGACTCATCGGTGGGGAGATCGAATACATACCGACGCGCCCTGCGGATGCGAAGGATACCTATGGCGATAACACGCTTGCGAAGAAGCTCCTCGGCTGGGCGCCCCGGGTGACTCTCGAGGAAGGGATCGCGGAGCTCAAGCAGGAGCACGGCATATGATCATCGACGGACGCGCGATTGCGGGAGACATTCTTGACGAGACGAAGGCTGCGCTTGCGGGTCGGACCGCGGTGGTGCGCGCGGTCGCGATTACGCCGTCAGCAGCGACCCTTTCGTACCTCTCCATTAAGGAGGACTCTGCTGCCCGTGCCGGCATGGCGCTCGACGTAGTACAGCTTCCGGAGACCGCAACGGAGGATGACATAATCGCAGCGGTTACGGCGCCTGGCGCGGACGCGGTCCTCGTGCAGCTCCCGATACCTGAGATGCTTGACCTAGACCGCGTCCTTTCTTCTATCCCTGTCGAGAAGGATGCGGACGTGCTCTCTGCACTCGCTCGTGCACGGTTTGACGCGGACGAGGACGGTGCGCTTCTACCGCCGGTCGCAGGTGCGGTGAACGAGATACTTGCGCGTACAGGCGTCTCAATCGCCGGTAAGAAGACGGTTGTTGTCGGTCGTGGGCGGCTCGTCGGAAAACCATGCGCGACTATGCTCGCACACGCGGGGGCCGACCTTACAGTGATCGACAAGGGGACGGAGCATCCGGAAACTATACTGTGCGACGCCGACATCATCGTCTCCGGCGCCGGACGTGCGCATTTCATAACGCCCGACATGGTGAAGGACGGAGCTGTTCTTATTGATGGCGGCACGAGCGGGACTTCGGGTACGGTCGCTGGCGATTTCCACCCGGACTGCGCGGAGAAGGCGTCCGTCTTCACCCCGGTTCCGGGCGGGGTAGGGCCGGTCGCAGTTGCCTGCCTCTTTCTCAATACGGCACGTCTTCTTGCGACAGGCAAGGATTTGGCATAACGGCCGGGAAACCGTACACTCCTCTCTATGCGTTTTATCGCCCCCCTCATTACTCTCGTCATCGCCGCGGGTCTTGGTTGGTTCGCGTTCACCACAAATGGTGCAGGGAATCAGTATCAGGTGAAGCTCGGCCTCGACCTTGCTGGAGGTACGGAACTTACCTATAAGGCTGACACCTCGCATGTGACGAGCGATGTCCAGGGAGCGCTGAGCTCCTTGCGCGATGTCATTGAGAAGCGGGTGAACGTCTTCGGCGTCGCGGAGCCGCTCGTCCAGAATGAGAAATCCTCAGGGGTGACCGGCACCGTCGAGGATCGGCTCCTCGTCGAGCTTCCGGGCGTCACCGACGTGAAGGCAGCGGTCGATGCGCTTGGCTCGACCCCGGTACTCGAATTCAAGCTTGTCTCCGCCGCGGCAACTCCGACCCGAGGAGCTGACGGCAACACGACTGTCTCAGTGTCTCAAGAGTATACGGATACGGGACTCACTGGCCGGTATCTGAAATCTGCCGAGCTTCAGTTCGGTTCCGGGCAGGGGAAGACCATGGCAAACGAGCCCATCGTTGTCCTTCACTTCAACGATGAGGGCGCGGCGCTCTTCGAGAAGATCACGCGTGAGAACGTCGGCAAGGAGCTCGCCATCTTCCTTGACGGACAGGTCATCTCCGCCCCAACCATCCAGGAAGCGATTCCCGGCGGTACCGCGACCATCACGGGCAAATTCTCCCCGAAGGAGGCGAAGGATCTCGTCGAGAATCTCAATTTCGGTGCGCTCCCGGTCCCTATCGAGCTTATCTCCTCGAACACCGTCGGCCCGACCCTGGGCGCGGACGCGTATCAGGCCGGGCTTGAGGCGGGCATCGTCGGATTCGCGCTCGTCGCCCTCTTCATGATTCTGTGGTACCGGCTCCCGGGCGTGGTCAGCACCGCAGCGCTCGTGATCTATGTCATCGCGACCATCGCGCTCATCAAGTTCATCCCGATTACGCTCACTGCGTCCGGCATCGCGGGCTTCATCATCTCGATCGGTATGGCGGTGGACGCGAACGTGCTCATCTTCGAGCGTATGAAGGAGGAGCTCCGAGCAGGGAAGGAGCCGCATGAAGCGGCGAAGATCGGATTCTCGCGTGCGTGGCCCGCTATCCGCGACGGCCACCTCACCATGATCATCTCGTCCGTGATCCTCTTCTGGCTCGGCACTTCGGTCGTCCAGGGCTTCGCGCTCGTCTTCGGCCTCGGCGTCATCCTCTCGCTCATCTCTGCGGTCATGATCACGCGCCTCTTCCTTTTTGCGTTTCTCCCGGAGAAAGCGGGGAAGACGTGGCGCTTCCTGCTCTCGTCCGGATTCCATACCACCTAGCCTATGTTTGTCATCAAGCACCGCACGTTCTTCTTCTGGCTCACCGGCCTCCTTCTCGCCGGCGCAATCGGCGCGCTCGTTTTCATCCCGCCGCAGCTCTCCATCGACTTCACGGGCGGCTCGCTCGTCGAGGTCTCCTACGTAGGCCCGCATCCGACCACCGAGGAGCTTCACGCAGCGCTCGCGCCGCTTAACCTCGGGGAGGTGTCGCTCCGCGAGAGCGGCGCTACAGGCGTCGTGCTGCGCTCGAAGACGCTCACGCCGGACGAACATGCGGCAGTACTTGTCGCGTTCTCCGCACAAGCGCCTGCGACGGAGCTACGCTATACCGCTATCGGTCCGTCGATGGGCTCCGAGCTCTCCATGAAGGCGCTCTATGCCATCACTGCGGTCGTGCTCATGATCATGCTCTATATCGCCTTCGCGTTCCGGAAGGTGTCGAAGCCCGTTCCGTCATGGGGGTATGGCATCGCGGTCGTTGCCATGCTCGCGATCGACATCATCGTTCCGGCCGGGTTCTTTGCGATTTACGCGAAGGTGGTCGGGGCGCAAGCGGATGTTCTCTTCGTGGTCGCGCTCCTTGCCCTCCTCGGCTACTGCGTGAATGACGTTATTGTCATCTTCGACCGCATCCGCGAACACCTGCGCAAGAACGAGGAACTCAATGTGAAGGAGGAGTTCGAGACGACCATCGGGAAATCAATCGATGAGACCATGGCGCGTTCCATCAATACGGGCCTTACGGTCGTCCTCGCGCTCCTCGCCATCATCGCGGTCGGCCCGGAAGCGACGCATAACTTCGCGCTTGTCATCCTTGTCGGCGTGGTCGCCGGCACATTCTCCTCAATCTGTCGCTCAGCGCCGCTTCTTATCCCGATCGCGGGCTGGTTCGCTAAGAAGTAGATTCATGCCGAACGAAGCCCTCCGGTCGTTCTTCGGCAAGCGGGAGGAGGGAGCTTCGTCCGCGCGCGAAGCGTTCGAGCGCGCGGTCTCGGCCGCTGCGGGCAGGTTCGATCCAATAGGAATCCAGGAGGCGCTCCTCGAGGCGCTTGCGAAGACCGAGCTCGCACGGGATCCAAAGCGGCTTGCGAAGTACGCTGCTGAAACACTCCATCTCCTTACTGATCACGAATTCAATCCAACCGCGACCGTTGAGCAGTTCCCAGGCATCCCGGGCATAAATCGTCTGCGCGATTTTCTCGGTACTTTCGAGAAGGCGAAAGGCGCAGATGCTAGCGTGGATGCGCTCAAGCAGGGCTTACGCGCGCTCGACCTCGTATCATGATCCTCGGTATCGCTGGATCGTTCGGTTCGGGGAAGGGTACGGTCGTTGAATACCTTTCGAACACGCTTGGGTTCAAGCACTATTCCGCAAGCGGATTCATTACGGAAGAGATACAGCGCCGTGGCATGCCGGTAAATCGAGATTCGATGATCGTTGTTGCAAATGATCTTCGCAAACAACACGGCCCCGCATACATCATCGAGACGCTCTATGAGCGTGCGCAGACGGAAGGAGGAAAAGCAATCATAGAGGCGCTTCGTGCAGTTGCTGAAGTGAGGAAGATTAAGGAACTTGGTGGCCACGTCATCGGCGTAAACGCAGATCCGGAGATACGATACAAGCGTGCGTTTGCTCGTGGAAGCGAGAAGGATAACGTTTCATTCGAAGAGTTTCTTGAGCATGAACGACTCGAATCAAACCCAGACGATCCGACGAAACAGAATGTCTTTGGCGCGCTCCAAGAAGCAGATATTCATATCGACAACAACGGAACGCTCGAAGAGCTTCATGCGAAGATAGACGAAGCGCTCGCGAAACTTGCATAACCTATGGCATACGAAGATCAGATCCCGACGACCGTTCCCGAGAAGGGTTTTTACTATCATTACAAGCACGATCCGGCGGGTGAGTTCAACAACTACGCATATGAGTTTGTCGGCGTGGGGCATCACACGGAGGACGATTGTCGTCCGGAAGATGCGCTTATGGGTGTGTATCGACCTCTCTATGAGGCATTCGTGTACAAGAATGGAAAGATGTTTGATC
>CAZLVR010000029.1:0-8373 GCA_964563365.1 uncultured Candidatus Saccharibacteria bacterium | reverse complement strand
TTTGCCATTGTGTTGTAATTATACTAAAGGACCATTATTTTGCAACCCCCTCCCCGGTAGCTGCCCCAACCAGGTTTATGATCCGCCCGGGAACATAGATAATTCGGCCCGGTCCTGCATCGCCGAAGGCATCCGCGACCCGCGGCAGCAGGAGCGCGGCGGTTCGCGCCTCGTCTTCCCCCGCATCCCGCGGCAGCAGTATCTCCCCGCGTCGCTTCCCGTTTATTTGGACGATAACTGAGACGGTCTGGCTTACGAGGAGGGCTTCATCAACCTTCGGCCACGTATGTTCATGTATGCTCCCCTCCCGTCCCATCCGTTCATAGAGATGTTCGGCGAGATGCGGGGCAAACGGAGCAAGAAGAGCGAGGAACTCCGCCCAGGCGTCCTTCGCTATGGCATGCTCCTTGGAAAACGCATTGACGAGCACCATAAGGGCGGAGAGCGCCGTATTGAATTTGAATCGATCCGCATCTTCTGTGATTTTCTGTGCCGCTTTCGCGATCTCCCGACGAAGTTCTTCACTCGGCGCATCGCTTGAGAGTCGGTCGGAGAGGTCGTAGATGCGGTCGAGGAATCGACGCATGCTCTCGACCCCATCGAGCTTCCACGGGTAATGCCCCGCCTCGTTGTACGGCCCGACGAAGGCGAGGTACATGCGCACCGCGTCCGCGCCGTACTTCGCGAGCATATCGTCCGGGTTCACGACGTTCCCCCAACGCTTGCTCATCTTCTGTCCGTCAGGGCCAAGGATGAGTCCGCGGTTATACCGCTCCTTGAACGGTTCCGCCACGGGCGTAAGGGAGAGGTCGTATAAGGCGTGCTGGAAGAATCGCGCGTACAGGAGGTGCATCGTGGTGTGCTCGGAGCCGCCAGAGTAGCGCTTCACGGGAAGCCACTTCCGCATGAGATCCATATCGGAAAACTTGTGCTCGTCGTTCGGCGACAGATACCGGAGGAAGTACCACGATGAGTCGACGAACGTGTCGAGCGTGTCGTATTCCGGCGTCCAGCCCTCGCCAAAGATACGCGTCACGCGCTCATGAAGCTCTTTCGAGGACGCGAGCGGCGGCTTTCCTGACGGCGTGAAGTCGACATCTTCCGGCAGGAGCCACGGGAGGTGTTCCGCGGGGACAAGATGCGGCCGTCCTTCTGGGTCATACACGACCGGAATGGGGCAGCCCCAGTACCGCTGGCGGGAGACGAGCCAGTCGCGGATGCGGTAATTAGTCGTCCGTTCCCCGCCTGCGTAGGTAATGAGATCGGACATCGCCTTGAAATTTTCCTGCCCGTCGAATCTTCCCGAATTCATGAGGATTCCGTTCCCCGTGTACGGAAGCTCCTCATCCGTCTCTATCACCTGCTTCAGGGGAAGGCCGAACTTGGTCGCAAACGCATAGTCCCGCTCATCATGTGCCGGGACTGCCATGACAGCTCCCGTGCCATACGAACCAAGAACGTAGTCGGCGACGTAGACCGGAATCTCTTCCTTGGTCGCCGGGTTAATCGCCATGACGCCTTCGAGCCTGACGCCGGTCTTATCCTTATTCTCGGAGCGTTCGCGTTCGGTCTTACGTGCCGCTTCGTCGCGATACGCGCAGACAGCGGAATTGTTCCCGAGACAGGTGCCGAGGCTCTCCACGAGTGGATGCTCCGGCGCGAGCACCACATAAGTAGCGCCAAAGACGGTATCAGGCCGGGTCGTAAAGACCTCGATGCTCTCCTCGCGACCAGCAAGCGGGAAGGAGAGGCGCGCGCCTTCGGAGCGGCCGATCCAGGCACGCTGCGCTTCCTTGATGTCTTCGCGCCAGTCGAGCTCGTCGAGCCCCTGGAGAAGCTTCTCAGCGTACGCGGTGATCTTCATGAACCACTGCGTGAGGCGTCGCTCCACTATCTCCATACCGCAGCGTTCGCACGTGCCGTCGATCACCTGCTCGTTCGCGAGCACGGTCTGATCCTTCGGACACCATTTGACCGGGGCTTCGTTGCGGTACGCGAGTCCGTGCTCAAAGAGACGCGCGAAGAGCCACTGCGTGAAGTGGTAATAGGAAGGTTCGCACGTGACGACTTCCTTCGACCAATCGAGCGATGCGCCGATGGACCGTATTTGTTTGCGCATCTTCTCCATGTTCGCGAGGGTCCATTCCTTCGGATTTGCCCCCTGCTTCATAGCGGCGTTCTCCGCCGGAAGACCGAAGGCGTCGAACCCTATTGGGAACAGGACGTTCTTCCCCCGCATGCGCATAAGGCGGGCATAGATATCCGTGACTGCGTACGCGTACCAGTGACCGATATGGAGGTCGCCGGACGGATACGGGAACTCGAACAGGAGATAGTACGGGTCCCTCGACTCGTCATGCAGGTCCGTCTCATAGAGCTTCGACGCGTCCCATTTCTCCTGGGCCGCTTTCTCTATGGACGCATGGTCGAAGCGCTCCGCCATGAGATGATCCCTAGTCGCGGAAGCGGCGAGCGCCGATGTAGAGGAGAGCGACGAGCGCGACGCCGGAGATAAGGAGTTTCAGGAGATTCCCCGCCTCGCTCCAGTAGGAGGTTGCCGCAATGATGAGCGCGAGCACGCCACCGTAGGAGAGGCCGGAAGAGACGATGGACGAACCCATCGGAATGACACCCGCGATGATCGAGAGTATGCCGAGGCCAACTGCGATGACGAACGAATACATCGCCCACTCTTTATGCGCCTCGTCATAGACCGGTTGGCACTTCTGATAGAGGTCGCAGTATCCGCCCGGGTTCGGCTTCACGACTGCGGTGACCGATGGATCGTTCGGCGTCTCAACCCACACGCCATCGTTTGCCTCGCACGTCTTCTGTTCAGCGGGCGGCTGTACCGTCGTCGGACAATAGTCGTCGTACAGCGGTTCAGGGAGCAGAAGCGCACGACCAACAAAGAAGAACAGGTTAAGCGATATCACGATGCCAAGAAGGACCGCCCAGCGGACGAATTTCGGGGAGTTTGCCATAATGAGCGGATTATAACACAAAAAAAGACCGCGCTGTATGAAGCGCGGCGGCAAAGACTGCCAAGTGGTACGAGGCCGAGGACCATCCTCGGCATTTCTAACAATACCACTATTACGAGTGGAGGAAGACCATCACGTCTCCGTCTGCGACGATATACGTCTTTCCTTCCGTGCGTACGTGCCCTTTCTCGCGCGCCGCGGCGTAGGAACCGTCGGAGAGGAGTGTGTCCCATGCGACGGTTTCCGCGCGTATGAACTTATCTTTGAAATCCGTATGGATGACGGCGCCCGCTTCCGGAGCGGTTGCTCCTTCAGGAATGGTCCATGCGCGGCTTTCTTTGGGGCCGGTCGTGAAGAAGGTGATGAGGCCGAGGGTCGCGTACGCGCCGCGGATGAGGTCTGCAAGCCCGTCTACCTGAACGCCGAGCTCCTGACGGAACATGCCTTTATCCCCTTCCGCGACGTCGTTCAATTCATGTTCCGTACGGGCGTCCACATGAACGTATCGGCTGCCGAGCGATTCGACATAGGTATAGGCGCGCTCGGCACGGCCGTCGTTCACCTCGTTGAAATTATGACCGCCCGCTTTCCCGTTGAACGCGTAGAGAATGGGCTTCAGGGTAAGGAGATTCAGGTGCGCGACCGCCTTCATGTCCTCCGGCGTGAGCGCGATGTTCCGTGCGAGCGTGCCAGCCTCAAGCCCGGCGAGTATCTTCCCGAGCGCGGCATCTTCAGCTGCGGCCTCCTTGATGCCTGCGCGTATATCGCGAGTGAGCTTCTCGCGGCGCTTCGCCACCTGATCGCGGTCGGCGAGGATGAGCTCGAGGTTGATGACCTCGATATCGCGGACTGGATCCACGTCCCCATGGACATGGGTGATGTCCGGATCATCGAAGAAGCGGACCATCTCGAGAATGGCGTCGCACTCTCGGATGTTCGACAGGAACTGGTTCCCGAGGCCTTCGCCTTCGGAAGCGCCTTTCACAAGGCCGGCGATATCGACGAACTCAATAGCCGCCGGAACCGTCTTCTCCGACTTCGAGAACGCAGCGAGTTTGTCGAGACGCTCGTCCGGGACGGCGACGACGCCAACGTTCGGATCAATGGTCGCAAACGGGTAATTTGCGGCAAGTACCTCCGCGCGGGTAAGCGCATTAAACAGTGTCGATTTGCCGACGTTCGGAAGGCCAACGATCCCTATCTTCAGCATCCATACAACCTACGGGAGAAGCGGCTGAAAAGCAAAAGCCCCGCGATTCTTCGCGGGGCGTATACGTGCGAGTGTCTGTCATTCTCGCTCGTAGGAAACGCTGATCCCGGAGCGGCACCAGTGCATGCGTCGTTCTCGTTCTTCCGGCGAGAGACGTGCATAGCCTACGCTGCGCGCAAGGCGCCGTTCGCACCAGCGCGTGATTCCCTGTTCCGCGAGCTCCGCAAAGGCGCGGCGTGCAGCCGCATCCTCCGGATCAGGCGGCACTGGAGCAACGGCCAGCTTCAGCATCTCGGCCGTAACGGGGGTGGGAGCTGCGGGCGATGACAGAATGACCGCGGACGTAAGTGCAGCCACGATACGGAACATGGTCATACGACGACCTCCAAACGCTCCCAGGACGGGAGTACGTTCACCTTACGAAACTACGGCTGATACGCAAGCTACCGTGCGGACCGACCGAGGCGTGCAACATTCCGCAGCAGGCGCGCTTTCGCAGAATCCGAAAGCGCTTCTGAGTTACCGACTTCTTTCACATTCACTCGGAAACCGGAGAAGCGGAGCACGACGTTCACGATATCCGACGTGAAATTCCCGTACATGAGATGCTCGAGAAGGGCGAAGTTCTTCAAGAGAACGATGACGCGTGCAGTACGGCCCTTGAGGAGTTTGTTCCACCCCATAGTCGACTTGCCGTCCGGCGCCTTGATGAACCGGAAGGCGAATGCCGGAAGCCACATACGGTCGATCATCCCCTTCAGAAGCGCCGGAACGGAGCTCCACCACAAGGGATACACGAGCACGAAGTGGTCGCACCACGTGATGTCTGCCTGTACCTGCTTCAGGTCTGGTTCGAGCTCCTGGATGGTGCGATAGCCCTTATGCAATATCGGGTCGAACTGGAGCTTCCCGAGATCCGCGCGGCGCACCTCATGTCCCGCCGCTTTCGCGGCCGCTTCGTACGCGTCCGCTATCGAGCTTGAAAGGGTGGGGTCCGTATTCGGATGGCCCATCAGTATGTAGATCTTTTTCATGCTAGCGCTGCATCAGTGCCGCCAATTCATTCTTATACTTCTTCATCACTTCCATCGTCGCCTTCATCTGATTCTCTCCGCCCTTCTTTACGCGGCGGTCGATTTCCTCGCCGATCTTCTTCATGAGCTCCGGATTCTTGTCGAGCATGGCGAGAAGCTGCTCGCGCTGCGCCTGCGGTGCATCCTTAAGTTTCCAATTGGCGACCTGTTTGAGAAGGAAATTTTGTATACCCATCTCGGCGAGTATAGCACGGCCTATATGCTCACTCTATGGTCGGGGCGCCGCGCATGAGCGCGCCGCGAAGGGTGCGGATGGAGCTATAGAGGCCGATGACAAAGATGATAACGAGGGCGAACACGATAAGCGTATTGCCGGAGAAGGCATGCAGGGCCTGATACCGGGCAATTGCGATCGCACCGAAGAAAATAAGCGAGACGCCAGCAACAAGCACATTCAGCCAGTGGATCCAGGCCTGCACGGGATTGGTCAGTCCGGCAGCGACGATGTATATGACCGCACAGATAAGGGTCGCAATCGGCGTGACAAACGGGCCCGGGATGAACTGGGAAATAAACAGGAGGGCGGCGGCGATGACAAACAAGACGCGGACCGTATCCCCGTAGTAATGGCTGACGCCGCGATGCTCGGGGCGTGGAATAAAGTCTTCGCTCATGAGCTAAGTATCCGATTAATCAGCCGCAGCGCAAGGAGGCGGCGTGGATTGCTATAGTAGGTACATGCAGGACGCGGCCCTCTTCTTCTTTACCGTACTCGCGAGCACAACCGGATTCTTTACGCTCGCGGTTCTTATCTATGCATATCTTTTTTTCACCGGCAGACGGATACGCGGGACATACTTCTTCGTTTCGGCGCTCGGTCTCGCTGGCACCGTCGCGCTGCTGAAAGAGCTATTCCGGGTGGCGCGCCCGGACACGCTTTCTATCGAAGTCACCGGCTACGCGTTCCCGAGCGGGCACGCGGCCGGTTCCGCATTCTTGTTCTTTTCTCTTGCACTCCTTTCCCGGGGCCGTTCGACGCCACTTCGGTATACGACATACGCGGTCTGCGCGTTCCTCACACTTATGATCTCCCTAAGCCGCGTCTATTACGGCGCGCACACCTGGCTTCAAGTAGCAGCGGGTATCGTGCTCGGACTCTTGTGGGCTTCCGCCTGGTATCTCGCTGATCGCCGCACCACTACGCCGCTGCGCCGAACTCAATAATCCATTCGATGCCGTATCGATCCCGGAACATGGCAAAGCCTTACGAACTACTTGACCGATAGTATATAATGTGGTAATATGTACTTAAGCCATAGGGAGATTTCGGAATGGCCACTGTACAAAAGAGATTGTCTGTCCTGGTGATGCCCGCCTGGTTGCGGATCGTCGGCGGCCTCGCCTTGCTTGCGGCTGTCATGTTCTTGCCAGATGACGGCGTTGCGGGGCGGATCTTCTACGGATCCGTCGCCCTCACCTTCGTTTGTTCGGGAATTCACCACTACCTCAAGACCAAAGCAGCGCCGCTCTGGATCCAAAACCTGAGCGCCATCATCGGCTATACAATCCTGCTCGTCCTTATCGTCTCGTTCGCTGTTGATTGGTGGTCTCGCCACTAGTCGGAAGCAACAGGCGACCCTACGAGCAAAGACCGCGGAGCGCAAGCCTCGCGGTCTTTCATTTTCCGAGGTGGCTGTCTGGGACGATATTCGAACCATATTGACTGAACCTGAGCTGCAACGTATGGTGAGCCCGGCCACCAGCACAAAGGAGAGTGTAGATGAGTAAACGATTCACGATTGAGGCCGTTGAGGGAGAAAGTACCTCTGTCGGCATCTTCGAGCGTTGGGCTTCCCAAGAAGTCGTGGGTTGGCCCGAAGTGCCGAGGATGGGTGATCGTCTTTCGATACATTCCGAAATCAAATTGCTGAAAATTTTTGACGTTCAGCATCGCATCGTCGGCAAGACGCCAAAGATCGTGGTGCGAGTGCGGGTCAAAGAAGAAGAATTCCGCCTCCTGTCTCGCAACAATCCTGACTGGAAGATTGAAGAATCTCCAGCGCTCTAGAACTAAGCCGAAACCGGAAACGGGAGTAGGCTTTTCTCTTTGCTGTTCGGATTTTGGTTCCCCCTAGCTATAGAAGCTAGATTTTATGTGGTTGCTGGCAGATCAGAATTCGAACCTTAGAGGATGATCGTCGCCTGATTGCTCGACACTTCTGCCACACCGCCGTGCGGTATCTCGAAGTGATACTTCTCTCCGTCGGCCGCCTCCACTTTCGCCTCTCCGGGCTTAAGCTCCGAGACGAGCGCCTCATGGCCCGCGAGCACCGTAAAGACTCCTTCCGTTCCCGGAAGAACGATTGATACCGCGTCACCATCGAAGAGATTCTCTCCGACGCGCGCGATAGTGAGATGGAAGCTTTTTGCCATAAGGTTACGTTACCACACGGCGCGAAACTGGGCTCAGATGCTAGGCGCGGGGCTGAGGGTTTGGAGCCGTACTCCTGTACGGTGAGAAAACCTCAGGGGTCCCCGTAACGACGCAGATGAATGCAGTTTCGCGCCTCTATTAACCAATCTATTCTCTATCCAGTGACCTGATCGATGCCGCCCTTCATATAGAAGGCAGCCTCGGGCTTATCGTCGTGCTTTCCTTCAACGATCTCCTTGAAGCCGCGTACGGTCTCTTCGCGGGAGACGTACTGGCCCGGCGTGCCGGTAAACACTTCACCGACGAAGAACGGCTGCGAGAGGAAGCGCTGGATCTTGCGAGCGCGGTACACGACCGTCTTATCCTCGTCCGAGAGCTCCTCGATGCCGAGGATGGCGATGATGTCCTGAAGGTCCTTATAGCGCTGGAGCACCTGCTTCACCTTGTTCGCGACCTGATAGTGCTCCTCGCCTGCGATCTCCGGCGTAAGCGCGTTTGATGTCGAGAGGAGCGGATCGATGGCCGGGTAGATGCCGAGCGACGCGAGCTGGCGCGAGAGCACGACGGTACCGTCGAGGTGCGCGAAGGTCGTCGCCGGAGCCGGGTCCGTAAGGTCGTCGGCCGGCACGTAGATTGCCTGCACGGACGTGATGGAGCCCTTCTTCGTCGAGGTGATGCGCTCCTGGAGCTTACCCATCTCTTCTGCAAGCG
>CAZLVR010000028.1:0-8944 GCA_964563365.1 uncultured Candidatus Saccharibacteria bacterium | reverse complement strand
AAGCCGAAAGCGATCGTGCTCGAATTCCGTGCGGCCGCAGGCGGGGACGAAGCGACCCTTTTCGCGAAAGAGCTCCGCGACATGTACCAGAAATACGCCGAGGGACGGGGCTGGAAAGTGCGCATTGTGGACGATATGACGCTCGAGATAGACGGGGAGGAGGCGTATGACGCCTTGCGCTACGAGACCGGCGTTCATCGCGTCCAGCGAGTCCCGGTCACGGAGAAGTCGGGGCGCATCCATACGTCGACTGCGTCAGTCGCTGCGCTCCCCATCCGCACGAAACCGAAGTTTGAGCTCAACATGGCGGATATCGACATGGAATTCTCGCGCGCTGGCGGCGCGGGCGGGCAGAACGTGAACAAGGTTGAGACGGCCGTCCGCCTCATCCATCGGCCGACCGGTATCGACGTGAGGAGCGCGGTCGAGCGCAGCCAGAAGGCGAACCGGGAAAAGGCGCTTGCCATCCTCGCCGCAAAGCTCGAGAACCTTCACGAGGAGGAGGAGGCGAAGAAGTACGCGGCAGAGCGGAAGGGGCAGATAGGGACCGGGGATCGTTCCGAGAAGATTCGGACCTACAATTTCCTCCAGGACCGCATCACGGACCACCGCATCAAGGAATCCTGGCATAACCTTCCGAAGATCCTCGCCGGCGGGCTCGACCCCATCGTCGAAACCCTACAGGAGCGGGCGGCAGCGGGCGGGATTGGTCCGGCCGAAGAGGCTGACTAATGGCCCGTTGCGCCCGGGCGGAGGGTCAGGTATAGTCTTTTTCATGACTACCGATACGTCGGCAGGAGTTGGAGTTGACCGCCTCTTCGGGGCGGGCGCCCACTTTGCCCAGCTCAAGAGTCGCCGCCATCCGTCCATGAAGGGCTTCGTGGTAGGCGCGAAATCCCGCGTCGAGATATTCGACCTCGTGAAGACCGATGAGCAGCTTGCTGCCGCAAAGGCCGCAATTGCCGCCATGAGCCGCGACGGGAAGACCGTCCTCTTCGTGGGCGGTAAGCGCGAGGTCTCCGATGTCGTCCGCGACACGGCGAGGAAGATCGGCGCCCCGTATGTCGCCTCCCGCTGGCTCGGCGGCACCATCTCGAACTTTGTCGAGATCAAGAAGCGTATCGACCGCCTCGCGGACCTTACCGGGAAGCGCGAGTCGGGCGAGCTCGCGAAGCTCTACACCAAGCTCGAACGCCTCTACATCGATCGCGAGATCGCACGCCTCTCGTCGCGCCTTGACGGCATCACGGAGCTAGAGAAGCGCCCGGATGCGTTCGTCGTCGTTGATACGAAGCGCGAAGCGCATGCGGTGAAGGAGGCGAAGGACGCGGGCATCCCGGTCATCGCGCTCATGTCGTCTGACTGCGATCTCGCCGATGCGGCGTACCCGATCGTCATGAACGACGCGTCCCGCGAGGCGGTGAAGCTCGTCCTCGGGGAGCTCGCTTCCGCATACGAAGCGGGGCGCAAGGCGTAAAAACGCCAGCTCCGTCGTTACGGGTCCCGTCCGCGTCCCTCACCGTATCCTGATACGGCTCAGGACCCGGACATCCCGCGCCTAGGATCTGACGCTTTCCCGCCTCACGCCCGTCAAAGGAAACTTATTTAAGATATAATCTTACGAACATGGAAATCTCAATCGACGTATTGAAGGCGCTGCGCGATAAGACCGGCGTGTCGGTGGCGCAGTGCAAGAAGGCCCTCGAAGAGGCGGGCGGCGACGTCGACAAGGCGGAGGTGATCCTCAAGAAGAAGAGCGCCGGCGCCGCCGAGAAGAAGGCGGACCGCGAGCTCGGCGCAGGCTGGATCGGCTCCTACGTCCATGACGGCGCTATCGGCGCGATGGTGCTGCTTTCCTGCGAGACGGATTTCGTCGCGAAGAATCCGGAGTTCGGCGCGCTCGCGCGCGAGGTCGCGATGCAGGTCGCGGCGACCGACCCGAAGTTCGCCGTCGATACGGAGATACCGGAGGACGCGAAGAAGGCGGCAACGGAAGTGTTCCAGAAGGAGGTCGAAGGCAAGCCGGAGGACATGAAGGCGAAGATACTCGAAGGGAAGCTTGCCTCCTACTTCCGCGACTCGGTCCTGCTTGACCAGCCGTACATCAAGGACGAGTCGAAGACTATTCGCGACCTTTTGAACGAGGCGACGCAGAAGTTCGGCGAGCGCGTCGAGGTGACGAAGTTCTCGCGCTTCTCGGCACGCTAGGCGATGATCGTCGGAATCGTCACGGCGGTTCTCGGGGTTCTTCTCGCGAGCTTCCTCGCGCTCACGGCCGCGGAAGCAAGAACCGGCAGGCGCGTCATGGCGCCCGCGCGCGAGCGGCTCGACGCGCGCGTCACGGCCGGGCGCGCCTACCTGCGCGCGCTTGATCTCGAGCATACGCTCCTGCGAAAGGCGGTCGCGGGCGCTTCGCTTGTCGCTCACGAAGTCGCGCACGGCATGCTGATCGGCATCCGCGCGCTCGAGCGAGCGCTCACGCGGGCGACACGCAGGCTCCGCGAGAGGGCGGCGGAGGAAGTAGAATAGATATCAGGCCGGGGTAGCTTAGCGGTAAAGCAACACTTTTGTAAAGTGAAGACCGTGGGTTCGATCCCCACCCCCGGCTCAGCAAAAGAAAACAGAAAGCGCCCGCAAGAAGTGCGGGCGCTTGCGTTCCGTAATCAAGCTACTATTTCTTCGTGGTCGATGCGCTCGTGGTCGCGAAGAGCGCTTTCGGAAAGCGCGTCTTGAACTCGTCGAGGGTAGAGAAACCGTTCGATTCCTTTCCGTTAATCACAAACGCGGGGAATTCGTCCTTCACCTTGAGTACGGTGATGAGCGTCTTCAGCGCCGCGAGGTCGAGGTGGTAATCGAAGGAATAGACGCGCAGCGTCGGATAGGTCTGACGCAGATAGGAGAGCGCATAGCCTGCGCGATCGCAGTCCGTGCATTCGCCCGGGACGTTTGAGTAGAAATAGAGGGCGACAGTCGGCTTCACGCCGCAGGTCTCGGAAAGTCGCTTTGAGAGGAGGTAATCCCGTATCTCAAGCAACGTGTAGCGTTCCTTGAGGCGAAGCACGTCCGGATCGTCTTTCCCGGCATGTTCCTCCGCAAACGCGAGCCGGTCACCGATGCCGGAAATTTCCGTGGAGAGCGCGGTGCCGGCGCGGATATCCTCGCACGGCGCTTCCTCAAGAAGGGCGAACTGCGTCTCAATCGAGAGGGTATCGGTGGCGAGCTGGTCCTCGATGGTGCGGAGCTCCGCGACGCGTTGCTGGTTGAGCAGATTCACCGCGTAGAGGATGGTGCCGGTGATGGCGAGAGTGATGGCGAGCGCGATGAGCGCGTTACGGGTATAGAGCGGCATAGATTAGCGCCAGGCGCGGCGGTGTCCGGAAGCGACATCCGCGACGGAACGAACGAGCCAGAACGGAGCGATGAGGCCGTAGAGAAGGAGCCAGCCTGCTATCGCGACCGTGAGGCTTGCCGGCGTATCGGAGATACGCTTGCCGACGAGTATGAATATGATGCTTCCGGCAGCGGCAACGAGCGCGAGAAGCGCGAACAGGGAGAGCGGGAGATAGAACCAACCGAAGGTCGAGACGTCCGGTACGAGCGTCGAAAGCGTGTAATCAATAGGAACACCGGAGACAGTGAGCGCGGTCTCAACCGCGTTTGATCCGAGCTGATAGAGGAGGATGCCAGTCATGAGAATGCCGCCGGCGATAGCCGTGAAGCCCAAGGGGAGCACGAGGACGCCGAGCGCGCCGTAGCGCGGGTTCCCGACGAGGTCACGATACTCGTAGAGCATGTTCCTGAGGAACCCAGAGGTCCAGCGGGTGCGCTGCTTTACCAAGGCCGGAACCGAACGCGGTGCGGTCGTATAGACGCGCGCGCGGGTCGCGCTGTCTATCTTGTAGCCTGCACGCTGCATGCGGAGCGCCATCTCCATGTCTTCTGTCTGGTGGCCGAAGCGGAAGCCGCCGAGCTCGACGAGGACATCGCGGCGGTAGACGGAGAACGGACCAGGAGTTACGTACAGTCCATTCACGACCGCGAGTATGTGGCGGAGCGCGATACCCATGATGAACTCCGCGTTCTGCATGCGCTCTATGAGGTTCTTCGGGCGCGAGACGGACATGGCTGGCGTCGCGGCAGCGACCTGCGGATCGTCGAAGCAGACGATCATCTCGCGGAGCGCCTCTGGAGAGACGAACGAATCGGCGTCGAGACAGCCGATAAGCTCCGCGTCTTTCGCGATTTCGATACCGTTATTGATTGCAGCGTGCTTGCCGCCGTTCTCGGTATGAAGCACCGTCACCTGCGGGTTTCCGGCATAGCTGTCCATCACGGCGCCCGTGCCGTCGGTCGAGCCGTCGTTCACAAGGATGATCGAGAGAAGCTCTTTCGGATAGTCGAGCGCAAGGAGTGAGTCGACCGTACCTTTCACGGTCGTCTCCTCGTTCCAACAGGGGACGATGACGGCGACGCGGGGCGTTCGCGTGGAGATGGGCCGGACTCGCATGTCATGCGCCGGGCGCGAAAGGAAGGTTACGAGCAAAAAGGCCTCGAAGTAGAGCGCCAGGAAAAGGAAAGGGTATGCCAGGAGTTCCAGGGTCATGCGCGTAGGAGCCGTTAAAATACCTGCCTGCGTCGTTACGGGGACCCCTCAGTTTTCCTCGCCGTACTAGGAGTACGGCTCCGAAAACCTCAGCCCCGCGCCTAGCATCAAGGCATTTTCCCGGGCTCCGGGAACGAGGGTAGTATAGCAAAAACGGCCTTTTTCTTCGACCCCGGGTACTGCGCAACGGGATTAGCGGACTTCTGCGCCGTACGCCTCCCGTGCAGCCCCCTCCACTCGCTTGTGGAGCGTATCGACCTCTTCACCTGTAAGGGTGCGGTCGAGAGAGCGGTACGTGATCCGGTACGCGTAGCTCATGCGGTCCGCGCCGAACTTGGCGTCGTTCTCGTACTTGTCGATGAGGCAGACTTCCTCGACGAGGTCGCCCGCGGTCTCGCGCACGAGGTCGAAGAAGTTGTTCGGGACGAAGTCCTTCGGCACGATGAAGGAGATATCGCGCACGACCGGAGGGAATTTCGAGACTTCCTTGAACTCAGTCCCGAGGACGAGCTGTTTCTTCACGCGTTCATCATCCGACCAGAGGAGGCGAATGTCTGGAAGCTTCATAGAGAGGATCGCGAGGCGCTCGAGTCCGAAGCCGAAGGCCCAGCCGTTATAGCCCGTGATGCCCATCTTCTCGAGCACCGATTTCTTCACCATGCCGGCGCCGAGGATCTCGACCCAGTCGCCGTTCACCTTCACCTCGATCTGCGTTGAGGGATCCGTGTACGGGAACGTATCGTCGAGGAAGCGGTATTCCGTCTCTTTTCCGAAGACGGTCTCGACGATCTCCGAGAGCACGCGCTTCAGCTCGTCGAGCGGGAGCGTGCCTTCAGTGTCCGGTATGACCTTCCAGCCGTCTATCTGATGGAAGACGTTCATGTGGCGGCGGTCTATTTCATCTTTCCGGTACACCTTGCCGACGCAGAGCGCCCCGAGGTGCTCGCCCTTCTTCATCCGTTCAATGACCGCCGGATCGTGGAAGTAGTAGTACCAGGAGACCGTGTTATGGGTCCTGAGCACGTTCGTATCGTCCGCATAGTACGTATCGGACTTCGAACGGGCCGGATGGTCGGCAGGGAAGTCGAAGAGGTCGAACACAACTGATGCAGGCACGATCTCCGGTATCTCGATGACGTCGAGACCCCGAAGCGACGGCACCGCCTTCACCCGCTCGAACATGTCCGCAAGCGGGGAACCGTCGGTGCGAGAGAGGTCCGGCATGGTGAGGTATCGCTGCATCCGAACTGCCTCGATATCCGTACGCGCCTCGATCTCTTTTCGGAGACGCATTTCATCAGTGCGGTCTATCTTGATATCCATAGAGAGGAGTGTAGGGAAGGGGCGCTGTTTATTCAAGCATCAAAACTAAAGGGACCCGTTACCGAAGCGACAGGTCCCTTCGCAACTCATCGCTGCGGCGCGGGCATGAGCCGCGGCTTAAGGTAGAGGATCGCGACCATGGTCGTCTCGATCAGGAAGAATACGCTTGGTTGAAACGCGTCCTTAAAAGTCCACTGCGGTATGGCAAACATTGCACATACGCAGGAAACCCACCAGACGGTCCACGAGAAGCGATCCTCCTGACTTGGGTCTTTCCATGCCGACGTTACCGTCGGTACGGCGCCCAACAGGACGACGGTTTGACTGATCACGATACCGAACAGGGGATTGCTGGTCGTTAGCCAGAGAACGATGCCGAGGACGGCGCCGCCTAAGCAAAGCTTGTCGAGCCTGGTCCATCCGGCGCTGCCGTACTTGAGTGCGAGGGCGGTAGTCACCCATGCGCCCGCGACAGCTCCGAATATCTGACCGTTCAATGACCCGGCGAAAAGCATGCCGAGCACAGTGATGGTATCCAGGCCGGCCCAGATGAGCCAGCTCGCTTTTGACGGTACCGTCTCCCTCCGCAAGATGGCGCGGATGTAGGGCAGGAACCCGAGCAGAAACAGCACGCCCGCTGCGATAGTAAGAACTGCTTTCACCGAACCCTCCTCACGGGCGGCTAAGACGCGGACCTCGCGTCACGGTCAATAGATTTTATACATATATTGATACTTTGTCAAGTATGTGAGCTCTCAGACCTCGTCCAAAAGGAAAGAAACTCAACCTCTTTCGTGATATAATTGGAGCAAGAACACATGGCCAAGAAAGCTGAAAAAGAGCCGAAAGCGGGTAAGGGCGCTGCGTCCGCAAAGGCGTACGACGCTTCGTCTATCCAGGTCCTTGAAGGACTCGATCCGGTCCGTAAGCGCCCGGGCATGTACATCGGGACCACCGGCCCCGACGGCCTCCATCACCTCATCTGGGAGATCTTCGATAATTCACGCGACGAGGCGATGGGCGGCTTCGCGGACGACATTGAGGTGGCGCTCCTTCCGGGCGGATACGTGCGCGTCGCGGACAACGGCCGCGGTATCCCGGTGAACATCCATCCGAAGACGAAGATCTCAGCGCTTGAGATGGTGATGACGCAGCTCCATGCGGGCGGCAAGTTCGGCGGCGAGGATTCCGGGTACAAAGTGTCGGGCGGCCTCCATGGCGTCGGCGCATCTGTCGTGAACGCTCTCTCAACGAATGCAAAAGTGATTGTCCACAAGGACGGCGGCATCCACACGCAGGAATACAAGATCGGGAAGCCGCAGGGGAAGGTAAAGCAGATAGGGAAGACGAAGAGCCACGGCACCATCACCTATTTCCGGCCTGACGAGACCATCTTCACGGGCGGCATCAATTGGAACTGGGACCGTATCGTCTCTCATCTTCGCCAGCAGGCATATCTTGTGAAAGGTACGCGCATCACAGTGATCGACGCACGCGAGAATACGCGCGCCGGGATGGATGGCGAGGACGTCCACTACCTGCGCGAGCTCAGTATCGAAGTCCCGTCGATGGCGTTCTACTTCGAGGGCGGTCTCCGTTCTCTCGTCAGTTTCTATAACCAGCACCAGACCGTCGCCCATAAGAACATCTTCTATGTCGACGCGGAAAAGGACAATGTCATGGTCGAGATTGCGCTCCAGTATACGGACGATGTTTCTCCGCGCCTCATGGCGTTCGCGAACAACATCTATAACCCGGAGCACGGCACGCACGTGACGGGCTTCAAGACCGCACTCACTCGCACCCTCAATTCGTACGGTCGTAAGGCGGGAATTCTCAAGGAGAGCGAGGAGAACTTCACGGGCGACGACGCGCTCGAGGGCATCACGGCGGTCGTTTCCATCAAGATGCCGGAGATTCAATTCGAGGGGCAGACGAAGGCGAAGCTCGGCTCAGTCGAAGCACAGGGCGCAACCGCAGCAGTCTTCGGCGACGCGTTCGCTGCCTTCCTTGAGGAGAACCCGGACGACGCGAAAGCTATCGTGAACAAGGTGCTTCTTGCGCTGAAAGCGCGCAAGGCGGCGAAGGCGGCGAAGGATTCCATCCTCCGCAAGGGCGCGCTCGAGGGCATGACGCTTCCGGGAAAGCTTGCCGACTGCCAGTCGAAGTCGGCGGAAGAGTCCGAGCTCTTCATCGTGGAGGGAGATTCTGCAGGCGGTACCGCGAAGACCGGCCGTGACCGCAGGACGCAGGCAATACTGCCGCTGCGCGGCAAGATCCTCAACATCGAGCGAGCGCGCCTTGATAAGATGCTCGCATCCGAGCAGATCAAGAATCTCGTCGTCGCCTTCGGCACCGCTATCGGCGACGTGTTCGATCTCTCGAAGCTCCGCTACCACAAGATCATCATCGCCACCGATGCGGACGTCGACGGCGCGCACATTCGCACGCTCATCCTCACGCTCCTCTACCGCCATTTCCGCCCCATCATCGACGGCGGGTTCGTGTATATCGCGCAGCCGCCCCTCTATAAGATCAAGCGCGGCAAGGAGGTCTTCTATGCGTACAACGACGAGGAGAAGTTCAAGATAGTCGGGAAGGAAGAAGTCGCTACGCCGGACGAGGTGCAGGCGGAAGCCGAGGAGGACCAGGAAGAGGCAGACGTCGAGGCCGAGGGGACGAAGCCGAAGGCGAGGAAGCCTGCCAAGTTCTCCATCCAGCGATACAAAGGTCTCGGTGAGATGAATGCGTCGGAGCTCTGGGAAACTACGATGGACCCAGCCCACCGCGTCTTGAAGCAGGTGAAGGTCGAAGATGCTGCCGAGGCAGACCGCATCTTCGATATCCTCATGGGCAACGACGTAGCCTCTCGCAAGTCGTTCATCCAGTCGAACGCAAAACTCGCGACGGTTGACGTCTAGGAGATACACGCAAAACCGGGCCTCCTCTCGGAAGCCCGGCTTTTCACGTTCCCGCACCCATTAGTTCGGCGGCGGACCGTGCCCGAAGGCGATCCAC
>CAZLVR010000027.1:0-9375 GCA_964563365.1 uncultured Candidatus Saccharibacteria bacterium | reverse complement strand
TCTGTTTTTTCTCTGTCATGGCGTAGCATACAGGCATGATCCAGCACTTCGCGGGCCCAGTGCTCGCCATAGTGATCTCCCTCTGGGGCGCGGTCGTCGCGCAGTATCACGCGTGGGGATTCCGGGCGGAAGCGCCGTTAGTGCCCCGGGAAGTGCCGCATATCGTCATCGAGAGCACGAGCGGAACAACCTCGTCTTCCTTCTCTTCGCCCTTTGAACGCTTCGTCGACCGGCTCGCGGCCAGCGCCACATCGACCGCATCCTCAAGCGCTACAGCACCGAAGCCGGCAATTCCTCAGGGACCGGTGGCGCCCACGGCCCCGTCGGTGCCGTTCAAACCAATCCCGGTACCCGCCCCTCCTCAAATATCCCCGACGTCGCCGCAGAACCCGGCACCGGCTCAGGAAGAAGCGAGCTCCTCCCCCGTCGTCACACCGCCGGAGCTTCGGGAGACGCGAGAGGAATATCTAAAAGCAGCGGTCGTAAACATCATCTGCCTCCCTGGCGGCGGCCTTCCGGGAAGCTCAGGTACCGGAGTCATCATCGATCCGCGCGGGCTTGTGGTCACCGTCGCCCACATCGGCCAGGGCTTTCTCCTGCGCGATTATCCGACGAAGGGCGCAGGCACCTGCTATATCCGGACCGGGAGCCCCGCAAAGAACGCGTACACTGCAGATCTCGTCTACATCTCTCCAAGCTGGATACGTGAGAATAAAGCGACATTTCTCGAGAAGATGCCTAGCGGGACCGGAGAGAACGACTTCGCCGTGCTCGCCATCACCGGGAGCTTGACGGCCTCTCCCCTGCCCTCCTCGTTCCCCTATATCCCGCTCGCCCCCGCGAAGTCCAAGGTCCGGATCGGGGACGAGGTCGGCACCGGCTCCTATGCCGCCGAGTTCCTGACGAGCTCCCAGATTCGCTCGTCGCTCTACCCCACCATCAAGTTCGCGGACGTGGACGATCTCTTCACCTTTGGGCGCACCACCGTCGATCTTTTCTCGGTTGCTGCAGGCTCAGCAGCGCAGGAAGGCTCATCCGGTGGCGCGGTCATAAATGCTGATAAATTCCTGATTGGCGTCATCACAACCCGTACAGCAAAAGCAGATCTCTCGCTCAGGTCGCTTCAGGCCCTCACTGTGGACCATGTGCGCCGCAGTTTTGAAAACGATATGGAGGTTGATTTCGATGCATATTTGAAGGGGAACATCACGACACTCATAGCCGCATTCCGCCCCGTTTCTGAAAATCTCCTGGCAGAGCTCAAGGATGACATCCGGAACCGTTAATTGACGCGAGTATGCTGTCACGGTAGGGTCAGACTGCTCATTAGCGCCTGACTAAAAGGAGAAATGGATGGCTAATGCGATCGATGTGCACGTCGGCAAGAGATTGCGACGTCGCAGACGGCTTTTGGGGCTTACTCAGCAACAGTTGGCGAAGTCCATAGGGATCCGCTTCCAACAGATCCAGAAGTACGAATGCGGTGCGAACCGGCTGGTCGCTTCCCGGCTCTACGAGCTTGGGGTGGCGCTCAATGTGCCGGTCATGTATTTCTTCGAAGGGATGCAGCACCAATCTGCTGCTTCTGCGGCAAATGACGGCGGCATATTTTCTGCTGACATCTTGTCGCAACATGAAACGATCGAGCTCGTCCGCGCTTACTACAAGCTCGGCGAACGACCGCGGCGCCGACTTCTGGACCTCGCGAAAGCGCTCCAGGATGACGCCACTGACGCGGCCTGACCGTCTTCGAAGCGGCCGGAACGTACCAGCCGGCCATGCGTACGCATGGCCGGCTGAACTGTTATCTATGATTTGACTAGAGGAAGCTGATTAACTACTCAGTCGGGGTGCGGAGAATCGAACTCCGTCATCAACCTCCCAAAGGTCGCGTACTACCGGTATACGACACCCCGACTGAACAGTTAATCCCTGACCGCCCACTCCCCTACCCTACACGATTTGCGGCAGGTATTCGACCCAGGCATGGCCATCACGCTCACGCAGCCATACAAGGCACCCATCAACCTGCCACTCCCCCTCCCAACCTGTTTCTGCAACATACCACTCCGCCGTCCGCGCCACCTTCCGTATCTTCCCCGGATACAGGTTCGCCGATGGATCGTACCGATCGCCGGCCGAAGCCTGATCCGGGAACTCCCTGCAGAGGATCGATTTCACTTCGACGAATCTGAGTTCGTTTCCCTTCCCCGCTATCACATCTATCTCCCCAGTCTTACGTGCGACGTTCATGGCGACAATATGAAACCCTTTACGTCGTAAGTACTCTGCTGCGACCTTTTCCCCTAAGGACCCTATTTCCTTTCGGTCGTTCCCGGTTAATTCCATGGCCTCAAGAATTATGGCCTGTTTTCTCGTTATTTCGAAGGTATGGCTGCTTGATAACGGTCGAGACGCTGTCTTTTATCCACAAGTTAACAGCTTTGTGCACTTTTTCTTTTGTCACAGAACGGTTCTGTGGATATAATGACCTATATGGCGTGGAAACCTAAGTGGACTCCTGAGGAGAAAAAGGCATATTTTAGGGCCTATCTTAAGAAGCGTAAGGCTTCTATAAAGGCACGTGGTATTTGTCCGAACTGTGAAAAAAGACCAGCAAAAGAGGGTCGTACCTGTTGTGTTGAGTGTCTTGAGGACAAGAAGTTGACTGCCAAGTTCGGGACTGCAGGTCCCTATAGGCAGCTATATGCGGAACTGTTTGAGCGCCAGCAGGGCCTATGCGGCATATGCAAAGAGCACATGAAACGGCCATTGCTTGATCACTGTCACTCAACGATGCAGGTTCGGGGGTTGCTTTGCTCAAATTGCAATGTTGGCCTCGGTCAGTTTAAGGACAACGCTACCCTTCTAAAACGGGCGCTCGAATATATAGAAAATAACGCCGGTATAGGAATCGAACTAAAACGCCGCATATAGGCGATACCGGCCAGAGACTAATCGTAACTTAGTGCGGCTAGGGAGAATCGAACTCCCGACTACAACTTGGCAAGCTGTCGTTTTACCACTAAACCATAGCCGCTTAGTGGCTAATACTCTCATAATACGCCTTATTCATCAATTCCTTTGGCAACAGCCGCAACCACTCGAGCATCTTCACTTTAAAGTAGGTACTGCTTACAAGCACCGTGCAGACGCCGTATCTAAGCCGTTTTGTCTCATGACGCCCTTGTATGAGGATGCTTTTGGTGAAGTGATTCAGATCCAGTCCCGAAGCAAAAGACCAGAATCTTCGATTAGACTCTTCTTCTATATCCGGATATATAAGCAATTGAACCCGTATCTTAGCCTCTGGGATCCGACAGGTCTTTCTTAGAAAATCCACGTAGAAGCGGATAAGTTCGGGATCCGAGTTTGAGAGCCGAGTTATGTGTTTCGTCAGTTTATCCCCCTCCCCCCAATACAGCATTATCCCGGATATGAAGGCTGGATTGTACTTAAGGGTCTCCAGTTCCTTCCGAGCCTCTTCCCGAGCCTCTTCATATACCCGTTCAAGATGCTCACCCCGGACCCGGTTCAGCTCCTTTAGGCGAACCGAGTTTCCTTTCTTACTCTCTTCCTGGAGACGACGCTTCACTTCCCCGGACCAGTCAACATCCCTGAACCAGTCGGAGAGGGTCGCCAAAGGGATGTTGAGTTCTGCCCGGATCTGCTTATAGCTTTTCCCTGCTTTCCGCAATTCGATAGCCGCTTTGCGGTCCTTTCGCATGCATACATTGTACTAGACGTAGGTTCGGTTTATCCCCAAAATATATATACATTCTAGGTTTTGACGATCTTTTCTACGCGGTGCCCCCGCCAGGATTCGAACCCAGAATAACTGATCCGAAGTCAGTCGTGATATCCATTTCACCACAGGGGCGTACCGGCACGATAGCACACAAGCCTGTTAGAATAGCCATAATGGCATCGTTCTTCGTCCCTGAAGCGGTAGGGAAGGTGGCGCGCGGACTCCGGAAGGCCGGGTTCGAGGCATACCTTGTTGGCGGATGTGTCCGGGATATGATCATCGGCCGGACCCCGAAAGATTGGGACGTGACGACGAACGCGACCCCGGAAGATATTCAAAAGATCTTCCCGGACTCTTTCTACGAGAACGACTTCGGAACGGTCGGAGTAAAGACCGGCTCGGAAGACCCTCGGCTCCATATAGTCGAGGTAACGCCGTACCGGACGGAGTCGGAATATACCGATAAGAGGCGCCCGGATAAGGTCGAGTGGGGGAAAAGCCTTGAGGAGGACCTTGCCCGCCGGGATTTCACGATAAACGCCATAGCCTACGATGATTCTAAAGGACATATCGTAGACCCTTATAACGGACAAAAGGACATTAAGAGCAGGGTATTAAGGACAGTACGAGACCCTGAGGAGCGCTTCGAGGAGGACGCTCTAAGGCTTATGAGGGCTATCCGGCTGGTAGCAGAGCTTAATTTTGCCCTCGACTCTGAAACGGCAGCCGCTATACAGAAAAAGGCCTCTAATCTTGGGCATGTTTCACGTGAAAGGGTGAGGGATGAGCTGACCCGAATACTCGAGTCTAGCCAGCCCATGATGGCTTTGGTGCTCGCACAGCAGCTTGGACTCCTTGATTACATCGTCCCGGACCTCCTTCGGGGCATAGGGATAGATCAGAATCAGGCCCATAGCTATACGGTATTTGAACATAACCTCCGGAGCATGCAGCATGCTGCTGACAAGGGCTGGCCGTTCGATATCCGCCTTGCGGCGCTATTTCACGACATAGCGAAGCCTGAAACGAGACGCTGGTCGAAAGAGAAGCGGGATTGGACCTTCCATGGCCATGAGGTTGTGGGTAGCAGGGTAGCCGAAAAGGCCCTCACGGAGCTTCGGTTTTCACGTGAAACCATCGATAAGGTGGTTAAGCTCGTCCGCTGGCATATGTTCTTCTCTGACCCGGAACAGATAACCCTCTCTGCCGTACGAAGGACCATCCGGAACGTGGGGAAGGAGAATATCGTCGATCTCCTCAACCTCCGCATATGCGACCGAATAGGCACAGGGAGGCCTAAGGAACAGCCGTTTCGGTTTAGGAAGTACAAGGCGATGGTAGACGAGGCACTTCGCGATCCAGTCTCAGTCGGGATGCTTAAGACTGATGGGAGCCGGATTATGGAGAAGTTCCACGTGAAACCGGGCCCCGTTATAGGGCATATCCTGAATGCACTCCTTGAAGAGGTAATTGAAGATCCGGGGCGAAATACTGAGCAATACCTTGATATACGGACCAAGGAGCTCCTTGAGCTCCCGGAAGCTGATCTTCACCGACTGGGGGACTCTGGGAAGAAGGCGAAGGAGGTAAAAGAAGAGGAAGAAATACAGGAAATACTACGTAAACACCGGGTGGAGTAGGGCAGTTTCACGTGAAAGAATGAACCGCCCAGGAGGGGCGGTTTTCACGTGAAACAGGCTAGAAATGCGAAAAGCCGTCTTGCCAGAGGGTACCAAATTAGGGGATGGGCAATATATTTGGTGGTACCCAGGAGGAACGGCTTGACGGCTTTTCGCGTGTGGGACTTTTGTTCTGCTCCTTGCCTGACCCGATGGTTTTTAGGGAATACGTCCCGAATACGTTGGTCGGCAATTCACTGAACGAAAGACTGGTGATGAAAGGTGCTCGCAAAGAACTCACTCGAACTCTGTTGCTTATAATAAGTCCATAAAAGACAGAGTAAAGGACATATGTGTGGATAAATGTCCTTTATGTCCTATAAGACAGTATCTACAACGTGATGGAAACGGGGCAGTGGTCTGACCCTTCGATTTCTGGATGAATTTCCGCTTTCTTGACCTTGGTCGCGAGCTTCTTCGATACGAAGACGTAGTCGATTCTCCAGCCAACGTTTCGCGCACGCGCCTGATTGAAATGGCTCCACCAGGTATAGAAGCCGTTCCCCTTATGAAAGAGACGGAACGTGTCTACGAACCCTGCTTTCAGTACCATATCGAGCCCTTCACGTTCTTCGTCGGTAAAACCCTTTACCCCCTTGTTCTCTTTGGGGCGAGCAAGATCATCCTCAGTATGGGCGACGTTCAGGTCACCGCAGAAGATAACTGGCTTCTCCTCCTCAAGCCGCTTCATATACTCGAGAAATGCAGGGTCCCAATGCTTATGCCGGAGCGTAAGGCGAGAGAGATCGTCCTTTGCGTTCGGAGTATAGACAGAAACCACAATTACCGTTCCAAGATCTGCCGCTATGACCCGACCCTCCTTCGCAGGGTCGCCGTACCCGTCATCTGAAAGTCCGTACTTCTCGACAAGGTCCTCCGGGAGGCCGAACCGAACATCGACTGGGGTGTGCTTCGTGAATATGGCCACACCGCTATATCCCTTCCTCTCTGCAGAGCACCAGTACTCCTCATAGTCAGGAAGATCTATCTCTGCCTGGCCCTCTTGAGCCTTCGTCTCCTGGAGGCAGAGAACATCCGGCTTGTATTTCTTTACGAAAGGCACGAAGACACCCTTCTTCTGAACAGCACGGAGGCCGTTCACGTTCCACGACATGATGCGCATGACGGAACTATAGCAAAGCAAGACGCCACCGGAACGAATCCAGTGGCGCCATAGGTTTCACGAAGCAACTCGCCGAGAGGGTGGTTCCCCACGAGCTTGTTCGAGCAGGTTGTTCGCCGCATAGAGCCACAAGAGAAGTGGCTTGTTGCAGTGCGTACGCACCCAGCTCTGAAGCGTCGGTGTGTCAGGATTCGTCGGGATGGATTTCTCCGCCTTCGACGTATCCTCACGCCGCTTAATCCGGTTCGTCTTCTCCTGAAGATTCTGGCTGTAGTGGAAGGTGAGATGTCGGATGAGTCCGCGAAGACCCGCTTCCGACGGCTCGTATCCCCACGCAGCCATGTCCTCGAGGAGCTCGATCGCGACACTGCCGGGTTGCCCCGACAAGACGATGTCCGCGACTGCGCTGCGCACCTTATCGGTGAACCGGGCCTTTACCTTGATGACCAGGTTCGATGCGCTAATCCGGTCCACCACGCGCTTGCGCGCGCGGCGATCCTTCTTAGTAACGACGGGACGTTGAATGAACCCGTCGTACTCGCCGATGAGGCAATCGGCGAGATCGACCGGAGGAATGAGGAGCTCCATGCGCCACCGTTTTGCGGTGTCGATGAAACTCTCCACATGACGGGACGAGCCGTTTGAAAGAACGGCCGTTTTACGCGAGGTGATCCACCAGCGCTTCAGCTTCGTGAAAAAGGTACGTTTTTTCTGTTGCGGCGCGGCCTTTTGATCGGCTGCGTCGGATCCGGGTTCGATGTCAGTTGAGGTCACTTCACACTCCCGTATCTGCGCGAAACTGTGCGCTCCTGACACTATAAAATAAAAATAGCACCAGTCAAGTGGTGCCGTTCGTATGGCTCATAGCTTGAGCCGAAGGTACTAGGGTTTTGTAACCCCAGAGAGAAGTGCCAACGGATGTCGATATAAAGATCGACTGTCCGGGGCGGGCTGCAGAACAAGTACCAGGACTCATACCGCAGCCCTGCCCCCCGTTTACTTTCTCTCTTTCAATTCCTGTGAACCTTAGCACGGTTATTTTAGACGCGCAAGTCCGGCCCTCGAAGGAATCCATACGGTACGACGGACGTCCTGAACCCAACATGAGGTCACTTCTGCCGGGAATGAAACTTCTTATGGACCTCCCGCAGGTGCGCGTCCGTCACGTGCGTATAGATCTGGGTCGTATTAATTGACGCGTGACCAAGAAGTGCCTGTACGGATCGAATGTCAGCCCCGTTCGAGAGGAGGTCCGTCGCAAAGGAGTGGCGAAGGACGTGTGGCGTGACCTTCTTCGTGATGCCCGCCTTCGCCGCATACGTCTTTATCATCATCTGAATAGCGCGCGGAGTGAGCCGGGACGGCTTTGCCTTGTTCTCTTTCCCTATCGCGCTCGCATTCACGAAGAGCGCTTCTTCCATGTCTTTACGTTTTGCGAGGTACGCGCGGATGGAATCCTTTGCAGCAGGGGAGAGGAATACGACACGCACCTTATCCCCCTTACCGCGCACAGAGAGCTCGTCGCGGGAGAGATCGATATCGGAGTCGAGCGAGCAAAGCTCTGAGACGCGGAGTCCCGTAGAGAAGAGGAGCTCGAGAATGGCACGGTCGCGAAGCGCGCGCTCTTCGGTGCCCTTCGCTGATTCGAGCAGGCGTTCGAGTTCAGTAGGGGAGATGAGGTCCAAGGAGCGCTCAGGAAGCTTCGCGAGCTCAATACGTTCCGGCGAGACGCACTCCACCTCACGTTTCCGGAGGAACTTCAGAAAGGCGCGTATGGCGATGAGATAGTAGTTCTGGGTGCGACGCTTCATCGAACCAGTCGTTCCTGGCTGGCGATTTAGCCACATACGAAACTCGCGGATCCTCTCCTCCGTTATGTCGGAGACCTGCTTGATCTGCATCTGAGAAAAGAAGACAGAGAGATAGTGGTCATAGTTGATGACCGTCTTCACTGCGCGACCACGCTCTATCTCGATATATTCGAGGAACTGACGTTTCATCAGGGCGGCGTCCATGCACACAGTATATCTCTCGCTTCGCACAATATTGAAACGAAAACCGCCCGGCTTGTGACCAGGCGGTTTCCTCTCGTGGTGTTGAATGGGTTCAGCCGTAGTTGCCGTCCACGTTCGCGCCGTGCGGTACCGATTCGTCTTTGCGCAAGGCGAAGGCGAAGCAAGCGGCGCCAAGGACGCCGAAGACGACCGGGACGAGACCGCCGATGATCCCGGCGAGCGGCGGCGGATAGTCTCCGACCACGCCGCCAAGATTGAGCCCTTGGTAGGCTCCGGCGATCAACACGGCGGTTCCAGCGGCGGCACAGAGTGCTTTCAACATGTCTTTCTCCTGTCTTTCGAAGGGAAGTCCTCAGAGAGGGGAGAACTTCTGCGATTTATAATAAAATAAATTATACTTATGTCAATATCCCTACAGGGGGCTTATACCAGAAAACACTTGCGCTTTTTTACAAGGTGTGGTACTCTGCGGGAACCATGCTAACGAAGCGCGTAAAGACGTCCGTCATCAAGGACGCGGCTCGTCATGACACCGACACCGGCTCTGCCGATGTTCAGGTCGCTGTCCTGACCCGCCGTATTGATGAACTGACGAAGCATCTCAAGAAGAACCACAAGGATAACCATTCCCGCCGTGGTCTTCTCCAAATGGTTGCCGATCGGCGCGCACACCTGCGCTATCTCGAGAAGAACGACAAGCGCCGCTACAACGCGGTCGTCAAGAAGCTCGGGCTCAAGAAGTAGGGAGCGTGGCCGGGGACACCCGGCCACTTCCTTTTCGGGCGGTGCTAGCATGGGGAGAGCGATTTT
>CAZLVR010000026.1:0-10055 GCA_964563365.1 uncultured Candidatus Saccharibacteria bacterium | reverse complement strand
TGGTACCCGCTAGGTCGAAGGTCTGCGTTCCGTTCTTCGGAAGAGCCGGATACGGGTCGCCGCCGTACGTGTCGTAATCCTTGAAGACCCCGACAAACGCGCCACCGTTCAGCATATAGCCGAAGACGTGCTTATCGCTCGCGTGCTTCGAGATGAACTTCGCAGAAACATGCACGGTGTTGCCTGTGCCGGTCCATACCTGGTCGTTCGTCTGGTCCGTGTCGACGTCAAACGAATACCCGGCCCCGTTCATGATGTTCTGGAGCGGGCCGTCACCGTTCCCTATCTCGCGCTGACCGCTCTGATCGAGAGCGGACGGGGCGACACAGGAATTCTCGACAGGAGTCTCCTCGTCATCTCCATCATCAATGTCGACACAGCCCTCCTTCGGATGTTGCCCGTCAATCTTGAAGTCATGGTCGTGATGCTCGTGGCCGTTCCAGCCGTTCTCATCGATGGAGAGGATCTGCGCGTCGCTGCCTTCATAGTGGCAGATATCGATCTTATGTTCTTCCTCATCTTCGTCCTCATCCTCGTGATGCTCATGGTTCACGATCGAGAATGTCTGGGGAACAAACGTCTGCTCCTCCTGCTCTTGCTGCCCCTCGTCAGCGACACACTGACCGTCTTCCATGTGGAAGCCTGGCTCAGTGCACTCGACGGCCGGAGTATCGGTCCCGGTCCCGTTCTCGTCATCTGCCCGGACGGAAACCGGCATCGACATCGCGACGAGCGCAACGGCGAGAAGACCGGCCCCGAAGAAACGGGCGAGAACATTCGTAGTACTCATATAGGTATAAGTGGTGGTAAATAATAGGCCCGCAAACGCGACAAGCGCTCTCGGTTTCGCGAGGAGCTTCGACGAACGTATTGCCGGATGAACTCAGTTCATCTGACCGTAGTAAATCTTTTTGATTTTGAAGTGTCAATGAAGCGGGGCGCTGAAAAACCGCGTATATAAAGGACATTTCTTCTGCTACAGGCTTCTTCATGAAGGAATGTCTTATAGGAATCCAGTATTTCCTCCCCGCTTTCGAAACGGTGTCCTATTAAACCGGAGTGCTCGGCCGCGAACGCCGCTGGTATGGTTTGTGGATAACCGTAGCAGGGCCTCCCGCTCTATAGACAAACCAATCGAGCGTAGTATTGTCCGCCTTAATGAAGGCATCACCTGGGGCCGCTCTAGCGGTCGAGGTTTCCTCTGTCCGGGACGAGCTCTCCCGCGGCAATTCGCTGTCCATAGTGACACTCCTCGAGTGCCTCGTCGCAGAAGCACATGCGGCAAACGCATCCGACATACATATAGATCCCTCCCATGTGGACGTTCGGGTGCGGCTGCGTATTGACGGAGTGCTCCAGGACTACGCCTCCTTCCCGAAGTCGATACATCAGGAGGTGATCTCCCGCATCAAGGTCATGGCCGCGCTTCGGACCGACGAGCATCAGGCCGCCCAGGATGGCCGTTTCCGCCATCTCTATTCGGACGAACGTTTCGTCGACGTCCGCGTCTCGATCGCTCCGACCTATCACGGCGAAAACGCAGTGCTCCGCCTTCTCGCTGACCATAGCGAGGACTACACCCTCTCGATGCTCGGCTTCTCGGATGAGGACTGCGCAAAGATCGAAGCGGCCATCAGGAAGCCCTCCGGCATGATCCTCTCGACCGGTCCGACCGGCTCCGGAAAGACGACGACCCTCTACACGCTCATCAAGATGCTCAACTCCCCTGCGGTATCCATCGTCACCATCGAGGACCCGATTGAGTACGCAGTCCGCGATATTGAGCAGATACAGGTGAACTCCAGAACCGGTCTCACGTTCGCGACCGGGCTCCGCTCGATCCTTCGCCAGGACCCGGACATCATCATGGTCGGAGAGATTCGCGACGGCGAGACCGCCGGCATTGCGGTCAACACTGCGCTCACGGGCCATCTCCTGCTCTCGACGCTACACACAAACGACGCCGCGACCACGCTTCCACGCCTTCTTGATATGGGTATCGACACCTATCTCGTCGCCTCGACCATGAATATCGCGATCGGCCAGCGCCTCGTCAGAAAGATCTGCGACGGATGCGCGATGGGCGAAACGGTGACGGAGGTTGCAGCGAAGAGCCTCGCGCATCTGCCGCTCCGCGTACCAGTCGCTGCTGGGGAATCTGTCATGCGCGGCTCCGGCTGCACTGCCTGCAAAGGAACGGGGTATAAAGGCCGCCTCTCCATAAATGAGGTGCTCGTCGCGACTCCAGCGATACGCGACGCTATACTCCGGACCGCATCGGCGGATGAGATTCGGACCATCGCCATCGCCGGCGGGATGACCACCATGCTCGAAGATGGCATCCGCAAGGTGCGCAGCGGTCAGACCACCATCGAAGAGGTGCTTCGCGTCGTCCATGACTAAGATCAGAAACGCAGCGAGGAAAGCGAGAGATGCCGCGGCGCGGGCGGGCGGCGCGCTCTATGTGCGCATAAAAGCGGGTGCCGAGCGAACCTCAGCAGCGCTCGCGCCTGCGGTCGCACGCATTCGCGAGCTTCATGAGGCATACGAGCTATCGCGTGCGCCGCGCCTCACGCTGAAGGAGCAGATGTTCTTCGCGAAGCGCCTCTCGTTCCTCGTCTCCGCAAGCGTCCCCATCCTTGAGAGCCTCACGATGCTCTCCGAACAGTCCCGTTCGCGCCGCTCCGCTCGCGTCATGCAGAGCGTGATCACCGATGTGACGAACGGCTATTCCCTTTCCCGCGCGCTCGCGCGCTTTGAAGACATCTTTGGCGATTTCGGCGTAAATATCGTGCGTATCGGCGAATCGTCCGGGACGCTCTCGCAGAACCTCGAATATCTTGCGGATGAGCTGAAGAAGAGCGATGAATTGCGACGCAAAGTGCTCGGCGCCATGGTCTATCCGGCTGTCATCACGGTCGCGACGCTCGCCATCACGGGCTTTCTTACGCTCTATCTCTTCCCGAAGATCATGCCGATCTTCACGTCGCTCCATATGGAGCTTCCGCTCTCCACGAAGATCGTCATCGCCGTCTCCTCGTTCCTCCAGGTGTGGGGACTCTGGCTTCTTCTTGCGCTTATCGCCGCATCTATCGCTTTTACGGTCGCCCTGAAGAAGAGTGCGCGGCTCCGGTACATGGTCGACGCGCAGCTCCTGCAGTTTCCGGTCATAGGCGACGTCATCCGCGCATTCAACCTCTCGACCGCAACCCGCACCCTCGGCCTCCTGCTTCGCTCAGGCGTCACGCTTGCGGCTGCACTTCCGCTCACGGCCGATACGACAAAGAATCTCGTCTACAAAGAGCGATATCGCGGACTCGCAGAGGCGGTACTCCGCGGCGAGCGCATGTCGGGCCAGCTCGCAAAAGATCCAGAGCTCTTTCCTGCTGTTGCAACCCAGATGATCGCTGTCGGCGAACGAACGGGAAGCCTCTCCTCGACCCTCGTCTATCTCTCCGAACTCTATGAAGCGGAGGTCGACGATTTCACCAAGAACCTCTCATCGCTCATCGAGCCTGCGCTCATGGTGATGATGGGCGTACTCGTCGGATTCATCGCTATCTCTATTATCACACCGATCTATGGCATCACGCAGAATCTCCATCCGTAAGGGTTTTACGCTGCTGGAAGTGCTTATTATCCTCGGCCTTATCTCAGTGGTGGGCGCACTCGGGCTCATCATTTCGCTCGACGACTATCGCGCCTTCCATATGCATAACGAACGCGACATGGTGGTCGCTGTGCTGCATAAAGCACGGAGCCAGGCGATTAATAACATGTGCTTCGGCGCCGGCTGCACCGACGGCAAGCCGCACGGCGTGTACTTCGGTCATGCCGGGAACTACATCATCTACCAAGGCACCTCCTACGCTGCCCGCGACACAAGTGTCGACGAAGTCATCGAAGCAAAAGACGACGCAGCAACGGTCACGGGGGCATCAGACGTTACGTTCGCTCCGCTCACGGGGAACGTCACGGCAACGCGAACAGTGACGGTAACGGATATCTCCGGCCGAGTATCGGCTATCACGATAGAGCCGGAGGGACGGGTGTGGTGGACCAACTGATATGAACCGCGGATTCTCGACGCTTGAGATGCTCATCGCGATGACGGTGCTCACCCTCGCCATCTCTGCAACCATCTTGCTCTTCCCCGGCATACAGTCGGGATCGGTCGATTCGGAACTCAATGCCGAGGCGCTCTCTATTGCGCAAAAGACTCTCGAGAACGAGCAAGCGTTAGCGCGCAAAGATTTCCGGCTTGTGATCGGGACAACCTCTACTGAAACCTCAGGCGGCATCACGTTTACGAAGACGGTCGCTACGACCATGACAGATTTCTTCACGAAGAAGATGACCGCGACCGTGTCCTGGGGCGGCCTCTATGGCAGGAGCCAAAGCGTCGTGCTCGCGGGCGTCGTTGCGGATTTCAATAACGCAGTCGGTGGGGATACGTGCGATTCTTCCTTCCCCGGGAACTGGAGCCTGCCGCAGTCGACATCGAAGACGCTCGGCGCAGGCGTCATGGGTGATTCCTCGGGACTCTATCCCATCACGGATCTCGACGCATACCGCAAGCGGCTCTACGTGACCGTGAACAACGCAGGTACGCCGCCGTCCGTCGGGCCCTCTACCTCCGCATCCGCGACAAACACAAGCGGCATCGGTTCTGTCGCATGGACGAATCCGACAAACGCGCGGACAAACGATGCGGCATACGCGACCGCGTCACTAGGCGCAGGACAGACCACAAATTACCTGAAGGTAACTGGCTTCGGGTTTTCCCTCCCGGCTGATGCGACCGTGCTCGGCATTACCGTAAAAGTATCTCGCAAGGGGTCGAGCTCAACAAACACAGTGAAAGACGCGCAGATCCGAATTGTGAAAGCGGACGGCTCGCTCGGCAGCGACACGACGCAAGCGCATGCGACGTCCTGGCCCACGACCGAGGCTGTCGATACGTACGGCTCCTCGTCCTACCTCTGGGGCGAGACCGACTGGGGACCGGCTGTGATAAATAATGCAAACTTCGGGGTCGCGCTTGCCGCCATGGCGAATGGCGGCACCAACTCCCGTACCGCATCCGTAAACTACGTCACGGTAACGGTCACCTATACGAAACAGCTTTATATATTGAACGCATCGACGCCGGGAAATCCGACCTTTGCAAAATCACTTGGACAAAATGCGATCTCGACGGGATTGAACGCCATAGCGGTCGCTACCTCGACCGCGTCTGGCGATTACGCATACGCCGCAACCAATTCGACGACTGCACACCTTGAGGTCATCGATGTCGGCGCAACGCCAGCTAAAGTGTTGTCCGCCTACCAGATCCCATCTGCTGCGGTAACCGCGAACACCGTGTTCTATAAGGATGGGTACGCGTACATGGGTCTACAGAACAATCCGGGCGGACCGGAATTTATCGTTATCGATGTACATAATCCTTCATCCATACCAGCAACGCCGCTTGGTACCTATGAGGTCGGTGCCGGAGTAAACAACATCTATGTCAAAAACGGATACGCATATCTTGCAACCGACAGCGCAGCGAAAGAACTTGTCGTTCTGAATGTGAACGACCTCGCCCATCCGGCACTCCGCGGAAGTTACGACGCGCCGGGCGCATCCGGGTCCGGCCAAGGACGCTCGCTCTATACGATCGGCGACACTCTCTACCTCGGCCGCTATAGCAGCCTCACGGCGGGCGCTCCCGAGTTCGCCGTGCTCGATACAACAAGTGCGAACCCGGTACTCCTCGGCTCCCGCGACACGGGCGGAACGACCGCAGGTATCTACGGCCTCATCGCGGGTAACGGCAGAGCGTTTCTCTTAAGTGGAAACGCGACTACAGGTGGTGGGCAGCTCCTCATCCTCGATGCATCGAACCCAAGTGCCATTACCCAGACCGCGACCGTTGCACTTCCCTCCTCCGGCGCGCCGGTCGCACTCGATTGTGAGTGGAGTCCTGTAGATGGGAAGACCTATCTTTATGCCGCATCCGTGCCGGTTTCGGGAGGGAGCGTGAATAAGGGGGCGATAACCATCATGTCCGGCTTATGACCCTACGACCCACACGCGGTTTTACGCTCATCGAGGCGCTCGTGTATCTCGCGCTCTTCTCGATTCTCATGGGCGGCGCGGTAGTCGCTGCATACAACCTCTTTGAAGCCGCCGCCCGCGGTACGACTCGCACTATGCTCCAGGAAGAAACCGATTTCCTTATCGCGAAGGCTACCTGGGCTGCGTCAGGTGCGAAATCAGTCACCTCGCCGTCCGCCGGGACGACCGGTGGTGCACTCACGGTTGTTAAGTGGGATTCATCCTACGGCAACCCGATCGTGATCACGACAAACGGCGGAAACCTAGTCATGACGAAGTCGGGCGGGCCGCAGACGGTGCTGAACAATACGAACGTCTCCGTCACGCACTTCTCGGTCGCCCATGATCTCGGTGCGGGCGACGGATTCTCTCCTGAGTCTGTCACCGTCGCACTCACGCTTTCTGCACGCGCGTCCGACGGCGCACTCCTTTCTCGCGCGGCGACCACTACCGTCTACATACGCAAATAGCCTATGAACCGCTTCCCATGCTCACCCCAGAAAGGATTCATCGCGCTCATTTCCGCGATCATCATCTCAACGATCCTGCTCGCGCTCGCGACGACTTTAGGCGCTACGACCTTCTTCTCCCGGTTCGATGTCCTTAATAGCGAATATAAGCGCATATCGCTCGGTCTCGCGGAGGCGTGCGTGAATCAAACACTCGCAAAGATCGGCAACGACTACGACTACGCGGGTAATGAGACGGTCTCGCTCGGCACCGCGTATGGCGCACCGCTCACCTGCACCATAGCCCCGCTCGCGTACGTCGACGCAAGCGGGAAACGTACATTTTCAATAAACACGAAGGCGAATTTCTACGGCGCGTTCAGCGAGGTCGCCGTCTCCGCAACCGCACAGGATCCGTCAGTTGCGCCAGTGAGCCCACCCCCTACCTGCACACTCGTCGCTTCCCCTTCATCGATCCCGCTCGGTCAGTCGTTCCAGCTCCTCTGGAGCGCGTCCGCAAACACAACCTCGATGACAATCGATCACGGCGTCGGCTCGGTGAATCCGCTTCAAACAGCTGCCCCGTGGCCCTCGGTGACGCCGACCTTGGTCGGCACTGCGACCTATATCGCAACCGTCTCGAACGCAGGCGGAACAAATACGTGCAGTGCGACGGTCACCGTTACCGCGCCGCCTCCAGCGCCCTCGTGCGCCGATTCCGTCATGGTATTCGATCGTACCGGTAGCATGAGCGGTGGCGATCTCTCAAACGAACGAGCGGCTGGAAATGCGCTCATCGATCTCTACGCGGGCGTCTCTTCACTTCCGAAGGTATCCGTCGGCAGCTTCGGCGCCTATCCGAATGCCTCGCTCCCCGCGGGCGCGGCGGGCATCCCGACAAACGGCCAGCTTTCCTCCGCCTATACGACTCTCAAGTCGACGCTCGCTTCCATTACCGGCAGCAATTCGTCGGTCGGATCGAACCTCGGTGCCGCCATCTCAGTTGGCCGAGCTGAGCTTGCGAGCGCGCGTCACGATTCGACCAAACAGAAAGTGTTCATCTTCGTATCTGACGGCATCCCGAACGAACCAACGTCCGGCGCTGCGGGCGATACCGGCTTCATTCTTCCGTCGGCAGCCGCGCAGAACGGCACGGGTGATGCGTGGACAAATCCGCAGGGTGCATATGGAAACGGAGCGACAAGCGATGCGGGGGGCCATCGCGAACGATATTCAGGATTCAACTGGTCTATTCCCTCGAATGCAACCGTGACAGGCCTTCAAGTCCAGGCTACCGCGCTCTCGTCCGCAAGCGGCGGAGCACCGACGACCGTAACACTCCCAGCGGCGACCGCAGTTGGGAACTATGACCAGTGGAGCACCGGTGGATTCGGCTTCCCGTCAAAAACAAGTGCAGTCGCTGCTAACGATGGCAGCTCAAGCTATATCACAGAAACCTCCGTGAATCAGGCCGAAACGTACATATTCCCGGGCGCCGGCATCCCCGCAGGCGCAACAATCGATTCCGTCACGCTTACCGCGACCGCGGCGACAAACGGTGGGAACTCCACCATCGCACTTCGGGCCGAGCGCGGTACCGGAAGCGGCCAGCAGAGCGACGGCCCATCAGTTATCCTCACGAATACAAGTTATGGACCGGTCACGCGTACTATGGCGACGAATCCGTTCACAGGCGCCGCATGGACGCTCGCCGAGGTGAATGCATGGACGACACGGTTCGGCGTGGTTCGTATTAACTCAGGCGGCGGTTCCCCGCGCGTCACACAGCTCGCGCTTTCCGTTACGTACCGCATGCCGAGTACGTGCACGCTCGGGATCGATCTCTCCTGGAACGGTGGTACTACCTGGTCGAACGAAGTTACCCAGCCGCTTACTACAGCGACGACAACCTACACACTCACCGGATCGTGGGGATCACACACATGGGTCCCAAACGATTTCTCTTCCACGAACTTCAGAGCGCGCATCCATGAAGTATCGGCTGGACCCACCTGTATCGTCGATACGCTCGGAGCGCGCGTCCTCTATACAACCCCGACCGATCCGACCCAATACGCACTTACGGCGGCGAACGCCGCGAAAGCCGACGGCGTGAATATCTTCGCGATTCATTTCGGCGACACGTCGGGACAGGCGCTTATGAGCCAGCTCGCAAGTCCGAGTACTGTGCCGCAAGCGCAGATAACGACAGCAACAAGAAGCGGTACTACCGTCACGGTAACAACCTCCGCTGCGCACCGACTTACCGTGAATGAACGTGTGATCATCTCCGGTGTCTCGTCGAGCGCCTTAAACGGAACCTTCACGGTTTCGGCAGTCGTCTCGCCAACGAGCTTCCGATACACGACAAGTGGAAGCGGCACGGTCTCTGCGACCGGCGGCTCGGTGCAGCCGACAAATCTCTTCATCGCGCCGTCTTCAAGCGCAATGACTGGCATCTTTCAAGCTATCGGAACGCAGGTCTGCCCAGCCGCGGCACCGCAGTGTTCCGACACCATTGATAACGACGGCGACGGCCTTATCGATGAGAACGATCCAGGCTGTCACACGGACGGGAATGCCGGGAACTCAGGGAGCTATGACCCGTCAGGTTCCGACGAATGGAGCGCACCACCAGTTCCTCCGCCTCCTCCACCCCCTCCCCCACCCCCTGCAATCACGATCGGTTCCTGGACGGAAGTGCCGTGAAGTCTGATTGACTTCGCTTCATGAAGAGCCTATAACGGCGGTAGTTCTGTTCCGGGCAGTGCGCCTTACTAAACAAACTTATTGATTCATGCAGACTCTTAAGAAGGCATCTCGCGGCTTTACGCTCATCGAGATCCTCATCGTCATCGGCATCATCGCGATCCTCGCGGCGATCGTCATCGTGGCAATCAACCCGGCGAAGCAGTTCGCGCAGGCCCGTAACACGCAGCGCGAGTCGAACGTCAACACGATCTTGAACGCTATCGGCCAGCGCATCGCTGACAACAAAGGTGTTTTTGATGGAACGTTCACTATCAACAGCGTTACCTATACGTGTGATCCCATTCCCACGGCATCACCCGATAACATCTCGGACGATGCTGGCGATACTGATCTCTCGTGTCTCTATCCGACGTACATCCCGGCCGGACTTCCGGTTGATCCGGGCGCAAACGGCCACCCCGCGGGTACGTGGGTGAGCGAGACGAACTACGATACGCAATATACGGTTCAGGCTTCGACCACCGGTCGTATCACTGTCTGTGCACCGAACGCGCAGTACGAGACTTCGCTTCCGAACCCTGCAGCTATCTGCGTCACGCGCTAACGCATAGCGCGAAAATAAAAAACGTCCCGCTGGGGGCGTTTTTTATTTTGCATCGAGCTGCGCCTTGAGCTTATCGAACCAGAGCCCGTAGCCGTAGGAAGACGGGTGCAGCCCGTCGCGTGAGAGGTAGCGCTGCGGGTCCCGAAGGAACGGATCCTTAAAGAACGGATCGTAGAGATTTATAT
>CAZLVR010000025.1:0-10169 GCA_964563365.1 uncultured Candidatus Saccharibacteria bacterium | reverse complement strand
TCGGCTTTACCTTCTCAGCCGCAACCGCTTCCGCGTCGGTCATATTCTTATCAACGGAATGCGCGTTTTCAGTGTCGGTGCCGTAGAGAGACTCCTTCCAGTCCGGGAGACCGTCGCCATCGGTATCCTTTGTCGCATACGCTTTGAGCGCTGCGTCGATCGAACCCGCCTTCGCGATGTCGGTATGAAGTGGTGATGCGGCGAAGTATCCGAGCGCTATGAAGCCCACGGATATAAGGAGGGCGATACTGATGCGTATGGTACGAGATGAAATCGCCATGAGCAGGTACCGAAATAGTACCACGCACCGTTTTTCTTCTATCTACTATATGTGCATTAATTGCTGAGCGTTTCCGTGATGCGGCGCCATTCATGAAGCGAGAGGTCCTCAGCGCGCGCCTTCTCTGCCAGATTCGCCTGCGCGAATACTTCCGCGATGCGCGCCTTTTCAGCGATGTTCTCCAGGTTACGTGCAAGAAGCTTACGCTTATGTGCGAATCCGGCCCGCAGTACGGCGAAAAACCGAGATTCTGCCGCCTCTGACGGAAACGCATCCTGCCGGATATCGCGTACGGTGAGAACCGCTGAATCGACCGAAGGGGCCGGTTTGAATGCTCCGCGCGGAACGGTGAACTCGTACGAAGGCGTCCCGTATGCCTTCACGGAAAGCGAAAGCATGCTCTCCTTCTTCGAGCGTGCGATACGCTCCGCGACCTCTTTCTGTACGAGAAGCGTTATCGAGGCAGGTTTGTGTGGCGCGGCGAGAAATGTACGTATGAGCTCCCCGGTGATGTAGTACGGGATGTTCGCAACGAGATGATAGGGGCCATTAATGCTTCGAGTATCGAACGAAAGCGCGTCCCCATGGATAAGCGTGAGCTGGCCGGATGCGAGTGCTGCAGAAAACGTGTCCGAAAGGACGGGCACAAGCTCATCATCCTTTTCTATGGCGATAACCCGTCCTGCGCCGGCGAGCAGAACGCGTGTAAGCATGCCGGTCCCCGGCCCTATCTCAAGAACGGTATCCGTCTTCCCTACCCCAGCCGCACGCACGATGCGCTCTGCGGTTTGCGCATGCATCAGAAAGTTCTGCCCGAGAGATTTCTTGGCACGGATCATGCTTCGATGATATCCCCCTCATCCGCATATTCGATAAGAGATTGGTCGATATCGCGGAGGAAGGAGGAGGGCTCTTGGAGATAATCGGTTCCATAGATGCGGCGGACCCGTGCGAGCGTGAGGTAGAGGAGCTTCCGGGCGCGCGTCACTGCGACATAGAACAGGCGGCGTTCTTCCTCCTCATCCCGCTCCTCGTCTCCGTGCCCTTCGTGCGGCATGAGCCCCTCTTCAAGACCCGCAACGAAGACGACATCGAATTCAAGGCCTTTGGCAGCATGGATAGTCATGAGGGTTGCGCCCTTCTTCTTTCCTTCTCTATCCATCTCGTCCTGATCGCCTGCAAGGGCCGCTTCTGCAAGAAATGCAGCGGTGCCTGCCGCTCCCGGCGTCCCGTCATGGCGGGACGCTATCGATGCGACTTCCATCGCGTTTTCGAGCCGCTCCTGATCGTCATCCGTCCCCTTCTCGTAGCTTTCCTTCATGCCGCTCTTCTCGATGATGAGTCGGACGAGCTCCGATGGTGTCGCCGTCTGTGCGGCCTCATGGAGCGCGTTCACGACCGACTCGAACGCGGCAACCTTCCCTTTTTCCGCAGGCTTCAGTGCGTCGCGCTCTCCGGCAAGCAGTTTCCCCAAGGTCACCTTCCCTATCCCGCGCAAGGGCGCCTGCACTGCACGCATATAGTCCTGTTCACGGGTCGGATCGAGCGCAAGCCGCGCCCACGCGATGACGTCCTTCACCTCCTTTCGGTCATAGAACTGCGTGCCGAGAAGCCGGTACGGGAGCCCTTCCGAGAGAAACGCTTCCTCGATAGCGCGCGACTGGAAATTCGTGCGGTACAGCACAGCGATCTCCTCAGGCGGGGTGCCGCGCATGACGAAGCGGCGAGCTTCCTTCGCGATGAAGCGTGCCTCCTGTTCTGCGTTCGTCGCATAGTGGATGCGGATTCGTTCTCCGATGTCGTTTCCGGTGCGGGCGACCTTCTCCTTTCGGTTCACGTTCTTCTCGATGATCTGATTCGCCGCGTCGACGATGGTCTTCGTCGAGCGGTAGTTCTCCGCGAGCACGATGGTCTGCGCGTCAGGGTAGGTGCGATCGAACTCGAGCAGGTTGTCGATGGTCGCGCCGCGCCAGGTATAGATACAGTTATGGGTGGATAGGCCGTTCGCGACGAAGTTGTGCGTCCGTTCGATATCCAAATCGTATACCTTTTTCTCCGTCACGACGCGCTCTACCGCCATGACGACGTCATACCCGCCTTCCATATCGAACATGACCATGCCCGGCAGGACAGACGCAGCCGGCATGAACGGAAGCGAGTTTCCGTCCCGCAGATTTTTTTTCTTTCCTCCGAGCCTCGCGCGCTCCATAATGTGCGCGTGAGGAAAAACGGCGAGCAGCTCCGTTATCGCTACATGGAGCCTCGCGAAGTCCGCATACGCGCTCTCGAACCGCCATGCCGAAGACCCCGCTTTCGCCGTACGCACGGGGAATCCGGCTCCGGAAAGGGCTCTGCGTCCCTTTGCATCGGAACCGATCATTGAGATGCGGTGCATGGGTGATGCTCCGCGTCCGTCGCCGCAGAGCGTGACGACGATATTGCGGCGATCGCTTCGGGTCGCTTGCGCTCGATGATGAGGATGCCTGCGCGAAAGCCCTTTGTCGTGAAGAAGCCTTCGAGCGCTCGACTCGGTATCGAAGGAGCTGAAAATCGCATCCAGCGTCGCTTGATCATGCACGTATCCTCCCGTGCTCCCCTTGCGCGCGACGAACGGAAGGGTTGGAATCCCATAGGACAAAGAGAGCCGGTACTCCTCGATGCGCGCCTCCCGTGATGTGGTATGGACCCCGACAACCCACACCTCGTCCCCATGCTCCTGATTGCAGCGTTGCTGGAATCCGATCATGGGCATACGCTGCCCCTTCGTATATGTCTGCGATACGCCAAGCCGCCAGCCCGTACCCTGCTTATGCATAAGATACGTGAAGTAAAGCTGCGGCGTGAGACCGAGGCGGTAGCCGGCGAAATGCACGTGTTCGGGAGTGCTTGTGAGAGTGCGGCCGCTCTCCGTCGTGATGCGTATGAGAGCTTTCCCAGCGCTGCGCGCGATCGCGCGCGCGACGCGCGCGCCGCGCATTACCCCGCTTCCGTAATTGGACAGCACCATGTCTCCGGCTCGCACCTTCTCAATAGGCCGCGTTGACCCGTCGGCCATGCTAATGCGCGTCCCTGCGACGAGGCACTGATCTATGTCGCCGACCACGAATATGTTCTTTCGGTCTCCGGCCATGAGCCGGACGAGACGCCCCTGCAGCTCGTTGGTGTCCTGAAACTCATCAATATGTATGAAATGGAAGCGGTCGTTCACTGCGCGACGTACGTCTTCATGTTCACTCAAGAGTCGCACCGGTTTCTCGATAAGGTCGTCAAAGTCGAGTGCCTTATCCTTCGCGAGCGAATCGTCATATTTCTCCCACACATTCGCGGCGAGCTGCGCGCGGAATCCCTCGCGTCCATACTTCTCCTTGAACTCACTTCGGGTAAGTCCCTCTCCTTTTGCGCGCGAGATGCGGGAGAGTATGGCGCGCGGGGCTATTTCTTTCGGATCGATACCGAGCTCCTTGAGGGCATTCTTTATGGCGCGCTCGGAATCATCCCGATCATAGATGGAAAAATGCCGAGGGATACCCATCGGACGGCCGTATTCCTCAAGAAGCTCCCTGCCGAGCCCGTGGAAGGTCGCGACAAACGGGAGACTGCCACGCCCCCACGCTGTAAGCTCCTCCCCGAGCCTCGTGCCGAGGCGTTCTCGCATCTCCCGTGCCGCCTTATTGGTGAACGTGACGGCAAGAATCTTCTCCGGGGCGACTCCTTCCTTTATAAGATGGTAGATCCGGGTCGTGAGAACCCGGGTTTTTCCTGATCCGGCTCCGGCGAGGACTGAAACGGGTCCCGTGGTCGCAAGGACTGCCGCTTTCTGTTCCGCGTTGAGGCCGTCGAGGTGCGTCATCCGGAAACTATAGCCTAGACATGCGTAAAGGCGAAAAAACCGCTTGAAATAAGGCTATTTTCCGTTATCCCCGGCTTCATTTCCGCCTCATTGACCCCTCCCCCCATCCCGGTATACTAGCCCAATCGGAAGACAGTCGGATACGCAAGAAATGGCTTATATAGGCCATTTTTGTACACGGACGAAACGCTAGAACCATCCCCTCACCCCTTATAATCGACCTCAAACAGCTCTTCTCCCGGAAAGCCAGTGCTAACGGAGAAGCTACATACGGGCTTATCGCGGCCGCGGTATTCGCCGGTCTCGGGACGGTCCTTCTCGCATCTGCCTACCCTGTCGTAGCAGCCTCTTTCTGGCCGTTTTTTGACGCGAAGGCGGCCGCCCCGGAACCTCTCATTCACGACAGTAAGCTCCCCCTTCTTGCTGCAGCGACGAATGTCGATCCGAACCCGAACAAGGCGGGCGATACGCTTCTTCTTACGGACGGTTCCGCACTTCTCCCTGAGGATTCGGGTACTTCGGTCGCGCCGGGAAGTGCCGCCATCACCGTGTACCAGGTGCGCGAGGGAGATTCCCTCTCGGCGATTGCCGACATGTTCCAGGTGTCCGTGAACACGATCCTTTGGGCGAACGATCTCAAATCAGCAAAGGACATCCATCCGGGCGACAAGCTCATCATCCTTCCGGTCACCGGTATCCGCTACACCGTGAAGACGGGCGGTACGCTCTCTGATATCGCGAAGAAGTATGGTGCGGACGTCGACGAGCTCGCGGTATTCAACGGCATCGACCCATCAGCGAACATCGCTGCGGGTACCGTCATCATCGTTCCGGGCGGCGAGCAAACGGCGGCCAAACCGACTTCGACCAGGCCCGCGTCTGGCAGTAAGCCTGTTTCTGGCGGCTCGACGGTTGTCGCATCCGGCTATTTCAAGAATCCGGTTCCGGGCGGAATTCTTACGCAGGGAATCCACGGTACGAATGCGGTCGATGTCGGCGCGCCGGCCGGTACTCCTATCTATGCTGCGGCTGCCGGCACAGTTATCATCTCGAAGGGTAATGGCGCATGGAACGGCGGGTACGGCAGCTATGTCGTTATCACCCACGCAAACGGCACGCAGACCCTCTACGCGCATATGAGCAGAGATGTTGCCGAGGTTGGCGAAACGGTCGCGGCCGGGGACCTTATCGGCTACGTTGGCCGTACGGGTGAGGCGACCGGTAACCATCTCCATTTCGAGGTGCGTGGCGGCACGAACCCGTTCCGCGGCTGCGCGGCCATGAAGGTCTGCAGTTTCAAGTAGCACTAGGAACACGCTGTCGCAGAGCCGCCCGAGGGCGGCTCTTGACTTATTTTATTAATAAGATATTTTGCTTACGTGCCATGTGGAACGTCCATGCAAGACGAGGTAACAATGGACCACGATTTTTGCACTGCTGAAGGCGCAAAGCGCCTCAAAGAAAAGATCGAAGCATATTGGCGGGAACGCAATGTCGAGGTTACGGTCGATCTGCGCGAGGCGGGCTTCGTCGCCGCCATGCGTTCGACGCGCGTCGATGTTCGCAGTGGGCTCGTGAATGGCCTGCCTCCGGGCGGCGTCTCGGCGGCGGCGTTTACTACGCTTCCCCGTCCCGAGCGCCGGCCCGTTTCCAGCCAACGCAAACCGAACCGCCGGCGTACGCGCACTGCGGTCATCTTCGATCTCGATCTCTACGCGGCATAGAGCCGCGCATCCGAGAGCATAGTCGTGACGAGCGCCCTGTCCCCCGCGGACGGGGCGCTTCCTTATTTACTCAAATCCGAAGAGTCCGCGCGGACGGTATTGGAGCGCCTCCATCACATGCTCGGGAGAGACACTGTTGCGCCCCGCAAGGTCAGCAATCGTGCGCGCCACGCGTATGACCCTATGATACGCTCGCGGCGAAAGATCGAGCTTACGGGATGCAAGGAGAAGCGCCGAGCGTGCGGCATCCGTGAAACCTGATTTCTCCTCGAGCTCGCGTCCCGTCAGCCGTCCGTTTGTATTCCTGCACCTCTCATGCGCTTTCGTCCGCGCCCGGGTCACGCGTTCGCGTACCGCCTCGGATGATTCGCCGCTCCGAAGTTCAGCGAGCGTTTCGTGTGCTATATGCGGAACTTCTACCCAAAGATCAAGACGATCCGCTATCGGTCGCGAAATCCTGCGCGCCTGTCGTGCTGCTGCTCGTGCCGCTGCTCCCGCGTCGGCGGTAAGGGTATCTGCCGGATTCATCGCCGCGACGATCATGCAGTCTGCGGGAAACGTCACTGTCGCGCGAGCGCGAGCTACCGTGACGACACGGTCTTCAAGCGGCTGCCGCAGCGCCTCAAGGGCCCGTGCGTCGAACTCCGCGAACTCATCCATGAACAGCACCCCTTTATGCGCGAGTGTCACCTCCCCTGCTTTTGGCACTGCGCCGCCGCCGACCATCGCGGTATGGGAGGTGGTGTGATGCGGAGAGCGAAACGGTGGCCAGTAGATCGCGTCGCCGCGAAGCTCGCCCGCGCTTGAATGTATCGCAGTCACTTCGAGCATCTCGTCGGGTGTAAGTGGCGGAAGTATGCCGGGAAGCGCTCGAGCGAGCATTGTCTTTCCTGTGCCGGGCGGCCCATAGAGGACGAGATTATGGCGGCCTGCCGCTGCTATCTCCAATGCGCGTTTTGCTCCCTCCTGTCCCTTGATATCGGCAAGATCTGTCGCAGGCGGCGGCGTTCGAAGCATCGTTTCGCGCACGCAGGGTGTGAGCGGCAGCGTTCCGGCAAGATGCGCCACTAATTCCGAGAGTGTGCGCGGAGCAAACACGGTAAGTTCTTCAGCAAGGAGCGCTTCGCGCACGTTCTCATGCGGGACGAACACCGTCCGTATGCCAGCGCGCTTCGCCGTGATCACCTGCGGCAAGATGCCGCGTACGCCGCGGATGGTTCCATCGAGTGCGAGTTCGCCCGCAAAGAGCATCGGCTCTTCGGGCATGGCGAGGTCTCCCGCTGCGACAAGGTAGCACAGCGCCAGCGGAACATCGTACTGCGCACCTTCTTTCTTCAAGTCAGCTGGCGACAATGACAGGACGATACGTCGGTTCGTCGCCTTCGGTGATTTGAATCCGGCATGACGGATTGCGGCTGAGATGCGGTCGCGCGCCTCCTCGACCGCTTTGTCAGGAAGACCAACCACTGAGAACGAATGAAGGCCTCGCGTGAGATCGGCCTCGATAGTGACGAGTGCGGCGATACTGCCAATTGGCTGCGCAGCGGCAAGTTTTGCATATCCCTTGGTTTCACGCCGCTCTGCAGTCTTTCCCTCCATGGGCGCAAGTGTAGCGTGGATGCGCCATGCGCGTATGAAACGTATCCCCACGACCTACACAACAATGCAAAACGCCCGCGGCTCGCGGGCGTTTTGCATCCTCGAAAGGTGACTATGCGGTCAGAGCAGGGACGACGGCGTTTGCGCCCGCCTCAAGCGTACGAAACGCATGCACGTACGCAAGGATTGAGATTGGGATGGTTACCAGGAGCCCAATGAAGAGCGCAAGAAAGCCGACGATAGTAAGTGCGGCGATTGCGAGCGAGAGCAGGAAGAGCTTCCATCGGTTCCCCTTCGTAAGCCGCGCGCTTTCTTTTACCGCTTCCCACGCGGAAAGGTCGCGCGTGAGGACAACGTAGGTTGTGAACGAGAGTGCGAGCGCGATGATGATACCGGGGACCACGAGCAGTATGAGTCCGCCGATGACAAGCAGCACCACAATAAGCATCGCGAGGAGGTAGCGCCAGAACGGGTGGGGGCGCCAGAGGTCGCGCAGCGTTACCGTAGCTGCATCGTCATGCGCTTTGAGGAAATACGTGAGCACGCCCATGTTGTTCACCGTGATGTTCACATAGATAGAAGCGAGCGAGACGGCGAACGAGAGGAGGCCGATGAGCATGATGGCAGCGCCGTCCGTTGTGTTCCCGAGCGCGCCGAGGATGCCGTTTACGAAGCTGAATGCGAAGCTTATCGCGAAAAGTACGAGCGATACCTTGATGAGCGGCCATGGGCGCGCCTTGAATGCACGCCATCCGTAGAGAATCGATTCCTTAACCGAGAGAGTAGTCATGATTATGCAGTGTGATGAGTAACGCAGGTTGCCGCTGCCGGATTCGCTTCGAGCCGGGCGGAATCTATCGCTTCCCCGCCGACCGCGCACGTCCCGTAGGTGCCGTCCTCGATGCGCTTGAGCGCGGCGATGACGTCGTTATACCGGAGTTCGAGGTCGTTTACCGCGACGACGTTTTCCGCATACCCTTCTATCGCGTCTGCAGTGTCGCCTTCTTCCGCCTCTTTCCCAGTCTCGTCCGGCACCGCTTCCCAGTCGCCGGGAACCGCCGGGTTCTCCCGCCCGATGGCAGCGAGCTGTGATTCAAGCTCACCCTTCTCTTGTTCGAGGAGCTTCTTGAAATGCGTAGTGTCGGTCATGGCCGCACTGTACCACATGGCCGCAATCAGTTTTTAGCGCGAAGAGGTGGACGAAAGGCGCGAGAGAAGCTCGCGGAAGGCGGCTTCGTTGCGGGCGATAACAAGCGTTTCCCTGTCGCGGTATCCGTAGATGAGGACGGTGCGTCCCTGAGTGTCTTTCATAACGCGAGCGTCATGGTTGTCGACGATGACGTCCATGAATCCCCGCGACGCAGGCGGAAGGAGTGCGGTTGTCGTCGCGCTTTGCGTTGAAGTTGCGGTTGCAGGAGACACGTCCGTGGGGTACGGGGGATAAAAGGCGGCGAGATTGTCCCGCATTGTCTTCTCCCAGTCGAGCATGCCGGCGAAGGTGCGTTCAAACGAGGTAACGCGCAACAGGAAGAAGGGGCGCGTTTCTCCTCCTGCGGAGATGACGCCAAGCGTGCTCGCCGGCGCGATATTGCGGAGGAGAATATTGGGCGCCGTGAGTCCGAGCGCGCCGATGAGTGCCCCGCCCGTCGCAGCGATACGGATCTCTTTTTTTCCTGTTGTCGTCGCGTATGTCATATAGGCGATGGCGACGCCGCCGTCAGGCAGCGAAAGGTCCTCCATATTCACAAGACCGCGCGTAAGCTCGTCGGAGGTGCCCGTAAGCTCGACGCGCTGATCCGCGAATATAAGTGAGGAGACTGCAAGTTCCTGCGGCAAGGTCGGCTTCCCAGAGATGATCTGATACGCGAAGAATATCGACGCGCCGCCTGCAATGACGAGTATGACCGCGCCCGCTATATAGAACGGCGTGTTAGAGCGCTTCGGCTTCAGGGCGACGGGAGCGGGTATGCGGGAATCCGCTTGCGCGGCGAGCACGGATATGGGAGAGGCACCTTCCGTCCGCGTCTTCTCCGAGAAGTCGGTCTTATACGTATGAATCGGCGACGGGGCAGGAACATCCTTTGAGACGGGCGGGATGCCAGGTATCGGTTCAGGTTCAGGTCGCACCCGAGGCGGGACTCTCATCGGCGCAGGAATCGGTTTCGCGGGTGTCGCGGTCGGTTTTGGCGCCTGGGCCTTAAGCCGAGCAAGCACTTCTTCCCGCTTCTCATCGGTCGACGGCGCTTGAGGCGTCCCGGGTACTGTCGGAGCCGTTTGAAGCGGTGCGGCCGTGACCGGAGCCGTCCGCGTTTTCAGGCGCGCGAGGACCTCATCCCGCTTCTCATCGGTCGACGGCGCCTTGGGGAGTATGGTCGCAGGCGGGGGCGGCAGGGGCGCGCGCGGACTCGCGACCTCGTTCTTCACGCGCGCCGGCAGGGGCTTTCCGGTGAGCTTCGCGACGTCAGACGCATATGTGCGTATCTGTGGCGCGGGTGCGGCTGCGTTCTGTGCGTCTGGTTCCATAGCGCTTGCTACTCATGAGTATAAACCGAACGCGCGCCCCGTATGGAGCGCGCGTTCGTGTAAGTGTGCGAGATTAGTTCCCGCGACTTCCAATGAGGAAGCGACGCGGATCCTCGCACATGTCGGTAAACGCATGTGCAGCCTCTTTGAGTTTCCCTGACGAGGACTTTCCGAAAGAGATGACCTCAGTCTG
>CAZLVR010000024.1:0-10456 GCA_964563365.1 uncultured Candidatus Saccharibacteria bacterium | reverse complement strand
CGTAATAATTGTCCTTGTCGGAGACGTTCGCCTTCCACCAGGATTTCTTGATGTTGTTCAGAAGCTCGACCCCGCGCGGGCCGAAATCATAGATGCCGGCAAGGCCGCCATAAATTTCTGAGCCCGGATAGACGAACCCACGACGCTTCGCGAGCGAGACTATCTTCTCCATCCGGTTGTCGTTAGCCATATCCCCCGTAATAGCACACGCGCGGCTCTAATGCACCGACGCACTGTCGCCCATCACGTCGGTCGCTGCTGTCGTGACTGCCGGAATGCTCGCCTGCACGGTCTTCTGCGAGAAGCGGTCGAACCCAGTCACGGATATCTGCGAGGTGAGCGCGGGAACAGTCCCCTTCTGGGACGCGCTCGGCGTGAGAGCAACCTGAAACGCCGCGTCTCCTTTCGCGTTCGCCGCGAGATCTCCCACTGCCCAGGTCACCGTGCGCGTCGCCTCGTTGTACTTCACTCCAGGCGTTGCCTGCCCGGTATACCGGACGTACGACGGAATGGTCATCGAGACGGACGCGTTCGCGACCGAATTCACGGAATTGGCGACGCCGAGCATCACGGTATATGTCGTCTCTGTATCAGCTACCGGCGGAATAGGGCCTGAATTCTCAAAGGGGCCTGCGGTACGGGCAGCGCGTGCGGAAGCTGTGAGGTCCGCCGCTACCTTCACGGTACGCACGATGGTGGAATTCACTGTCTCCGGTACGCCGGTCTCGCCGACGCGCCTCCCGGAAACGGAAACCGAGACCGTTATCGTCGGGCTCTGAAGCGACGCGAGCGCGCTCGCCGGCTTCGTCGAGAATGTGAACGATCCATTCCCGGTATCACCGGGCTTCAGAAGCGCAAGTCCGGGCGCGGTATCTTTACTGAAGAGAATTGTCTTGTCTTTCGAGCTATAGAAACCGTTCACGGTATCCACGCGGTCTCCGAGCGCGCTTCCGGACAAGGCTACCGTCACGCGACCGTCCTGGATTCCGGTCGCAAGCTCGTTCGTCCAGGTGAGAACCCCAGTCACTTGCTCTCCTGCGCGCACGGTGAGTGAGGGCGACGCACTGTCATGATTCATCGCAAGGTCGACTGAGAAGAACGGCTTCTTTATCGAAACCGGCGCATCCTTCGTGAGATATGAGACAGCGAATGTGTTCGCGCCCTCGCCCGCGAGGCCCCCGACGGAGAAGCGAAAGATCCGCTCTTCCCCTTCCGTGCCGATAAGGGTGCCGGTCACACGCACCTCCCGCTCCTCTCCCGGATTCAAAGCACCTAGTACAAACAACGTGCCATCGGCTGCTGCCGGTTCGCTCGATTTCATCGAGAAGCCGGACGGGAAGCTCGCGCGCACCGCGACGTTTGCAAGCGGAGCTTGCGCGTTCGAGCGTACGAGAATCGAGAACGTGAGCGGCTGTCCGCTTGCGATCTCGGACAAGGTCGTCAGGGTGAGCCCGACAGGCGAGGTCGCTATAGTGAGGTTGTATGCGGACTTCTTCATGAACGTCGCATTCGAGTTCTCCGTCTTATACTCAAGCGTGATGGGGATCGCCACTTTCTGATTTTCCCCGCCGAAGAAGGAAGCATGCACGGTGCGACGCACCGTCTCCCCTGCCGCGAGCGTGCCGAGAGACTCATGCCAGTTCTGGAGCGTGACGGACGTGTTCGTCGCCGCGGTCGTCCCATCCGGAAATTGCAGCGAGAGAAATGCGTCGGTGATGGGGGTCGGGTTCGCGTTCCGGATCACGATGGAGATTGGCACATCTTCCCCGCCGCCGGCCGCAAACGGCGAGCCTTCAGTGCTTATCGTCACGTTCTCGCTCCCAACAGAACGTGCGCCGAGAAAGAGAATGGCTGCCGTTATGGCGCCCGCAATGACGAAGAACGCGGCAGAACCGATGAGAAACGCGAATGCGAACGATATCTTCTTTTTCTTCGGCGCCGGAGGCGGCTCATCCTGCCAGTGCTGGGGTTCCGCGCGCACGGTACTCGCGCTCCTGCGCGCTTCCACGTCGAACTGCTGCGGCTCGTAGAGCGTGCGTTCAAGGCTATCGAGCGGACTGTCGTTCCCCTGCGGAGGCATAGCCTCCAAAGTATACCGCGACTCCTAGAGACCGGACGCTTCGATGCCTCGGTTAACGCGCGTCACATATGCGCGCTTCCCCGCCTCAACTGCCGTAAGCGCATCGCTGCCGAAATCGAAATCGTCTCCCGGTATGTCTCCTGCGTCGAGGCCGAGCGTCTGAAGGATGCGCAACGCTGCAAGACATTCCGCGGCATCCGCTTCCTCTTCCGTAAGCGCGGGAAGCGCGTCAAAGAAGCCTTTCACTATGAAAAACGCCGCCGGATCGCTCGACTCCCCCTGCATGAGACGCAAGAGGAGCCGCGCGATGCGCCCCGCACGCGCCTTCGCGGAGGGCAACAGTTCCTGCGCGTAGCTACGCGCGAGCGATGCGCCTGCGAGACGCCAGTATTCTTTCCCACGTACGAGAATTACGTCAGCTAAGGAGAGCGTCTGAAGCGCGGGAGCAAGCTTCGCGCCAGACGCGCGTATGCCTTGCGCCCGCGCGCGCAGAAGCCCGAACTCGGGCGTGAGGAGCGCGAGCGACGCGCTCGACTCGCCGTGAGGGGTGCGTGCGAGGACAAGCGCTTGCGAATGATACCTAGGACGCATCGAGAACGAGATCGAATCGGACCGTGCCGGTCGAAAGCTCGGCAGCATGTTTCCCGTCCGCGTTCTGGTTCACGCGCACGGTATCTTTCGGCGAATACCCTTCCGTCTTCCGAGCTTCGGCGACTGCGCGGCTCATGGCACGCTCATCTCCTTCCCGGATGAGCTCCGGTGTAAGCGCAGTATCAAGCGCAAGCTCCGCAGCGTCCTGCTTCACTGTCTTCACGTTCACTTCCTCTGCGAGGAGTGCGGCAAGCTCAGGAGGAAGCGTGCCGGGAATGTAGAGCGTTGCGAGCGGCTGGCGGACGATGACCCCGGCCCTCTGTCGGAGCATGAGTGCTTCCGACGCGTAGCGGCGCGTGCGCTCCATGCCGTCGATGAGTGCGCTCGTGAGGTGCTTCTTCGTGCCGAAGAGATCGAATCCGGAACCCGGGAGGGTCGGCCAGGACGCAAGATGCACGCTTTCCGGATCGGATGCGATTCGCACTGAAGCGAAAACGTCCTCGGCGATGAACGGCATCGCAGGGGCGGCAAGGAGCGAGAGCGTCCGAAGCACGTGCCGCATGCTTGCAAGCGCGGCGCGGCGGTCGTCCCCCGCCTCCTTGAACCGGTCGCGGGAGCGGCGCAGGTACCACGTCGAGAGATCGTCGATGAACGGCGCGAGCGGCCGGGTCGCGGCATTGAGGTCGTAGCGCTCATAGCCTGCACTCACATCCCGGACAAGCTCCTCGAGCCGGGCGAGTATCCAGCGGTCGATAACGTTTCCGCTCTCCGCGGACGGTAGCGTCTCATCCTTGTAGAGCTCGTAAAATGCGAGCACGTTCTGGAGGCGGCCGACGACCTTCTTCGCGACCTCGTCGACGCCGCTCTCAGAGAACGCGAGATTCTCTGCGGCGACGACCGGCGAGGAGAGCAGGTACTGGCGGAGCGCATCGGCGCCGTACTTCTCCACCACCATCATAGGATCCGGATAGTTATTGAGCTTCTTCGACATCTTCTTCCCGTCCTCCGCGAGCACGATGCCGTTCACGATGACGTTCTGAAACGCGTTCTTCCCGAAGAGCCCGCCAGCAAGCACATGAAGGTAATAGAACCAGGCACGAGTCTGATCAAGACCTTCTGCGATGAACTGCGCCGGAAATACGGCGTCGAACTGCGCCTTCCCTTCAAACGGGTAGTGCGTCGAACCGTACGGCATCGAACCTGAGTCGAACCAGGTGTCGAGCACATCCGGAATGCGCTTCATCGCGGCGCCGCACGCGCACGGCACTTCTATATGATCGACGACATGCTTGTGAAGATCGTCGACCGTCTTCCCTGCTGCTTCCTCAAGCTCCGACGCTGAGCCGAAGACACGCTTCGCTTTGCAGGTATCGCAGGACCAGATAGGTATGACTGATGCCCAGAAACGCTGGCGTGAGATAGACCAATCGCGTGCTCCCTCAAGCCACTTACCGAATCTCCCCTCCTTTATGTGTGTCGGCGACCAGTTCACTTTCTTCGCTGTCTCAAGGAGAGTCGGCTTGAGTTTTTCCACCGACACGAACCAGGACGAGGTCGCGTAGTTAAGTAGCGGCGTATCGCAGCGCCAACAGTGCGGGTATGCATGCGTAATGTTCTCCTTTGCGAAGAACGTACCGTGCTCCTGAAGATATTTAAGTACCGCTATATCAGTCGCGAGGCGCTCGCTGTCGGAGTCCGACCGCGGCTTCACTTCCATCCCGGCGAACGCCGTCACTTCAGGCTTCATCGTGCCGTCAAAGGCGACGTGCTGCACAAATGGAAGATTCTCTTTCTTAAGGAGTTCCCAGTCATCCGCGCCGAAGGCTGGCGCTTCATGCGCAATGCCAGTACCAGCGTCTTCGGTTACGAAGTCGGCGTGATACACCTTCCAGCCATTCTCCCGGTTCTTGAGGTTCGTGTCGGTTACGTAGTAGTTGAAGGGTGGAACATATTCGAGGCCGACAAGCTTAGAGCCGCTGATCCCTTTCATCACAACCTGATACGGCAAGGCTTTTATATCTGATCGATCGAGCGTGGCTTTGTGCGAAACAATGTAAGTTTCTCCATTTGCTGTAATCGCGTTATAAACAACATCCTTGTTCACCGCGAGCGCGACGTTCCCGGGAAGGGTCCACGGCGTCGTCGTCCACGCAAGCATGTAAACATCGCCCGAGAGCCCGAGCTTCGACGGATCCTTCAGCTTGAACTTCACCGTCACCGCGATGTCCTTCACGTCCTTATATCCCTCCGACACTTCGGTCTGCGAGAGGGTCGTCTCGCAGCGCGGGCAGATATGCATGGAGCGGTAATCCTCGTATACGAGCCCCTTGTCGTAGATGGACTTAAACACCCACCACACGCTCTCCATGAATGAGCGATCCATGGTCCGGTACGCGTTCTTCATGTCGACGAAACGGCCGATGCGCGGGATGACTTTCTCCCACTCATGCGCGTACTCCATCACCTTCTCGCGGCAGCGTTCATTGAACTTGTCGATGCCGTACTCGCGTATCTCCTTCTTATGCTTGAAACCGAGCTCCTTCTCGACGATGTTCTCTATCGGGAGCCCATGACAGTCCCAGCCCCAGATGCGCGGGACCCGGTACCCCTTCATCGTCCAGAAGCGCGGTACCGCATCCTTCTGCACGCTAGCCACGATGTGGCCATAGTGCGGAAGGCCGGTCGCAAACGGCGGGCCGTCATAGAAGACGTAGTCGCCTTTAGGCGCAGGCTTCGAGAGGGTTTTCTCGAATATCTTCTTCTCCTGCCATATAGCAAGCACGCGCTCCTCGCGCTTCGCCGCCTCCGATGTGGCGCCCTGGTCAGCCATGATTTCCTTATCCTATAGCCTCCCGTATCAAAAAGAAACGCGCCTCCCGATGGTTCGGGAAGGCGCGGGGTAGCACTGGTGACGCGAGGAGGAACGCGTTCTACAAGACTCTCAAACTCGCGTCACCATATGCCAGGCGAGGGGTAGGGCGTCGCCACGCTGGTTTCCAGTCCGGGGAGCGGTAATACCTCTCGAGCAGCGCTCGATATCCGTCCGTATCCGTCATGGTCCGCTAGGACCTTATCACATCTTCTCTGGCGCTGGAATACCGAGGAGCGCGAGGCCGTTCTTCATGGTAGTGGCGAACGCTTTAGCGACCTGTTGCTTGTACGCCTCTTCGGGGCTGCCGAGCACCTGCTCGCTCGCGTAGAACGAGTTCCAGGCGGCGGCAAGCTGCGTGAGGTACTGCGCGACATGGTGCGGCGCGCGCTCGCGTCCGGCGCGCGCGGCCGCTTCCGGGTACCGGATGATGAGACGCTCGATGAGGTACGGCGCGTGAGGCGTCGCGTCCCCGCCCTGCCCTTCATAGGTAAGGAGCTTCAGCGCCCGCACATAGGCGTACTGAAGATAGGGGCCTGAGTCCCCGTCGAGCGACAAGGATTTCTCCGGATCGAAGATGATGTCGCCGCCCGGCGCCTGCCGCAGGATCATGTATTTCACCGCGGCGACCGCGACCCGCTGCGCGATGAGGGGATCCTCGTTCTTCTCCTGCGCCTTCTCGGTCACGTCCATGATGAGACTGAGCGCGCTCACGGTATTCCCTTCGCGGGAGGACATCTTGCCGCTTGTAAGTCGCATAAAGCCGTGCGGGATATGGTGCGTCTTCGCGCCGAGCGAGGGCGCAATATCCTCGAGCGCCGCCTTCACGACCTTGAAATGCCCGACCTGCTCCGCGGCCGTGAGGATGTAGGATTCGTCCGACGGCGCGCGCTCCTCCTTATAGAATGCGAGGCCTATCTCCTTCGCTTCGTAGGTGGGCGTGCCGCGGCTCGTAAGGAAGACGAGCGTATGGAGGCCTTTCTTCTCGCCCGGGTAGATGACGGCGCCTTCGCTTCTCTCGAATATCCCCTTCTCGAGCGCCTCGTTCACGATCCGGACGCCGATCGGCGCCGTCTCGCTCTCGAAGAAGAAGTAATCGAACTTCGTGTCGAGGATGGCGTAGAGGGAGCGGAACGCCTCGAGGCAGACCTCGCGCGACTTCCGCCAGAGGTCCGTAAGCGCGCCGTCCTGCATCTTGTAGATCTCCACGTTGAGCGCGTCTATCTCCGCCTTCGCCGCCTCGCTCTCCTCGTATGCGCGGCTGCCGCGCGCGTACGCGGCATCGACCTCGGTCTCCGTCGCGACGTCCGTGACGCCGCCCTTCCGGAGCGCCCAGAGCGCTTTCGCGACATGCGGCCCTACGTCCCCGCCGTAGGAATCGCGCGTGACCTCGGCGCCCGTGTTCTCGATGACGCGGGAGACGGCCTCGCCGATAACGGTCGACATGAGGTGGCCGATGTGCATCTCTTTGAACGGGTTCGGGCAGGAATACTCGACGATGATGCGCTTCCCCGCGTTCTCCGTCCCCTTCCCCCAAGCTTCTCCCTGCTGCACCGCGCTCGCCACGCGCGCGCGTATCGCCTCGTCCGAGAGCCTGATGTTTATGAATCCGGGGCCGGCCACCGACACCTCGCGCGCATCCGCGCCGAGCTCCGCACGCACAGCCGCCGCAAGCTCCTCGGCAAGCGCCTTCGGATTCTTTCCGAGCGGCTTCGCGGCGACGAGCGCCGCGTTCGTCGCATAGTCGCCATGCGAGAGATCCGCCGGCCACTCGACCGCAAACGTAGCATGAGGAGCGCCCGCCGCCGCGAGCGCCTTGCCTACCGCTTCTCGTATCCGTTCCTCCATACGGAGGAGTGTAGCAAAAAGCGCCCATCTTGCGACGGGCGCTTAGCTTCACGATTTATTCTCTGCGAGCTGTCTTCTATGTTCTGTGATGATATCGGCGCACAGGTCGACGCATTCGTTGCATATGTAGACCAGCGGGCCGGCAACGAGTGCGTCGACTTCATACTGAGATTTGCCGCAGAACGAACAGTAGAGCGCGTGTTTCGTCGTTACTGGCTTGAGTATGTTTTCGCCCATCTTCGCCTCCTCGTTTCTGGGAGGACGATACCATCCAGGCGGACACGCGCAATTAGTCGAACGACTCCGGCACCGGATGTGATTCGGCCATGGCCATGATCTCCCTCTTCGCTCCCGCTACCGCCTCCTCGCGACGCTTGAACACGTCAATCATGAGCTCCGCGACGCGAGCGCACTCCTTCTCCGTGAATCCGCGCGTCGTGATGGCGGGCGTGCCGAAGCGGATGCCGGATGGGTCGAACGGCTTGCGCGAGTCGTCCGCGATCGAGTTCTTGTTGAGCGTGATGCCGGCGCGATCAAGAAGCTCCTCCGCATCCTTGCCGCCAATCTCAAGCGACGACCATACGTCTGCGAGCAAGAGATGGTTCGATGTCCCGCCCGTAAGCAGCCGTACCTTGTTCGCGAGGAACACCTCTTCCATCGCTTTCGCGTTCTTCACCACCTGCGCGACGTACGTCTTGAAGGACGGGCGGAGCGCCTCGCCGAACGCTACTGCCTTCGCGGCGATCTGATGCATGTGCGGTCCGCCCTGGAAGCCTGGGAATACGGAACGGTCGATCAGGGTAGGCAGGTTCTCGACGGTCTTCTCGGGGGCTTTCATGGGGTTCGAGACCACCCCCTTCGTGAGGATCATCGCGCCGCGCGGACCACGGAGCGTCTTGTGGGTCGTCGTCGTCATGATCTGGAACCCGTAGTCGAGCGGATTCTTGAGGACGCCGCCCGCGATGAGTCCCGCGATATGCGCAACGTCGGCCATCGCGACCGCACCGACCTCTTTCGCAATGTCCGAGATGCGCTGCCAATCGAGCTCGCGCGGGTATGCGGAGAATCCACCGAGGATGATCTTCGGCTTTGTCTCAAGCGCCGTCTGCCGGAGCGTATCGTAGTCTATCTCCCCCGTCTCCGGGTCTTTCATCTTGTAGCGGACGAAGTTATAGAGCTTCGCCATATAGGTCACCGGCGCCCCGTGAGTAAGATGCCCGCCGTGCCCGAGATCCATACCGAGAATGGTGTCGCCCGGGTCCATCCACGCGAAGTACGCGGCGATATTCGCCGCAGCACCGCCCAAAGGCTGCACATTTGCATGATCAGCCCCGAACAACGCCTTCGCACGCTCTATCGCAATGGTCTCGACAACGTCCGTATATTCCTGGCCGCCATAGTAGCGCTTCCCCGGATACCCTTCCGAGTACTTGTTCGTGAACACGCTGCCCATCGCCTCACGAACTGCAAGCGATACGTAGTTCTCCGACGGGATGAGCTCGAGTCCCTCACGCTCACGCTTCTCCTCCCCTTCTATCGCGTCGAACACCTCCTTGTCCTGCGCCTCTATATAGTCGTACATAGCTGTCTCATGAGCTTGATAAATCGGGAGACGGAACGAGTTCAGATCATACGCCGCGTTTCCTGTATGGTACCGCTGTCCCGCCGCTCATCAAAACTTCCCGAACGGTCGGCTTTCATTAGACACCATGCAATCGCCCCCGAAGCCTGTGCGCCGGTTCGGCCCCCTGTTTGAGACCTCCCGCTTCAAGGATGCGAAGGACCCCTGTATCGCCTTCGACGGCGCTGTCTGGCATATCTTCGGCTCCGGAGGACGGACGGATACGGAAGAATGGCAGATTCTTCATGCGACCGCGCCGCATAGTGACGGACCCTGGGAAGAGCAGGAGCCAGCACGCCTCCTCGGTATGGAGGGCCCGCATGTCGCCGCCCCGTCGGTCATCTACGATCCGGAGGACAAGCTCTTTCATATGGCGGTGCAAAAAGATTTTATGGAGATCGGCGGCGAGATCGTGTATCTCGTTTCTGCCGATGGAAAAACATTTACGAAGATGCGAGCGCTCGTACGCCCTACCGGACAGAAAGAGGCGGGGCTCTATGATCCGCAGCTCTGTCCACTGCGCGGCAGAAAGTTCTTGGTGTACTCAGGCATACCGAAACGAGCCGTCGAAGGCATCCCGATCATCCCGCAGCCGGACATCTATCTCGCGGTGTCCATGTCGCCGCGCTGGTCGGGCCCTTGGCGGCGCGTCGGGAAGATTCTCGATCATGACGATGTCGATTGGCATCACAATCGTCGGGAACATCCCGACTACGAGTGGGGACTCGAGGGGCCGCAGATAGCGGAGCTTCCGGACGGACGGATCCTCCTCTCGGCGACCTGCTTCATTGAGGAAGGCCCGCGCGGGACGCGCCAGCGTGTGTTCTTTGCAATCGGGGACCGGCCGGAAGGCCCCTATCGGAGCGTAGGTCCCGTCCTTTCTCCCGGGGAAGAGCCGTGGGAATCTGGCGAAAACGGCCACGCGAGCGTCTGGATAGAGGGCGGCCTCGTCTACCTCTTCTATCAGGCCCGCGGAAAAACAGATCCGCACCCGCCGAACAACGACTGGCGATACGGCATCGCCGTCTTCGACGTCAAGGATCTCTAGCCAAGGAGCGAGGCGACCGCGCGGTAGACGTCCTCGTGGATTTCCTGGGGCTGACGCATCGCGCCGCCCGCGACGCAGTCGACGGTCTTCCAGTTCGGTTCCAAGGAGAGGCGCTCCGCGCTCTCGAAGGAACGCTCAAGATACATCCGGTCCTTCTCGACCGTGTCGTGCGAGCCTTCGACGGCGGCGTTCTTCGCCTCGCGCTGCTTCGCGAGAAGCGCGATCGACGTATCGACTGGGACACGCAGATACACGATCGCGTCCGGACGCGGGATAGAGAGCACCTCATGCTCGAGCGTGTCGAGCCAGTCGAGGAAGCTCTTGCGCTTCTCAGGATCTATCACCTTCCCTGCCTGATGGATCTGATTCGCGGAGGAGAAGCGATCCGCGACGATGATC
>CAZLVR010000023.1:0-10536 GCA_964563365.1 uncultured Candidatus Saccharibacteria bacterium | reverse complement strand
CGTACTGGAATTTACCATAATCCATGACTTTCGCAACCGGCGGGACGGCGTTCGGGGAGATCTCGATGAGGTCGAGACCGGCCGTTTCCGCCGCCTGGAGGGCCTCTGAAAGCGAAATGACGCCGAGGTTCTCCCCCTGCGCTCCTATGACGCGGAGCTCCGACGCGCGGATCTCCCGGTTTATTCGAGTTCGTTCGCTTGGTATGGCCACTGGTCTTTTGACTGTAACACGAAATCCGAGGATTTACATGCGTTTGGCCTTCCGTGAAGGGAGGGTGCCCTTCGGGATCTTCTTGAGGAAGGGGAGATAGAGGTCGTCCTCGAGCGCGATATAGAGTTCGTTCCGGTCGACCGTCTCGGTGAACTCAACAGGTGCTCCGGTCACAATCGCAAGTGGCTGGCGCTCGTCCCCTTCGCCCATAGCGAGGGTTGCGGCACAGGCGACCGAGTCAACGATACCGGCGCGCTCATAGCGGAACTGACGTCCCACAATGTCAGGCTGCCCACGATAGTCCTTGAGGCCCTTCATGCCGGCATACCCGAGGGCGACCCCTAAGGCGCCAGAACGAAGTGGAAGCGTGCGGCTATCAGGAATGACGACCGCAAGCTCCTTCACCTTATAGAGTTTCTTAAGCTTAGTACGGAGCATTTCTGCCGACTTATAGCAGTCCTTCGGGAGGAGGATGAGCTTGCCGCCCGGAGAGTTCGACTCGTCGATACCGGCGGAACTCACGATGAGGCCGTCCTTAAGCGTGAGCCACGTCCACTTTGTCGGCATCGCGAAGTCGCTCTCTTTTTGTATAAGAGTCTGCTTCGTGAGGATGTCTTTATTCACCGCGGTGCGTTTCTCCGCGAGCGAGACGATCTTTGAGGTAACGACGAGTACGCTTCGCTCAGGAAGCGTCTTCACGTGCTTCCGTATGAACGCGACAAGGTCGTCGCCTTCCTTGAAGATCCCGGTCTTTATTGGCTTAACCTGCATGGCGCTTGTCGCGGAGGAGGCGAACGAAGAGATAGGCGAACGGCGTGTACGCGAGTCCCATGAGAACCTTGAAGAGGAACCACGTGCCCATAATGGAGAGAAGCGTGTCATTCGGATAGACGCCATAGAGCGCGATCGTCATGAAGAGGACAGTATCGAACGCCTGCGACCATAGGTTTGAGAGGAAGGAACGGAGCCAAAACGCGTTTGGAAGCGCACCCTGTTCCATGCGCTTCTTCGTAAAGAAGAACGCAATGACGTCCTGATACTCGCCAACGATGTACGCAATCACAGATGCGATGGCGAATCGGAGCGAGACTGCAAAGACTTGATCGTACGCATCCTTCACCCAAAGGCCTTCCTGTGCCCATGGGGCATACACGGAGATGAGGTTGTAGACGATAAAGAGGATGGTTGAGACCGCGCCCGCGGCAACGAACCACTTTGCAACTTTCTTCCCGTATACTTCGCCGATCACGTCAGTGCCGAGGAAGACGAACGGGAACATGAAAACACCAACCGAGAGATGCGAGTCGAATAGGAACGGCATGATCTTGATGCCGAGCGTGTTCGCGGCGATAAGCGATGTGAGATAGATGGCGAGCGCGATGATGAGACGCTTCAAGGAAGATTCGGATATCTGCTGCATAGGGCGAGTGGGTTATGGGCTTCGGGGTTTGGGGTCCCCATTCTTATGGGGGGGGGCGAGCGGCCGAAGACGGAAGCGCTGGCGTCTTCGCCGAGCGGCAGTCTTCGGGTAAGCGAGCTAAGCGCCGGTGGACCAGGTGAGGATGTGGCCGTTCGTAAGCATGAGCGCACTATATATGAAGACGGTGGAAAATCCACGAGGCAGATGGCGGTATACTTTTCCTAGCTATGACGTCCGCGAAACCACTGTCGGTGCGCGCCAAGATGCTGCTAGCGCTTGCCGCAAGCCTCGTTGTGCTCACATTCGCACTTGTCGCGGCATCGTCGCTTGTCATACAATCCGGCTTCGAGACGGTTGAGCGGAACGCGATGCAGAAGGACCTGTCGCGTCTTACCGATGAGCTCAATAACTCAGTGAACCAGCAACTTGTGAAGCTTAAGGACTGGTCTACCTGGGACGACTCCTATAACTTTGCCGGCGGCACGAATCCTGGGTTTATCCCCGAGAACCTCCCTGACAGCGCCGTACATAATCTCGATCTCGAATTCGTCGCATACTTCGATCCATCGGGAAACCTTATCTACGCGAAGGAAATAGATCATGCGACGGGGGAGAGCGTTTCCTCGACGACCGCGGTCGCCGCGATCGCAAACGACCGGCTCCTTACCATCCGTCCTGATTTCGAGAGTAGAGTCGGAGGATATATCCAGCTTCCGAAGGGGCCCCTTATGCTCGGCTCCTTGCCGCTCCTTCATACCGACGGCACGGGCCCGTCGACCGGCGTGATGCTGTTCGCACGCTATCTCGACGATGCCCGAGTGAAAGCGCTCGGCGAGCTCATCCATCTCTCGATCGACGCGTTCCCGTACGATTCCACGGAGCTTCCGAAAGACGTCGCGTTCGCGAAGGCGCAGCTTTCCGCGGGCGCTGCTACCTACGTCGCTCCGCTCTCGGAGTCTACGATCGCCGGCTACCTCGCCCTCAAAGACGTGCACGAGAACCCCATTATGCTCTTCCGCATCACCGAGCAGCGTCCCATCTATGCACAGGGGAAGATCTCTATCGCGACGTTCTATGCGGCTGCCGGCGCCGCACTCCTCGTCTTTGCACTCCTCGTCTTGTTCCTCCTCGACCGTCTCGTCATCGCGCGGTTCCTCCGCCTGACGCAGACCGTTGAGAAAATCAATGAGACGAGAGATCTTTCGGTGCGTGTTTCTGTGGGCGAGCGAGACGAGATTGGAACGCTTGCAGGGTATGTAAATCAAATGCTTGGCTGGCTCTCTGAAGCGAAGGAGGCGGAAGCGAAGTCGCGTCGCGAAATTGTGAATCTCCTTGATGAGTTGAAGACGAACAAGGAGCAGGACGAAGAGATACGGCGGATCACCGGTGAAAAGGGATAAGAAAACCCGCGGCCGTGAGGCCGCGGGGAAGGGGGTAGGTACGTGGAAGGTTAGCGGACTTGGAGCGTATCGGCGTCGAACGTGATGCCGAGCGGCTTGATGACGACCTGTTTTCGGTCGTTCGTCCTGACTCGCCCCGCCTCGTACGCTCGCCATGGGCTCGGCACATCTGCTCTATTTATAAGCATGAGTGCCGCGTCAGCCTGTTCGGCCGGAACGTAGAGGACGAACCCTACGCCCATGTTGAACGTCTCGTACATAGCCCGGTCGTCCATTGCCGCGTGCTGTTGCATGAAGCGGAAGACCTGCGGGACATGCGCGAGGTTCTCGATCTCGTACGAGAACGGCTCGTTCGCGCGCATCAGTTTCCTCCAGCCGTGACCGGTGACGTTCACGGCATAGTGGATATCGATGCTTGCGTCGAGACACTTCTCGATCATCCTGACGTAGATGATGGTCGGATCGAGGAGTGCGTCCCCGTACGAGCGACCGTCGTTCATGGTCGTCAGATATCCGTCCGGGAGCCGGTCGGCGATCTTGCGTGCGAGCGTGAGCCCGTTCGCATGAATGCCGGAACTTTCGACAGCGATGATAGAGTCGCCGTCCCGGATGCGGCTCCTGATGAGACGTTCTTTCGGCTTCACGATCCCGAATGCCGAGCCCGAGAGGACGACGGCGTTCGGATACACGACATCTTTCAACGTCGGCGTCTCGCCGCCGCCCCAAATCGCGCCCGAGAGATCGCACGCCCGCTTCCAACCGGTAAGAAGGTCGGTAGCGCGCCGCTCATCCTTGAACCAGTCCGAGTCACCGACCGCAAGATGCATCGCGATCGAGAGCGGGACCGCACCCGCCGTCGCCATGTCGTTCACGATCATAGCGACGGTGTCCTGCGCGATGTGGTCGTAGTATGACCGGCCCGTGAGGGCGTACATCGCGTCGGCGACGAGGTTCTTCGTGCCGAGGCCTTCTTCCACGTGACCGAAGTAGCTTTTCGCGGCTTCGATGAGATAGCAGCTTTCGCCGCGGCTCATCAAGAGCTCCACGAATTCGCCTCCGTTCAAGCGGCTCACGTTCCGCGCGGTCTCCCGACCGAGCTTCTGCGCCTGCCGCTTGAACGGGTCCATCGAGTCGTAATCCACGCCGCTGCCGGCGTAGGACATTGGCTCTGTAGTCATCGGATTGCCTTTCCTTCTGGTCCGGGGGCACTATACGCCAGGGGGAGAAAATAGGAAGGGCGCGCCCTTCGATATGCTACTGGTGTGTGGAACTGGATACACGACGTTAGAACTTCACTTCAGGATATACTTACCCAATGAGTAAACGTGAGTTCCCGGAGGTAAACGGGAAAGGGAAGAATCCTCCTGCTACGGAAGGCAGGGACTATCAGAGCGAAGCGCGGATGATGAGTGTTCGACAGGCTCATCCGGTATTGGATGAGTCGAGTAAACTGCCGACGGAATGGCTTTCAAATGTTCGTACGTCAGAGGGTACATTTACGCCTGAGTTTAAGGAATGGTTTGGAAAGTCCATTATTACGACCGACGGCAAGCCTGGTGGCGAACCGGCTGTCATGTACCACTACTATTTTCGAAAGGCACTTTCTGAATTCGATGAGGAGAATCTAGTGTTTAATCCAGAAAAGGTTGAGATGGGACTTCATTTCGGCACTGCTGAAGCTGCTGAATCTCGTTCTAGAGGAAAGGGAGGAGATGAATCTATGACTATTCCTGCAGTCATACGCATGGAATCACCGCTCTATATGCGAGACCATGGCTCGTTTCGTATTGCGGCGAAGGATTCCGCTTTCGCTGCCTATGATGTACGAAAGAGCATCGTGGAAGCTGTTATTCAAGACAAAATTCACTATGGGTTAGAAGCGCCGAAAGAAGACGCGCTAGAGTCCATAGAGACAGTACGGGGAGTACAGGAATGGCTCAGGGAGCAGGGCTATGACGGCATCATCTACCCGAATATAGAAGAGAGAAGAGATGTGCCTGGACTCCAGGACTCAGTGATTGTATTCGACCCAGTAAAGCAAGTACGCTCGGCAATAACGGGTACGCCCATTTACCGTGAGGACGGAACGTTATTGTTATAGGATCTCCGGCAGGTTACAAATACAGAAAACCGCCTTATGGCGGTTTTCTACTATTCTATATGTTTCCATATAGTTCTATGTGTGGAGGATGGTTCAAGCTATTAGAACTACGCTTGAGGTAAGCGCGCCATTACATTTCCTACGAATCGTGGATTCGTGGGGGTACCCGCACGGGCCTAGAATGGTCCTCAGAGTCATTTTGACAGGAGAGATTAGAACCCCATAATTACCCAATGAACGAACTCCCTCCGAAGCAAAATCAGTATGAGAGATTCGGACTCTCTTCTGAGACTGCAAAAATCCTCAGTCGCGTAGATATAGACAAACTACGTGAATTGTTCGAGGAAGAGGCGGAGAAAAGCGGGTTAGAGAAATGGGATATAGATCTTGTCGAATCAGCATTTTCAGACGTAAACGTTAGGGATGTCGAGGAGGGGCGTGGAGGCGGATACAATTCAGCGGATCGGTCGATAACCATTATGAATCGTGAGGCGTTTGATCGCTTTATGAAAAAAGGAACGCCGTATGAACTGCATGTTCTTTCCGTATTTTTTCACGAGCAAACTCATGCTGCATCACGTACCTCGCATTATGCTGATTATCAGGTTGGCTACCAACAAGAGGTTCGTTTTGAAGGAGAATCGTCTTTACGATTGGCCTTTGTTCTCTTTAACGAAGCAATAACGGACTTGATTTCCGAAGAGATCTTTCATGAATATGAACGTAGATACGGATTCACGAACGAAGAAAATCCAGATTCACTAGAGAAGACTGAATATGTGACTTCCTATAATTTTGGAAGGACAATTGTAAAGCAATTTATAGAGAAAGTCGCTCGAGAATGTGAAGTTCCTGAACAGACAGTTTGGCAAGGAATTAAACGAAGCTTTTTCGGAAACGAAGACCTGCTCTCTACAGAGTTCCGGGCTTTGTTCGGTGAGACTGTAGACGAGAAACTTCTCATGCAATTGGCAAAGATGGAGGGTGAAATCAGCAGTGAAGCTCTTGCTGTTTCGACTAAGCTCTTTATAGATAACTGGTCAGCCTCTCTCAAAGAACGCTGGGTAAATCTCCTCTCAAAGAAGTCATAGTTGTTAGTTGGAGAGGTGAGGGGAAATGACGAAACCAAAACGGCCATTTTCCGTTTGATTAGAACCTCCCAGATACATAGGAAAACGTTGGCTCGATTGTGAAATCTAAGCCAACGTTTTCCCTGATGTGGAATTGGTTATCCCAGGTTAGAACCTCATTACTGGAAAGCAGAGCCTCACATTTCCTCTCCGTGGTGGACGGTTGGTAGGTTATCAAAATGGCTAGAGGGGTAATCAATCTATACAAATATAGAGCTGAGGGGCTTTCAGATTAGAACCTCGCTAAATGCTATATTTTTAGTATGTCGAAAGTTTGCGACCATACCAGTGTTGGAATGTTTGTCTGGCAAGGCGGAAAACTGCTTCTTATTGAACGTGCAAAATTTCCTTTTGGATTTGCTATCCCAGCAGGGCATGTAGACGGCGACCCTTCTTTTGAAGTCTCGGCAAAGAGAGAGCTCGAGGAAGAAGTAGGTCTGAGTGTTGAGAGCCTCAAGCTTATCGCTGAGGCCAGGAAGGATAATCCATGCAGACGAGAGGATGGCACATGGCACCATTGGAAGATATTTGAAGTTCAGGCAACCGGTACCCTAGATAGGAGCGAAGATGAAACAAAACGTGCAGGTTGGTACTCTAAGGACGAAATACTAGACCTTAGGGTAAAGACTGAGAAGTATCTTGCGAATGAAATAACAGAGGATGAATGGGAGTCTCATCCAGGACTTGAGCCAGTCATGTACGAGTGGTTTAAGGAATTAAAGATAATTTAGATATATGAAGATAACGATCTGCGGAAGCATTGGGTTTTATACAAAGATGGAGGAAATCCGTGACGAGCTTACTAAGCATGGTCATGAGGTAAAAATACCTGAACTCGCCCTAGAGGCACCATCACGCTTTGGCGGAGATAAGAAAGTCTATTTTGGGAAGTTTATTGAGGAGAATGGTGGAATAGATGCGTTTCCTGCTGGACATGAGATATGGAATCTCAAGGAAGGTGCAATTAAAGACCATTTTGAAAAGATTGATTGGGCAGATGCAATTCTAGTTGTTAATGAAGAGAAGCGAGGTATTACAGGGTACGTCGGCGGCAATACTCTTATTGAGATAGGGGTGGCCTTCTATACAAAGAAGAGAATTTACATTCTCAATGAGGTTTCTGCGGAACTCACGTATAAGCAAGAGATTCTTGGTATGAAGCCAATTATGCTTAGCGGTGATGTGAGTCAAATTAAGTAGTTTGAATTCCGAAAGCGAATTAGAAAACCGCCTCATGGGCGGTTTTCTAATTTACTTGGGTATGCTCAAAATGAGTATAGTCAGTGGAGGTGTGGGGAATTGAACCCCAGTCCGAATCCGTCTTTGAGAGCGAGTCTACGACGCCTAGCCCTGGTTAGGCATTCTCATCGGGCGCGAGGAACCAGGACGAAACCGTTCCGATGATATCCCTTATCTCGATCTCTGCTCGGGAGGGCAGGGTATCCATCTCATAGGTGATTCCGCCCACGCTAGACACTACGAGAACTGAACTAGCGGGACGTCGCACGGCACGGGCCTTAGGCGCGCGCGGTAGCGAACGTGAAATCCGTCATAGCAAAGTACGGGGACTTCACGCCTCCAAAAGTAGATTTGGCAGGTTTGGGTGCATGCGTTTGTAAGGCGGTCAGCATACGTCCGCCGCGTCGCACGTCTCTCAAAGATCAGACCGTCAAAGCCGGTCACCCCCAGTAGGAAGACGATACCGCGTTCCTCTTCTTACTGCGAGCCTCCCGCTACTTCCTATTCTTCAGCACCCGCTCCGCTTCTCGTTTCGCGTCCTTCTTTTTGAGATCTTCGCGCTTGTCAGTCTTTCCCTTGCCGCGCACGATCGCGATGCGCACCTTTATGTACCTATTATTATATACCTCTAAAGGCACAATTGTCAACCCTTTCTGCTCCTCGATATCAGCGATCTCCGCGATCTCTTTCTTCGAAAGCAGAAGGCGGCGCGTCCGCGCCGGGTCGTAGCCTTTCTCAGTATTCGCAACCTGGTAGGGAGGGATGGTGGCGCCGACGAGGTACGCCTCGCCTGCACGCACGAGCACACGGGCGCCGTCGAGCGACCCCTGCTTCGCGCGAAGGGACTTGGTTTCTGCGCCAGTGAGCTCAATCCCGGCCGAATACGTGTCGACGACCGCGAACTTTATTCGCGCCTTCTTGTTCTCTACGAGTATCGCGTCTCCCGCCATATTCCCGTTATTTTCATATACCTTCTATATATTGTATAGTCTTACTCAATTCATGGCGCAGAACTCGAAGCAGGTGCCGCCGAAGAAGGCGGGGAAGACGGGGCCGAAAAAGCCGCGTCGCGCGCCGGGGCTTACCCCGGGCGGGAGCTTCCTCGGGAACGCGCTTACGGGCGTGCTCATCCTGCTTCTGGCCGCGACCGCGTACTCCTATCTCTCTGAAAATGCGCAGACGCAAGAGATCAGCCTCTCCCAGATAGCGGGCGACATTCATGCGGGCCTGGTGACGTCGATTGATGTTTCGGGGAACGATCTTTCGCTCACGTACGTCGACGGCGCGAAGAAAACCTCGATGAAGGATCCGGACGAGTCGCTCCAGTCGACCTTGGTCAACTACGGTGTGACGCCTGCGGAACTTACGAAGGTGGCGATCTCAATCAAGAGCCCATCGGGGCTCCAGTTCTGGCTCGCGACCCTCGTTCCGATTGTGCTTCCGCTCGTCTTCCTTGTCGTCCTCTTCTGGTTCCTCGCGCGCCAGGTGCGCGGCGCCGGGATGCAGGCGTTCACGTTCGGCCAGTCGAAGGCGCGGATGATAGATCCGAAGGATACCTCCCAGCGCGTCATGTTCGCGGACGTCGCGGGCGCGAAAGAGGCGAAGGAGGAGCTTACGGAGATCGTCGACTTCCTCAAGAACCCGAAGAAATTCCTCGATATCGGTGCGCGGATTCCGAAGGGCATCATCCTCATGGGCGCACCGGGAACGGGGAAGACACTGCTCGCGCGCGCCGTCGCAGGCGAAGCTGGCGTGCCGTTCTTCTCGATCTCAGGTTCCGAGTTCGTCGAGATGTTCGTCGGCGTCGGCGCTTCCCGCGTCCGCGACCTCTTCATGATGGCGAAGCGTGCGGCGCCGGCCATCATCTTCGTGGATGAGATCGACGCGGTCGGCCGCGTCCGCGGCACGGGGATCGGCGGCGGAAACGATGAGCGCGAGCAGACTTTGAACCAGATCCTCGTCGAGATGGACGGGTTCGACCCGACCGAGAAGGTGATCATCATGGCGGCGACGAACCGTCCGGACGTGCTCGATCCAGCGCTTCTGCGCCCCGGCCGCTTCGACCGCCGCGTGACCATTGATCTGCCGGACCGTAAAGATCGCCTCGAAATACTATCCGTGCATGCGCGCAAGAAGCCGCTCGGTCCTGACGTGAACCTTGAGGTTATCGCGGAGCGCACCCCGGGCTTCTCGGGCGCGGAGCTCTACTCCCTCATGAATGAAGGCGCCATTCTTGCCGCGCGCGAGAACCGGAAGGAGATCACGCAGTACGACCTTATTCGCTCTATCGAGAAGGTGATGCTCGGCCCTGAGCGGAAGAGCCACCTTCTCTCGAAGAAGGAGAAGCGTCTCACTGCATATCACGAAGCGGGCCACGCGCTCGTGTCGTCAGTTCTCCCGAACGCAGATCCGGTGCACAAGATTTCCATCATCAGTCGCGGGCGCGCAGGTGGGTACACGCTGAAGCTTCCGTTTGAGGATCGCCGCATGCATTCCCGCAACTCCTTTAAGGACGATATTGCTGCGACCTTGGGCGGCTACGTCGCAGAAGAAATGATCTACGGGGACGTGACCACGGGACCGAGTAACGATCTGGCCGTCCTTACTGCGCTTGCGCGTGACATGGTCGCCCGCTACGGTATGTCAGACACCCTTGGTCCAGTCGCATTTGTGAACGATCGCATCGAAGGCGGCAGCAAGGTCTCCCAGGAAGTCGCTGCGAAGATCGACGCAGAAGTCTCGAAGATCATCGCAGAAGCACGACAGCGTGCGATCCAGGTGCTCACCGATCATCGTGGTGCACTCGATGCGATTGCGGACAAGTTGGTTGAAGTAGAGACAGTTGAGCGTGCAGAGTTCGAAGCCCTCCTCGTCGCAAACGGCATCACACCCAAGAAACGGGAAGAGAACGAGCAGCCGGTCACGATAACGGACTAAAGAAAAGCCCCGGGATGAGCCGGGGCTTTGTAGTGTAAAAGGTCGCTAGCGCCGTACGCGCCAGTGCCACTTCATCGATTTCGTCGGATCCGTATGCA
>CAZLVR010000022.1:0-10600 GCA_964563365.1 uncultured Candidatus Saccharibacteria bacterium | reverse complement strand
TGAAAACCAATAAGTCATTCACGAAGCGCATCCGGGTCACGAAGACCGGGAAGCTTATGGCGAGGAAGCCAGGGCAAGATCATTTCAACGCAAAGGAGCGCGGCCGCACGAAGAACGTGAAGAAGCGCGCCGTCTCCCTGAAGCTCGGCAAGCGCATCACGCGCCGGTTCCTCGGGCAGTAATTTAGTAATTCATAACGACGTAAGGTATGCCGAGAGTCAAAGGTGGGGTGATGGCCGCGAAGAAGCGCAGGAACGTCCTTAAGCGCGCGAAGGGCTACATGCACGAGCGGTCCAAGAAGGTCCGCCGCGCGAAAGAATCCCTCGTCCACGCGGGCAAGTACGCGTTCGCGCATCGTCGCGACAAGAAGAACGATATGCGCTCCCTCTGGATCGTCCGCTTGAATGCGGCGCTCCGCGAGAATGGCGTGAAGAGCTACAGTACGTTCGTCTCGACCTTGAAGAAGAAAGGCGTCGCGCTCGATCGCAAGGTCCTCGCGACCCTCGCGAAGGATCACCCGGAAGTTTTCAAGCGCGTCCTCGCGCAGGTCGGCTAAGACTCTCTCTAAGAAAAGGCCCCGCATATCCGGGGCCTTTTCTTATTTCGCACCCTCATCAGAAAGGATCATCCCCTTCTCCTGCGCGGCCGCGAGCACCTCCGGATAGTCGTCTTTTACAAGGTTTATCTCCGCCTCAGTGAGGTATCGTCGCTCTTGCTTCCCTATTCGGACGACGCCTTCGTTCACCGCATCAGCTATCTCAAATGGATCGACCAGATTCCCGCTAATCGCTCGATCACCCCACTCAAATCGCTCTGACATGTCCCTATGATACCGTGCCGTCAGTACGTATCTGAAACACCTGCCCTTTCGTCGGGACGATGGCGCGGGCGCCAAGGTAATCGTGGATGCGCTGGGCGAGAAAGCGCGCGGAGGACGGTTCCCCAAGGCCGACGATAAAGGTCTTAGCGGCGGGCATGCACCGGTGCGCGAACTCGAGGAGCCCGTCCCGGTCAGCGTGTCCCGACCAGCCGTGGAGCACCTCCACCCTCGCCTTCGATTCGACGATCTGGCCGTCGATGCGCACGCGCGATGCGCCGTCCTGAAGGAGGCGCCCTGGAGTCCCGGGGGCCTGGTAGCCGACCATGATGAGGGTCGCGGACGGGTTCGGCAGATACGCCTGCTCCCACTTCCCGATGCGGCCGCCGTGGCTCATGCCGGCACCCGCGATGATGATCTTCCGCTCTCCCGCCTCCGCGATCGCCTCGGACTCCTCGCGCGAGCGGGTCACGGTAAGGAACGGAAAATCGAAGAGCCCGTGGCCGTGGCGGAGCTCCTCCTTCATGGCGTCATTGAAATACTTCGCTCCCCATTTCTGGTACACCTTCGTGACCTCTATCGCGAGCGGCGAGTCGAGGAACACCTTCGTCTCCGGGAGTTTCCCTGCAGCAAACAGCATACCCATCTCATACAGGAGCACCTGGGTCCGCTCGATCGAGAATGACGGAATGAGGACGGGGCCGCCGCGGGAGAGCGCTTTGGTGAGGACGCTCGCTAGCTGCTCCACCCGGTGCTCTTTCTCCGGGTTCGCACGATCGCCATAGACGCTCTCGATGAGGACGACGGACGCATCCGTGACCGGTTCCGCGTCAGGAAGGAGGACCGACGGGGAGTTCCCGATATCGCTCGTCACTGCGAAGGTGGCGCCGTCATCGCTCCGGACGCGCACCGACGCCGAGCCGAGGATATGGCCCGTATCGCGAAGATATATGGAGAGGCCGGGAGCAACCTTGGTCTCGGTCCGATACTCGACTGTGACGACATTCCTGAGGAATGCGTCGACGTCGTTCTCCTCGTAGAGCGGAGAGAGCCCGGCGCGCTTCGCGTCCTCCGCGAGGATATGGACGCTATCGCGAAGCAGGGCCTCGGCAAGGTCCCGCGTCGGCTCGGTCATATACGCCTTCCCGGAAAAGCCAGCGCGATAGAGCTTCGGTATGCGGCCCACATGGTCGAGATGGGCGTGCGTCACGACAAGCGCGTCTATCTTCCGCACGTCGTACGGGAACGGCGCGTAGGTTTCCTCGAGTGAAAAGTCCCTCCCCTGCTCGATGCCGCAGTCTATGAGGAGCGAGCCTTTCCCTCCCTCGACGAGGAAGTTCGATCCGGTGACCGTCTCTGCCGCACCCCAAGTGGTTACTTTGAGCGCCATATGGTGTATCGCGCGAACGCGTAGACGGTGAGCGCTCCAAGAACATCAAGCAGAAGATCCTCGGCGGTATCGAGCGGGTAATCCGCTTCACGTGGAAGGCCGAAGATGTACTCGAACACTTCCCACCCGATGAAGAGCGTGAGCGCTGCAAAAAGGAGCGTAAAGCGCCGTCCGCGCGGTATAAGGGGGACGAGGAATGACGCAATGACTACGCCGCCGAGGTAATGCATCGGGATGTCGAACCACTCATAGCGCCAGTAGAGAAAGTCTGAGACCGCCCACCACTGGAGTGCAGCAAGGAGTGACGCGTGCAGAAGGGCCGCGAGGAGCCAGGAGAGGCGCATATAGACCAAAATTTTAGCACGGGCTATACTGCGGCCATGGAAAATCTCGGATCGGGCGAAGATAAGGTGCGTCAGACGTTCGAAGACCTCTCTCGGACAGCTCCGGTTGAGCCGGGAACCGACCCCCGCAGTCCTGATGCGGAACGCTTCGAAGACTCTGACCTTGGTCAGGCTACTCAAGCGTATGGGGATGCGCTTGACGATGCGCGTCAGGCGAACGCTTCAAACGAGAATTAATCAACGCAGCAAAAAGCCCCGCGAGATGCGGGGCTTTTTGCTGGAACCGTCCTGGCGGCAACTCATGTTTCTAGGTGGGTTCCCGCACCCCAGCCCCAGTTTTGCAACCGATTGTTTCGTATCTGCTATCCTGGCTTCCGATCTCGCGCTTCTGCACGCTTACCAGATATCGGATACAAAACTGGGGCTGGGTGGATATAGGGATCCCTGAGTTGACGCAAGTTGCATTCACAGGGCCGGCTCCGGGGACAGTATACTCCCCTTCCATGAAGACGGTATGGACAGGCACTACACTAGTTTCTGATACCCGAGTTTAGTGAGAACTGGTTCGATATCCGCATAGGAAGCACCGGAGAGCATCCCTCCTGCGAGGAGCTTCTCGTTCGTAACCTCCGCAAGCATCCAATCCGGACGTGTATAGGACGCCATGTCTTCCGCTGACGCAAACTCTATGTCCGCAAGCACGAGACCCTTAAGTTCGCCGCCGAACACATCTACCTCATACGTTCTATCTTTTTCCTCATAGAGATATCTGGTCTTCTCGACCCTTCGTCCCGGTATCTGGGCAAGTTCTTCGAACTCCTCTCGGCTCAAAGGAATCGTGGTCTCTATTTGGTGCGAGGCATCGGTTCCCTGCGCCGGCTCTTTCTTCGTGATCTCATAACGCTCGCCCGACTTGCGGATACGCAGGTGCGGATGGTCTGAAACCGTGGGCACATAGATATCAAGCATTTCTTTCGCTGGGCTCCGCCGCACTCCTGCAGGAAGTTCGCGCGGAAGAAAGGTGAGTTCGAATTCGTCCATATGCTCTGTATAGCACGAAGGCCCCGTTCGGGGCCTTCTGCTTAGAACACCTCTTCTGCGTAGATGTAGTCGAAGTCGTTCTTCTTGTAGTCGTGGAGCTCGTCAGCCTTGAAGAAGCGAGCAACCTCTGCTTCGCCATTCTCGACAGAGTCGGACGCATGCACGAGGTTCGACTGGGTCGAGAGCGAGAAGTCACCGCGGATAGTGCCAGCAGCAGCCTCCCAGCCCTTCGTCGGACCAACAATGAGACGGGTCGAGTCGACCGCACGGATACCGGAGAGCGCCATGACGACGACCGGTGCATCCTTCATAAACTTCTTGATGCCACCGAAGAACGGCTTGTCGGCGATATGTGCGTAGTGGGTCTCGAGGACCGCGTCTTCAAGTCCGATCATCTTCATACCGATGATCTTGAGCCCCTTCCTCTCGAAGCGGGTGATGATGTCGCCGAGGAGCCCGCGGTGTACCGCGTCCGGCTTGAGGATGATGAGTGTCTTTTCTTCTTTTTCGTGTGCCATGGATTATATGAAAAACGGCCTGCGGCCTTGTAATGGGGGCACTATAGCGCAGTGATGCTTCTTACGCTACCTCTGACGGACGGCGCGTGAGAACGAGCGTTCGATCCTTCTCAAGGAGAATAGTGTGCTCGAAGTGCGCGGAACGGGAGCCGTCCACGGTGCGGTAGGTGTACCCGTCCCCGGCGAGCTTCACGCCTGCTTTACCCACGTTTGCGATAGGCTCGAGCGCAAGCACCATTCCTTCCGTAAGCAAAGAGCCAGCGCCCGCGCTCCCGAGGTTCGCAATCCACGGCTCCTCATGGACGGAATTCCCTACCCCGTGCCCGCCAAGTACCTTCACGATTGAAAAGCCCGTGCCGTCGTAGGCCTTCTCGATCGCGTTTGAAATATCGCCGACGCGCTTCCCAGGCCGTGCTGCCGCGATACCGGCCTCAAGCGCACGCCTGGTCGCGTCCATAAGCTTCCGGTCCGTCTCCGACACCTTCCCTATCGCGACCGTCACTGCCGTATCGGTGATATAGCCCTTATGAACGAGGCCAAGATCGAGTGCGACGATATCGCCCTCGACAAGTTCCCGGTTGTTCTCGGTCGGGATACCGTGGACCACCTCCTCATTCACGGAGACGCAGAGCGTCGCCGGATACGGGCGCATTCCTTTCTCGGGACTGTACCCGAGGAACGCTGGCTCATCGCCGCCTTCGCGGATAAGGCGTTCTGCGAGCTCGTCGAGCTCGCGCGTGTTCACGCCCGGCTTAGCGAGAGCAGCGACCGCTTCAAGCACGGCACCGAGGCGGCGCCCCGACTCGATGATGCCTGCACGCTCCTCCTCGGTCCTGACGGTCATTACGCTCCGATCGCCTTCGCGATTTCCTCTTGCACTTCTTCCGGGGTCTTCTCGCCGTCGACCTCGACCAGAACCCCCTTCTCGCGGAAATAGTTCAGAAGGGGCTCGGTATTCGCGCGGTACTGCTCGAACCGGACCTGCACCTGTTCCGGCGTCGCTGAGTCCGTGCGGTTCTCGACTTTCGCCCGCTCTATCTGCCGCCGGAGCGCCTCCTCCTCCCGGACCAAGAGGTACACGGCGCGGTACGGCCGGTCGAGCCAGCTGAAGGTATCGTCGAAGATTTCCGCCTGCGGCAAGGTCCGCGGGTATCCTTCGCATACGATGCCCTGCTCCTTCGGGAGGTTCAGTACCGTATCCTCGAACAGGTACGTCGCGAACCAATCAGGCGCATAGAGTCCCGCGTCATAGGTCTCCTTCACGCGCGCGGCAAGAGGACCCTCGCCCTCGCGCAGCTCTTTGAACGTGTCGCCCGTCGAAAAATGCGTCCAGCCGAGCCGCTCGGCGAGTTTCTTCGCCTGCGTCCCTTTGCCTGAGCCCGGGAGACCCATGAGAAGCACCGTATTAGTCATAGTAGTCATGATGCGTGTCTTCTATCGCTTTTGCAATGACCGTTTCAAACGCAGCCATAGCTTCTGCCTGCTTCCCCGTGTGGTTTTCGATGACCACATCGGCTTCCAGCATAAACGTACGCTCATCTTCAAAACGAAGCCGCCGCTTTTCAAGCGTCGCCTCGTCCATATGCTCGCGCGCAAGTGCACGCCGCGACAGCTCCTCCCATGATCCGGCATCAATGAAGACGGTGATAAGCTCGTTCTTCTGCAAGAGCTTCCGCGCCTGCCGGACACCCTGGACCTCCATCTCCTTGAACATGACGTTCCCTTCGGCGAGCCCCTGTTCAATATCGGCGCGACGCGTGCCGTAGTAGTTGCCGCTGAATTCCGCCCATTCGAGGAATTCGCCGCGTTCGATCATCGCCTGAAACTCCTCTCTGGTGACGAACGTATAATGCGCGTTCTCGACAGCATCGCTTCGACGCGGACGCGAAGTGTAGGACTTCGGCGTGAGTACCTCTGGATACCGCTCTATGGCGTGCTTCATCAGGGTCCCCTTCCCGCTTCCAGTAGAGCCGATGATGAGTATTAGTTTCCCGCGCATAGTAAGAGTATAGACGAAAGCGCGCCGAGAAACCGTACGCGCGCTTCTAGTATTCGCGCAAGGAAGCCTGCGCGTCGATCTTCCGGATGAGGTCGAGAAGCACGGTAACCGCGATGAGGAGCGCCGTACCGCCGACGAGGATCGCCGTGATGCCGGTGAGGCCCTGGACAACGAACGGAATGACCGCGATGAGGCCGAGGAAGAGCGCGCCGGGGAGGGTCACGCGATTCACGACTGCGCCAACATATTTCTCAGTCTCAGAGCCCGGACGAACGCCTGGGATGAATGCGCCAGACTTCTGGAGATTCTCCGCGACCCGATGCGGCTCGAACGTGATCGAGGTATAGAAGTACGTGAACATGATCACGAGGATGAAGTAGGCAGCGCCATGCTCCCACGGGTTGTTCGTGAAGGCCGTATATGCGGCGGTAACACCGCCGAGGCCTGAGACACCAATAGCGGAAAGGGCTGCAAGCACCATCTGCGGAAGAAGGAGGAGGGAGAGCGCAAAGATAATGGGGATCACGCCCGCCTGAAGAAGCCGGATCGGGAGATAGGTTGCTGCACCGCCGGAAATTGCCGCCCCACGCACCTGGCGCGCGTATGCGATCGGGATGGAGCGCTCCGCTTCCGAGACGATAACGACCGCATAGATGGCGACGAGCGCGAGCGCGACGAAGCCGAGGTATGCCGGAATATTCGCGGCGGATGCCGTGAAGAGGATCTGGTTGATACCGGCCGGAATGCGCGACATGATGCCCGCGAAGATCATGAGGGACACCCCGTTTCCGATACCAAACTCAGTCACGAGCTCGCCGATCCACATAAGGAGGATGGAGCCAGCAGACACGAGAAGCACGTTCGCCGCGAACAGAAACGGCGGAAGGCCGCCGATGATGCCCTGGGCTTCAAGAAGGGAGAGGAACGCGACCGCCTGAATCATCGCGAGCGGGATCGTGAGCGTCCGGGAGAACGCGATGAATTTCGTGCGGCCCGCCTCCCCTTCCTCGGTGTACATGCGCTTTACTTGCGGGGAGAGGACCGTCGCAAGCTGCATGATGATCGATGCCGTGATGTACGGACCGACGCCGAGCATCACGATCGACAGGGTCGAAAACCCGCCGCCCGAGAAGACGGAGAGGAGCCCGAAGAACTGGCTGTTCGCGAAGAACGCCTGAAGCTGGCTCTGATCCACGCCCGGGACTGGGATGGCCGCGAGGAGGCGGAACGCCGCAATACCGGCAAATACGAAAAGGATGCGGGTCCGGAGCACAGGATCCGCAAGGATGACTTTCGCCTTATGGACGAAGTCGTTCAGCATGGATTAGAGGACGGAGCCGCCGGCCTTTTCGACCGCCGCCTTCGCCGTGCCGCTTATCGCGACGCCCGAGAGGGAGAGCGCCTTCGAGAGCGCGCCCGTACCAAGCACCTTCACTGCCGGAAGCTTCCCGCCGCGCGCGCGGATGAGCTTCTTCTCAAGGAGCGCGGCCGGGGTGACCGTCGCACCCGTTTCAAACGACGCTTCGAGCGCCGCGAGGTTTATTGGGACATAAACAACACGCGAGGTGCGGACCGTCTTCGCACGGTTCTTGCCGTGACCACGAAGCTTCGGAAGCTTCTTGATGAGATCGCGCATTTCCGGGCGCATCTTGCGGCCGGAACGCGCCTTCTGGCCCTTCGTGCCGCGACCGGAGGTCTTGCCGCGCTTGCCGCCACGACCAACGCGCGCCGACTTCATGCGGGAATTCTTAGGCTTGAGAGTGTTCGACTGCATAGGTAAATGGTTACGCCTTCGGGAGCTTCTTCAAGGCAGCGACCGTCGCGCGGGCGATGGTGAGCTTGTTCTTCGTGCGGGTGTGGATCTTGCCGACCACATCCTTCACACCCGCAAGCTCAAGCACGGTGCGGACCGCGGAGCCGACGACGAGACCACGACCCGGAGACGGGATGATCTCGACAGTCGAAGAAGAGTTCGTCGCGGTGACGTCGTGGCGGATGGAACCGGACTTCGTAAGCGGGACGGTGATCATACGCTTCTTGGCGTCCCGAGTCGCCTTCTCAATAGCGAGTGCCGTATCCGCACCCTTGCCGATACCGACGCCGACGCGGCCCTTACGATCGCCGATGACGATAGAAACGCTGAAGGAGAAGCGACGGCCGCCGGCCATCACGCGCGCCACGCGGCGCACTTCGATGGTGACCGAGTCGAACTCGCTGCGCTCGCGCGGCGCACGATCGCGAGGACCGCGGCCGCCGCGGGAATCGCGGCGCGGACCGCGGGAATCGCGGCCGCGGCCGCCTTCGCGGACAGGCATGGCCGGAGCTTCCGGCGCTGCGTTCGTGTTCGGGGTCATAGTCGCGGTATCAGCCATAAAGATAGTTAGAAAGTAAGCCCGCCTTCGCGTGCAGCGTCCGCGAGCGCCTTCACCTGCGCGGCATAGGAGTACCCGCCGCGGTCGAAGACAACCGCCGTAACGCCCGCCTTCTTCGCGCGCTCTGCGATAGCCTTCCCCACCTGCGCTGCCTGAGCGCCAAGGGATCCCTTAAACTCGCGGCCGTGCGCCTGTGCAAGCGTCGCGCCCTTCACGTCATCGATGAGCTGCACCGACACGAAGCGGTTGCTCTTATAGACCGCGAGGCGCGGACGCTCTGCGGTACCCTTCACCTTCGCGCGGATGCGCGCGTGGCGACGGAACCTGGACTGTGCTTTGGTCATAATCATACGTTACACGGCCTTCTTGCCCTGCTTGCGCAGGATTACCTCGTCGTCGTACTTGATGCCTTTACCGAGGTACGGTTCCGGCGGCTTCACGGCACGAATTTCTGCTGCGAACTGGCCGACCTTCTGTTTGTCAGCACCTTCGATCGTGATGACGTTCTTCGCAACCGTTGCGGTGAGCGACTCGGGAACGGTCATCGTAACCGGATGCGAGAAGCCGACAGCGAACACAAGGTCCTTACCCTTCTGCTCGACCTTGTAGCCGACGCCGTTCAAGACAAGGACCTTCTTGAAGGGAGTCTCGACGCCCTTGATCATCTCGCGGACATGCGCAGCGAAGGTTCCCGTGAGCGCGCGGGCGAGACGAGACGTGTTCTTCGGAGTAACGACGACGCCCTCCGGGGTCACGGAGATATCGATGGTGGAGTGGACAGGACGGGAGAGGGTCTCCTTCGAACCCTTCACGGTGACCACGCCGTCAACGGAGGTCACAGTGACCTTCGACGGGATGACAATCGGCTTTTTTGCGAGGCGTGACATACGGTATTACCAGATCTCGAACAGCTCCTCGCCGCCGGCACGGACCTTGCGAGCTTCCGCATCAGACAAGACGCCCTTCGGAGTCGAGAGGATGCGAGCACCAGAACCATTCTTCACCGTGTGCGCGTCGCGAGCCGGGACATAGAGACGGCGGCCAGGCTTCGAGATGCGCTTCACACCGCGAATCTTCGGATTACCACGCTCGTCATACGAGAGAGTGACCTCAATGGTCTTCCCTTCCTTCTTGCCGATAGCGACCTCCTTCACAAAGCCGAGCTGTGCGAGCTTGCGCGCGATCGCCTCGAGGTGATTTGAGTGCGGCACGGATACGTCAGCACGCCCGATGGCGCCTGCGTTCTTAAGGCGAATTATGAAATCTCCAACGCGATCAGATACCATACGAAAAAGTTACCAAGAGGCCTTCTTAACACCCGGGATCTTCCCTTCGCGCGCGAGCTCACGGAACTGAATGCGGGACACGCCGAACGGGCGCATGTAGCCACGGGAGCGGCCCGAGATCGCACAACGGTTCTTCAAGCGTACCGGCGAGGAGTTCTTCGGAAGCTTCTGGAGCGCATCGAAATCGCCTGCCGCCTTAAGGTCGGCACGCTTCTTTGCGTACTTCTTTACGAGCTTCTCTCGCTTAGCGAGGCGCGCGAGCTGTGAGCGTTTAGCCATGAGGGTGTATAGGTACGCCCCCGCTGCTCGCTCGGGAACCGTCGGGAAGACCCCGGGGTTATCCTCACTCGCTGGGCATTAAAAAATGCCGCTGAGGGCGTTCCGGCATACTAGCAGCGCAGAGGGGGCCTGTCAAACAAGGAGGCGGGAGGCTCGAGGAGCCGCCCGCCCGTACCCATTCTCACCAATGGAACGCGACCGAAACGCCATAGGCATTCCCGTTCTTATAGCCGAAGGGGCGCCGAAACGCTTCCGGCCACTCCGTATGGATCTGCCAGATGCTAACCGTTATCTGGCTACCCGGATTCGTGACCGGAGCAAAGAGGATAACCCCCTCCCCGGTCTCGGAACGGATGTAGTCGGGCGCGAACGCCGCGAACCGTCCCTGCTGCGGCTCATAGCGAAGCGGCAGCGGACGCTCGTTTCTGAGAAGCGCGAACCCGCCGCGGTCTGTGGTGAAAGAAAGAGCTTCCTGCGCGTTCGCCGTCCCCGCGAGCCCGAACGCTGCGAGCGCGAACGCTATGATGAATGCACGTCTCATCAGGTTCCTCCCT
>CAZLVR010000021.1:0-11229 GCA_964563365.1 uncultured Candidatus Saccharibacteria bacterium | reverse complement strand
AGACCGGTGAAGTATGAACGGAACCGCTCATGGCCGAGGCGGGTCGCAATATAGGATGCGCCGACGTTCAGCGACTGCGAGAGCACCTCCTGCATGGGGGTGGCGGGACCGCGCGCCTTATGGTCATAGTTGCAAATCTTCGCCGTATTCACCGTGAAGCAGCCAGTGTCGTTATAGGTCGAGTCAGGGCGTATGACGCCCGCATCGAGCCCTGCAGCCATGGTTAAGGGCTTCATGATGGAACCGAACTCGTACTGATGCTCGACGAGCGGGTTATTGAAACGCGCGACGTCGACGCCGTGGAAGTCATTCGGGTCGTATGACGGCACACTTGCGAGCGCGATGATCTCCCCCGTCTTTGGATCCATGACGATTCCCGAGGTCTCAAGCGATGCGTAGCGGGCATGCGTCTCCGCGAGTATCTGTTGCAGTTTCTCCTCTACAACCGGCTCGATGGTCGTGACCACATCGCCCTCCTTTGCATGGCGCGGGTCGGTGACCGCGTCGCCCACGTTCGCAAACAGCTCCGCGAAGAAGTTCCCGAAAAGACCCGCGTTATCGCGCGCAAGCACGTCGTCATAGTACCGCTCAAGCCCGTAGCGGCCGGTAATCCGGGTGCCGGTATCGTCATACGCGACAAATCCGATCGACTGCGCACCATTCTCATCGGCCGGATAGTTTCGCCAGCGTTCACGCTCCACAATGACTCCCGGCATCTCAAGATCACTTATCGTCCTCCCCGCCTCTTCCGAGATGCGATCCTCAATGACTTCATACGGATCGTCTGTCTTTGCTACGCTCTCATGGAATTCCTCCGCATCAATCGGAACGACTGCGTTCAGGGCGGTATAGGTTGCATCGGCATCCTTCACGCGTTCCGGATCGATTGCAAGACGGAAGCCGGTCGAGAGCCCTGCAGCGGAGAGAAGTGTTCCGTCTTTGCGGGTGAAATAGATCGCACCTCGGTCATAGAGCGCTTGGCTCGCCGAGGTGTACTGATGCTCAGCCTTAAGCGCAAAGTCCGCGCCATGAACAACCTGGACGAAATAGAGGCGTATCGCGATGACGAGCGCGAAGAAGATAATGACGACGGTGAAGAGACGAAGACGGAAGCGAAGCGCGGAGCGCATAGAATACGCTATCGCGTGCGCGTCGCGCCGTCCGCGAAGGTGACAGTCGGCTGGCCTGCAGCAGAAACGTACTGCGCCTTTGATGGAGCCTCATATCCGAGCGCCGACACATCGGCTGAAGAGATCCTCCCTATCGCCTCGTAGTAGGTAGTCTCGAGGTTTCCGATGCGTGATTCGGAATCGCGTATCGAGAGGGCAAGATTCGTCTGTGCGCTTGCGAAATAGACGGTCGCAGCAACAAGCGCAAGGTACGTGAGGAACACCACAGCGCAGGAGAGCGCGAGGAGCGGGATCATCTTCCGGGGCGCCGGGAGCGCGAGTGCTTTGGTACGACTACGCATAGGTATATATCGGTAACGAATCCGCAACCGTCGGGCGCGCGCCTCCCTTCTCGAACACGCGGAGTTTCGCGCTCCGTGCCCGCGGATTCTGTTTTGTCTCCGCGGATGACGGCACGATCGGCTTCTTCGTAACGAGCGTTCCGAGACCTTCGTGTGCAGCATCGCGGAGCATCGTCTTCACGATACGATCCTCGATGGAATGGAATGTGATGACAGCGATACGACCCATGGGCGAGAGACGATTGAGCGCCACCGCGAGGCCGTCGCGAATTGCGCCGAGTTCGTCGTTCACGGCGATGCGAAGCGCCTGGAACGTCTTCGTGGCCGGGTGTATGCGGCGATGCTTGTACCACCCCGGCACAGACGCCTCGATGACTGCAACGAGCTCTCCCGTCGTCCTAAGCGGCTTCTCCGCGCGTGCGTGGACGATGCCACGGGCAATATGGCGCGCGAAGCGCTCCTCGCCGAGCGTGAAGAGAAGATCGGTGAGCGCTTCCTCGCTTGCAAGGTTCAGCATGTCAGCAGCGGTCTTCCCTTTCTCGGGCGCACCGTACGTCATGTGGAGCGGCTCATCGGCACGGAACGAGAACCCGCGGCCGGCAGAAAGATGATAGGAACTCCAGCCAAGATCAAAGAGCGCCTTGTCGATAGAAGGGACGCCAAGAGACGAGAGAATGGCATCAAGGTTGCGAAAGTTGTCGTTTACGAGATGTATCGATGCTCGTGCGCTCTTTGCCGCTGCTTCCCCACGCGTAATTGCGTCCTCGTCCGCATCGATGCCGATAAGAACACCGTTCCCGTCGAGTCGCTCAAGAAGCGCGGAGAAGTGCCCTGCCCCACCGACAGTTGCGTCAACGACCACATCTCCCGGCGCGACACGAAGCGCGTCGATAGCTTCCTCGAGGAGTACGCTTTGGTGTCCGTTTTCCATACTATGCAGCGAGCTTCTCGGCGAAATTGTCTGCCTCCTTCTCGATGGACGCCGTGTACGCAGCCCACGCTTCCTCATCCCAAAGCTCGACGCGATTCGAGACGCCCGCAATAACCGCCTTATCCTTCACGGCCGCGAACGAGCGGAGGTAGTCCGGCACGAGGATGCGGCCCGCAGAATCGACATCCGCCTCGGAAGCGCCCGCAAGCATGAGGCGCGCAAGTCCCCGGCCGGCAGCACCACCGGTCGAATGCTTCGCGATCTCCTCGGCCTGCTTTTTCCAGGCCGACTTCGGGTATATGAACAAACACTTATCAAGGCCGCGCGTCACGATGACGGACGTCCCGAGCTCCTTCCGGAACTTCGCCGGAAGCGAGATCCGGTTCTTTGCATCGAACGTGTGGCGATATTCCCCGATGAACATACTTATAGGGAAACCAAGGCGCGCGGAATGACACGGAGTGGTGAAAGCGCCGGCTGCCGCGTCCTCCAGGCCCTCCCATTGCATGAACCACAGCACTGAGAGCACGAAACTGCCCGCATGCATGCAGTCCGCATCTTCTTCAAACTGGTGAGGTGGCGGGTGGAGGTGGACATAGGTTCAGGGGTGAAGGGTCAGAAATCTCCTCCGGCCTCGCCACCGCTAGTCGCCTGTCTTAAGAAGAGTAGAAAGACGGCGGTGGAGGTGGGCGGTGGCGAGGCCGAGGGGGATTTCTGAAATCCCACTTCATCCCACTAGTTGCTAAGTATATGACACTCTCCCCCACCAACCTCCACTAAGGTGTGTGGATAGCGGGGATAACGAGTTTGACGGTTCATCCGTACCGCGCTAGGCTCATGAGGTTCATGAATTCCCATTTCCTCAAGCGCATCATTACCGTCGTCCTCCTTACGGAGGTCGGGGGTTCGCTTGAGGTTTCTCCTAGCTAGTCAGACGAGAAAATTCAAGCGAGAGCCCCGACCGGAAACGGACTCGGGGCTCTCGCTTACGTATAGGCGCGTAAGAATGACGCAGCAACGGCTTGCCTACGCCGTATAAAATTGGGGAATCCTATATGACGACCTATGTGGCATGCATCGGCGACTCGCTTGCATGCGAAGCGCTCAGCATCCTCTCGACGCTCGAAAACGTGGAGGTGGTGAAGGTCAACGGAAGTGAGAATTTCAGGGCGCGGAGCGAGTGGGTTGCCATCTTCACAGCGCCCAAGAATGCCCTTTTCCCGAGCCGTCACCTTCGGATCGTCGATCCGGACCGCGACGCAGATGATCGCCAACTCCCGCTTCCCGAATGGGCACGCGCGTGCAGACAAGCAGTCGCGGTTCGGGCGCATCCGACGCAGCGCATCCGCCGGCAGTTCGGAATCGCGATCCGGGAAATCCCACGTCATTTGCTCCGCACGCAACTGGAGCGGCAGAAGCAAGCAGCAGCGTAACATCCAGATCCCCTCTGTACCTTCATACGAGGCGGTCCTTCGGGACCGCCTTTTTCTTATCCCGCCGCCTCCGTCAGGCGGGTAACGACGAAGTCGCGCGGCAGGCCGCTAAGGAACCACCCCGCCTTCGGACCGTCGGAGCGATTCAAGAAGATACGGTAGATGGCTTGGAAGAGTTCCTTTGGAGCGATAGGAGCTTCAGTTTTTAGCCCATGAAGTTTCCCGTGAATCTCTTCTCCGCTTTTCTCTCCTTCCTGCATAAAATCCCGAAGCATGCCGAGCGCCTTTTTCTGCGCGTCGGTCAGCTCTGCGCCGGGCATCGTCTCCTGGAGCTTATATACGTATTTCTCCGGCGCGTAGGAGGTAAGCCAGAACCGCGCGTATGCCGCGCGCTCGGTGAGCGCGAGGCGCTCGTCCGCGGTCAACGGAGAACCCTTTGCCGCTTCCGCTTCTTTCGCAAGATCGAGATGCGGCATCTGCACCATGAATGACACTTCGGAGAAGCGCATCTGCCAGGGCGACGGTATGGTCGCCTGATTCTCCGGCTTCTGGCAGAGCGCATAGAGGCGCGTAAAGTCGTCCGCGATACCCTGACGATGCTTCTCCGCTATCTCGTCATACCAATCGTACATGCGCGGAATGGAGTCGCCCGAGGGGTCCACGTCTATCTGCTGCGAATATTCTTTCCCAAGGAGTACGAGACGGAAGACTTCCGCCGGAAAGAGATCCGCCATGTCTTTCGCTGAGGAGCCGCGTCCTTTTGAGGACGACATCTTTTTGCCGCCGACGAGGAAGAACTCGTACGGGATATCGAACGGCGATTCATACCCGAAGAGCTCTTTCGCCATATGATTTGCCACATCGCGCGCGCCGCCTTTCGTGGAGTGATCCTTCCCACCACCCTCAACATCTACCTGCATCGCGACCCATTTCGCGGCCCAGTCGACTTTCCAGAAGAGTTTCGCACCGCCTGAGAACGGTGAACGGCGTCCGGTGTGGCCACACGGCACCGTGTCGTCAGGAGAACGCTCGCAGGAGTAGGCGACCGTCTCGCCGTCGAAGTCGTGCGCACGCGTGGTCATCATCTTGTTGCAGGATTCACAGACGACCGAGATCGGAAGCCAGGTCTCATCCTTTACTGAACCCGAGACGTCTTTCAAAATGCGGCGGACATCCGCGACGCGTTCAAGGGCGATGCGCATCTGCGCATCCATCTTCCCTGCCTTGTAGAGGTCAGCGTACGCGCGATAGTAGCGCGGAGTGACGCCGAACTTCCGGTGGACCGCCTCGAACTCTGCACCGAAATATTCTGCGTAGTTCAGGAACCCTGGTTCAGGGGACGGAACGAGGTAAAGAGGCTTGCCGAGATGCTCCTTAAATTTTTCCTGGTCAAGATATCCAGGGACAGTATCGAACGGATCGAAGTCGTTATGCTCCCAGAGGAACTCATTATCGACACCGTACTCGGAAAGGACCTCGGAGACGAGGCCGTGGATGGCGAGCCCGCGCATCGACCCTATGTGGACGCGCCCGGAGAGGGTCTTCTCATCCCGGATAACGAGGGGGCGACCCGCCGCTGTAGCTCCGCGGGTTGTGCGAATTTCTTCAACGATCCGATCAGCCCAAAACATATGGGCATCCTAACATGAAGGATACCGGTGCGCTTGCGTTAGTGTTTCGCCTATCGCATAGTCACGTTACGGCTTCATACGAAGCTTTGCTGTCATATACCGACTAGATTGGAGGGTGATATGTTCAGTTGGGCATTGGTTTTCTTTGCTTTTGCCATCATTGCAGCAATCCTCGGCTTCGGCGGATTCGCCAGTGTCATGATGGGCATCGCACAACTGTTGTTCTTTATCTTCATTGTGCTCTTCGTCGTCTCGCTCATCGTGTCGCTCGGACGACGCAACTGACACAAAGATGAACGGCCCGGACCTATCGTAGGACCGGGCCGTCTCTTATCTTTCTCTACGCAACTTTCTGTACCGTATAGGTTTGTTTCCCGTTCGGCGTCTCAAAGGTGAAGGTGTCCCCTTTCTTCTTACCCATGAGGGCAGCGCCGAGCGGCGAGACATGGGAGAGCTTGCGCTCCCGCATGTCTGCTTCCTCGCTGCCGACGATCTTGTACTCGTGCGCGTCGCCGCTTTCTTTCTTGATAGTGACGATCGAACCGAAGCCGACGACGTCCTTCTTCTTCCCATCGGTGACGATGGTGGCATGCTTCACCAATTCCTCGAGCTTCCGGATGCGCTCCTCGGTCGCCGCCTGAAGTTCGCGCGCTTCCTGATACTCCGCGTTCTCGGACAGGTCGCCGAGCGAGCGGGCGTACTCGAGGTTCTTCGCAATCTCTGAACGGCGCACGGTCTTCAAATACTCGAGCTCTTTCGCAAGCTCGTCGAACTTCTCTTGCGAAAGAACGGTCTCCTGGTCGGTCATCGTGTGAAAGTAACTATAAAAGGTGTGGCCCTATTGTACGGGCGGGTGATATCCCGTCAAATCAGTCGTTCGTGAAGTATTCAGGCGCCGAAGCATGAAGCGCCGAAAGGAACTGATGCATGACGTAGATGCCGCCGACCGCGTTCCCTGCCGGCCCCCGTTCCATCACAACCGCATACGCGTATTTTGGATGCTCGTACGGAAAGAAGCCAACCGCCCAGGAGTTGTAGTACTCGTTATGGAAGCCGAGCTGCGCGGTGCCGGTCTTCCCCGCAAGATGCACGAAGGAAAGGTCATTCAGGCCGACTGACGTACCTTCGGTCGCCCCCTTACGCATGCCTTCGCGCACGATCTGGAGCGCATCCTGCGAGACGGCGATCGACTCACCCACAGGCGGCTGCCCGGCGATGATCGTCGGCTTCACGAGCTTTCCGCCGTTCGCGATCGCAGCGATAGAACGCACGGCCTCAAGCGGCGTTATCTGCATCGCATATTGCCCGATTGCAGTGTGATATGTGTCGCCAATGCGCCAATCCTCATCGAGGGTCTCTTTCTTCCATGCAGGAGTCGGAACGAATCCGGTCGCTTCGCGGGAAAGCTCGATACCGGTCGGTGTCGTGTATCCGAAGAGACGATACCAGTATGCAAGCCGGTCAATGCCAAGCCCCTTCTGTCCGCCGAAACCGCCGCCCACCGTGTAGAAGTAGACGTCAGAGGAGTACGCGATCGCACCGCGTACATCCATCGCCCCGAGCGCTTTCCAATCTTTGAAAATGGTTGGATGAGCCGGGTCATAGGGATTCGGAACGGATATCGAGCCTGACGAGAAGATAGTCTTCTCCGGCGAAATGATCCCGTCAGTGAGCACTCCTGCCGCTTCGATCGGTTTGACGATAGAGCCGGGCGTATACAGGCCTGAGACCGCGCGATCAAGATATGGGCGGCGGTTGTCCGTCTGATACCCGGCAATCACGCTTGATGGCGTACCGGAAGAGAGCACGTTCGAGTCATATTCGGGATACGAGACGAGCGCATGAATCTCTCCCGTCTCGACATCCATAAGGATGCCTGCGCCGCCCATAAACGGGATGCGCTCGGCAAGTTCCGACACCGCGCTCGCAAAGGCTTTCTGCGCGCGGGCATCGAGCGCGAGCGTAAGCGTCTTCCCCGGGATCGGGGGAAGAATGCTCCCTTCTGACTGGATGTTCCCCTTCGCATCCTCTTCGATGAGTTTTTTCCCGTTTGCTCCGGCAAGTGATTCATCGAACGCCGCTTCGACACCGGCGACACCCTCGATTTCCGTCTCGTAGTAATGGCCGGACGAATCCTTCTCGGGATATGACACGTAGCCGAGTACGTGGGAGAACCCGGGCATGAGGTACGTGCGTATGGGGTAGCCGTCTTCCCCCTCTTCGTTCCAGGCAAGCGGGGTGCCATTTCGGTCCGTGATAGCGCCGCGCTCGGCGAAAATAAGCTCGGGCCGAAGTCGGTTCTTCTCGCTCTGGGTCGCGTAGGTCTCTCCTTTCACGAGCTCGAGGTTCGCCGCCTGCGCGAGAAGACCGCCAAAGACAAGCAGCATCGCGAGCGCGAACCCGATAAACGAAAGACGAGACACAGGGCGTTCAAGCTTTCCTTCAAGCCGCGCTGAGTCGTACCCGGGCAGGTTCGAAGAATCGAGGAAGATATCTTCCGGATCAATTTCACGTACCTTTCTCCTTCGGCCAAACAGCATATCTAGGAGAGCGCAACGCGCGCTTTTACGAAGCGGCGGATAAGGAGTGCGGCTGCGGATGCGGCGGCGCCAAGAAGAAGGCCGATCGGATAGGAGGTCGCCTGCGGGGTCGCATAGATGATCTCGACAAGCGCACCCGTCGCGACGCCAATGACCGGAAGGAACAGAGACGCAAGGAATGAGAGAAGCAGCGTCGCAGGATACGGAAAGAAGAAGATAGAGAGGACGGAAGCGAGGATAAAGATAGCCCGGATCATAGTGGCGCGGACGTTATCTCAACCGCAGTCATGGAGAACGGATTTGCTGCCGGGCGTATGCGGAGCGTCGCGCGCGGCGACGATGGATCTGTCTCAACTTTCACGACAGTTCCGACAGGGAGCGCGCCAGGACCGGGAAGATAGACGAGCGCGCCTTCTGTGATACCCGCATCCTTTGAAATATCTGCCGAGAACGCGCCGCCGCCCTCGCCGTGAAGGACAAGGGTGATGCGCTTGTCCCCTGCCCAGCCTAGAGTTTCCGCTCCTGGGGCAGAATAGAGGGCGACCCGTGAGCTCTGGGGTGCGGCGCTTTCGACAGTTCCTACCGGCACCCCACCGGAAAGTACCCGCATGCCGGTATGGACGCCATCCTTCTCTCCGGCGCCGACAATGAGTGCGTCATACGGAGACTGCGGCGGACCGGCAAGAACCCCCGCGACAATTCCCGCCTCTCCGCTTGCCGCATGGAGATCCTTTAGACGCGCTGCGAGCGTCGCGTTCTGTTCAGCTAACGTCGCGTTTTCCTTCCGAAGCCGCTCTATCTCTTCAGCCTGCGTCTTCGCATTTCCCGGTAGCGCAATGTATGAAGAGGCTGCGGTCCCGAACGAGAAGAGGGGTGAGGAGAGCGACACAAGGACGCCCGGGAAGAAAAAGCGGAGTAGGAGCGCGACGAAGAGGACGGCTCCAAGAAGCGCGAGCGCGATGCTTCGTCCTGGCGAGAGGAACTTAGGTCTGCGAGAGAATTGCGTCCTCATTGATGAAGATATTTCCCCAGATGCGCGGGTCTTCGGTGATGATGCCGGTGCCGCGCACGACCGCCGTAAGCGGGTCCGATGCGACGTAGACTGGAACGCCAAGCATCTTCGAAAGCAATTCCGGGAGGCCCCGCAGGAGCGCGCCGCCACCGAATACCGTCACGCCACGCTCAAGCACGTCAGAAAGGAGCTCGGGCGGCGTCGATTCGATGACCTCCTTCATCGCCTCGAGAAGTTTATCGAGGGATGGCTGGAGCGCCTCGCGCACGTGGGCGTCCGTCATGGTAATTTCGCGCGGAAGCCCGGTCGCAAGATCGCGGCCGCGCACTGCTTTTGAAAGGCCTTCTTTCAAAGGAAGCACCGCGCCGATCTCTATCTTTATGTCCTCGGCGGTCTTGTCGCCGATCGCAAGCTGGAACTCGCTCCGGACGTAGTCGATGATGTTCTCGTTGAAGCGGTCTCCCGCGACATGCGAGGACTTCGACGCGACCGTGCCGCCTAAGGAAATCACCGAGATATCGGTCGTTCCTGCGCCAATGTCGAGCACCATGGTACCGACCGGCTCATTCACCGGAAGCTTCGCGCCGATCGCCCCAGCCATTGGTTCCTCGACGATAAACACTTCACGCGCTCCGGCGGCAAGTGCTGCATCCCGCACTGCGCGGGATTCCACATTCGTGACGCCGGTCGGAACGCCGACCACGACCCGAGGGCCGAAGAGCCGCGTCTTCTCTCCGTGTGCCTTTCGTATGAAATACGCGAGCAATTCCTCGGTCACCTCAAAGTCAGAAATGACGCCATGGGACAAAGGGCGCACCGCGCGCACATGTGGCGGCGTCTTGCCGAGCATGATCTTCGCCTCGCGGCCGATAGCGACCACCTGGCCCGTCTTGTCGTTTACGGTCACGACCGACGGCTCCGCGATGACGACGCCCTTGCCGCGGATATAGACGAGCGTGTTCCCCGTCCCGAGATCGATGCCGATATCGCTCGAGAAGAGAGAACTCTTGCTGATGCGTTTTTTCTCCGCCATGGTCTACATCGAGAGAAGCTCCTCACGGGAGATCTTCTTCATCTCGCCGGTTGCACGATTGACGAGCTCGACAGCTCCCGACGCGACCGTCTCCTTCCCCACAACGACGCGCCACGGGATGCCGATAAGATCGGCATCCGCGAACTTCTCTCCCGCACGCGCGTCGCGATCGTCGTACAGAACGACATCCCCCTTCTTCCGCAGATCCTGGTAGAGCGCATCGGCAAATGATGAATCATCCGTACGGAGGTTCAGGAGGTGGAAGCGATACGGCGCGACTGATTCCGGCCAGACGATGCCCTTCTCATCCGAGAGAGTCTCGACGATAGTACCCATGACGCGTGTTGGTCCGATGCCATAGGAGCCCATAACGACCGGCTTCTTCGTGCCGTCCTCAGCGGTGTATGTAAGGCCAAGTGGCTCTGAGAAACGGGTGCCGAGCGTGAAGATGTTCCCTACCTCGATCGCTTTCTTCTCGACGAGCTCATCCTTGTTCAAACCAAGCTTTGCGAGGTTCTCGTCGGTATAGACCTCCTTGTTCACGGCAATACGCTTTCCTTCATGAACATAGATGAGGTCCTCGCCTGCATCAGATACCGTCTGGAACTCCTCGGAGAAATCGCTGAAGATTCCACCGGACGCGAACGTAACATACGTGAGTGCGCCGAGGCCGAGTCGATCAAAGACTCGTATATATGCTTCGCGCACCTCGGCATACTCACGCGCATGCTCAGCATCATCCTTCGAGAAGGTATAGAGGTCCTTCATGAGAAACTCCTTCCCGCGCATGATGCCGGACTTCGCGCGCATTTCGTTCCGGAACTTGTTCTGGAACTGATACGCCTTTACCGGAAGATCGCGGTATGAGGAGATGTGGTCCGTCATGATGCGCGTGAGCGGCTCCTCATGCGTGATTGCGAGTCCGGTCTCGCCGCCACTCTTAAACTCAGTCTTGAACCAGTTGTCGACTTTCTCATCATCCCAACGATCCGTGCGGCTCCACAGCTCTTTGTCCTGGAGCGCTGTCATGACGAGTTCCTGTCCACCAACAGCATTCATCTCTTCGCGAATAACGGAGACGATGTTCTCTAGTGTGCGGTACCCAAGCGGGAGGTACGAATAGACGCCCGCCATTTCTTTATGGACATAGCCCGCACGGATGAGGAGCTGCGCGTTTT
>CAZLVR010000020.1:0-11331 GCA_964563365.1 uncultured Candidatus Saccharibacteria bacterium | reverse complement strand
ACTACGTGGAGGGCGGCGTAAACGAAGCACTCTATTGCAACATATCGGGCACCGGGAATGTGCAGATTAATATTGATTATTTAGAAGTCTAGACTCTTGCATCCACTTATGGCTACGCGCGCACAAGTCATCCGTCTCGGCTCTCAGTCGACCTATCGCTATACGATCGATTCGTATGACTCGACGAAGCTCGGTCTCGGCCCGCTGATGGCCCAGTTCTCCGGCTCCGGCGAAGCTGGATTCGCCGGCCCTATTCCTGTGGCGGTTGCGCGCCCGACCGAGCAGTCGACGTCCGTCGCGTCCATGTTCCCGTGGGCCATGCGCTGGCAGAATAATACAGCGGGGGAAATAGACTGGGTGTTCTTCGCCGACGGCGCAGCGACCGCAGCGACGAGGCGTATAAATGCCTACACGTTCAACCGGCGCACTTCAGCGTTCTCTTGGCAGGGATTCGTTACGGTCACGTTCCCTACTGCAACGAACCAGACCATACGCGGTTTCCGCATGACGTATGACGCCGAAACGACTGGGACGGTCGCCGTCTCAGGCACGGCAGTGACCGGCACCAGTACTCTGTTCTCGACGAACAAGGTGTGCGTGGGGAACCGTATCGGCTTTGGCTCGACGGACCCGTCGCAGATAACAACGTGGTATGAGATCTCCGCGATTGGGTCTGACACCTCGATAACCCTTACGCAGTCGGCAGGGACCATCTCTTCCGGAACCGCATATGTAATAGAGGATCTACGCTGCGTCATGGCCATAACGAACGCGACCACGACGAACGGCGGATTATATGTCATGAAGGGGTTGTCCTTCAGCGCTTTCTCGAACGTGGGAGGTACCGTGCCGGCTGCAGTCTCAACCGATAACATCCGTGCATGTTACTGGCTCGCGGACGCGGCGACCGTGACGAATACCGTCTCGTTCGGTATGGCAATCTCTACTCGCACGAGTCCGACGAGCCATATGGTGTATGTGCTTGATACGCTCGCGAACCCCGTTGTCTTCAAATACAACATCCGTGCGGCGCTCACGCTCTCTTCGGGGAAGGATACGACCGCCTTTCAGTTCAAGACCGGCTCTGGCGGCGCGGTGACGGGCACAACCGGTCAGAACAATAACGGCCGTATCGCTACCCTTTCGCATGGTCCGCATTCGGGCGTAGAGACCATCTACTTCACGACGACGACGCGCGTATATGCGGCGCCGACATCCGGCATAACGACGGGTTCGACGACGTGGCTCTCTGGCGGCACGAACGCGACAGAAGTCCCGCCGGGGAGTGCGAACACGTTTGCGGCCGGCGCGAACCTTTCGAGCGTGGAAGGTGTCTCGTTGATTGATAAGCTCGTTATCACGAACAACTCCACGACTTCGCCGTTCAGGAGCTATATCACCCAATACCGAACGGACGCGGGACAGTGGGATCGCGTGTGGGGGAACGATACGCGCCAGATCGATCAAAGCGCCGCCGATGCAACGACTACTCCGGTTCCGTCCCTCTCGGGTGCTGCGTACAGCGTCTGGGCGGAAGGCGGCCTCCTCTATATTGCGACCATTGGTACGACCGCTATTTTAAACCGCGTCTATGCGCTACCGATTGGCGCGGATTGGGAATATACGTCGACCACCGGCTGCGTGCTCTTACTACCCGCTATGACCATCGATAGTGCAACAAAGTTCACGAACATCTACGCGACTGCGCAACAGGTCATCGGCGGGGCGACGGGAAAGAATCACGGCCTTAATACCGAACCGTTCCGTCTCTCGTACCGGACGACAGGCATATCTGACGATACCGGTTCCTGGACTGCGCTCGACTCCACCGGCCTTATCTCTATCGATGGAGCGAGCCAAATACAGGTGCGCGTAGAATTCAGAACCATTGGCACATTGATGATACCGGCGCGCATATCGACGGTTGGCGTGATCTACGAGGATACGACAACTGATAGTCACTATCAGCCGTCGGTCGCCTTCTCCTCGACCTCAGCGAAGCGTTTCGCATGGCGCTTCTCGACCGCTTTCGGCGGGACGGTGCCGCAGCTCCGGATCGAGCTCTTCGACGCAGTTACTGGAGGCTCGCTCGGGTCGGACGATTCGACGACGCGTGCCGGAACCTGGGAAAAGTCGACCGACGGCGGATCGACGTGGGGAAGCTACGATACCTCTGATAAGACGAACGAGACGACCTATATCCGGTTCACTCCCGCCTCCTTGGCTGACAACATCAAGGTGCGTGCTCTTCTCACCCAGGACTAGCGTATGATCACCCTCGTCAAAGGCATGAAGGTTCCAGACGACTCGAAGCTCGCGGTCGTTGCCGAAAGCGGCGACTATGCAGAAGCAGATCTCATTCTCTGCGCGCCGGAGGGAACCGATTTCGCTACCGCAATGCTACAGGCTCAGTACGTCAAATACGGGCCGGTGGTCTATCAGTTCGAGACGCCGGAGGAACTCGGAAAAGCGCTCTACGAGCAAGATCCCGAGTCGACGCATGATGCGGTAGCGCTTTACAAGGAGGAGCTTGCGCGGGACGCAGCACGTGCATCAGGAACCCTTACTCCGAGCGATCCGGCACCAATTGAAGATGCGCCGGTTCCGGTAAATAACGACCAAGAAGCTGATACACAGTTCTTCCGCGACCAGGCGGCAGAGGAAGCTGCATCGTCGACAGCAACCACGACACCTGAAGTGCCGGTTGATACGGGTGGGCAGGTTCTCGGGGAGAGCACCTCAACTCCTGCTCTCCCTGAAGTGATTGAACCTGCACCGATCGTTCCTGAAGCGACGACGACCCCAATAGATACGGGGAGTATGTCGACGACCACTCCGACAGTTCCTGAACCAGTCCCGGCAACTGATCTGTCGACCACCACCCCTGAATGACGCTATGGCTCTCGACGATATCAACTTCAATGAGGGCGAAGGGCAGGACTTCATCGTGGAGCTCCCGCTTGGCACCCTTGGCACCCCTACGGATGTGCTTGTTGAGGCGTCAGGCGGACAGTTCCCGGTGAATGAGATAGCGGGGCAGACTGGCGGGGAAGACATCTTCATCATCAACGACTGATATGGACGACCTAAAGGAATTCATGCAGGATTACCTCCCATACCTCGAAGAGGCACGCCGTCGTCTTGTCTTCACGGCGGTCTTCTTCGTCCTTCTGTTTGCTGCGGGATTCTTTGCGTCTCCCTACATCATTAAGACTCTCGTCACCGTTCTTGCGTTCGATAGCGTGCAGTATGCGGTCTTGTCGCCATTCCAGCTTCTTTCAACCTCGTTTGATGTCGGACTCTTCTTCGCAGTGACATTCTCTCTTCCGCTTGTGATCGCTGAAATCTACGAATTCCTTGCAAGCGCGTTCACGAAGCGAGAGCGTGCAGCGTTCCGCGGGTACCTTCTTCTTGCGGTGATTCTCTTCGTGGTTGGATTTGCGTACGGAGCTGCGGTTCTCTACTACGCTGCCTGGGCGGTGTCTGCAGTGAATGCATCCTTGGGACTTGCGAATGTCTGGGATATTGACCTGTTCATATCAGAATCGCTTGTCACCGCGGCGCTTCTTGGTGTTCTCTTCGAATATCCGCTCTTCCTCTCCGTTCTTATGCGCTTCGGGGCCCTGTCCCGAAGGGCACTTGCGGAAGGACGACGGTTTGCGATCGCAGGGACCGTGATCGTGGTTGCGCTCCTGCCGCCAACCGACGGGCTATCGCTTATCATTATGTCAGTCCCGCTTATCGGCATGTATGAGCTGACGCTTCTCCTCGCACGCGAGGGGAAACGTCAGGTCGTACCGGCGCCCGTGGCCGTATGATCTGCTATCCATAACCACTTTTACCTATGTTTGGCATCGGAACGAAAGAACTCATCATCATTGCCGTTGTGCTCCTCGTCTTGTTCGGCTCGACGAAGATTCCGCAGCTTGCAGAGAGCCTTGTGAAGGCAATACGCACGCTCCGCGGTGCATTTGGCAGTGATGACGCTTCGAAGAAGAAATAACTCACCATTCGCGCTTATTGCGCTTATTGTCGCGGGATTCCTCGCGGCGCCGTTCGCGTACGCCGGATATTCGACGTATGCGCCAGGGCAATCAATCACGATCGGAGACTTCGTCTATGACGACGACTATGTCGCGACCACAACAGCCAACTGCACCGTCTCGATCTGGGGACCATCAGGCTCCGTTGAAGTAAACGCAGCGTCGATGACGGCGGATAGTAATGGGTGGTACCACTACAGCTATTCGACGACCACCCAGGGGACGTTCCCAGCACAGATGGCCTGTGGCTCAGCGATAACGGGAGATCTCGTGAAGCAGGATCGCACCTTCGTTGTCGCGACCTCCTCCGCAGATGCGACTATCGCGTCCGCATCGACCTCGCTCGCTGCGGTCGTGAACGCAAACACAAATGCGACCGTTCTTACGGCATCAACGTCTCTTGGCTCATCCCTCTCGTCTCTCGGGACTTCGATCGCATCCATCATCTCGTCTATCGCATCTATTCCGACGAATGTGTGGGCAGCAGGGACGAGAACTCTCACAACTTTCGGTACACTCGCGGCGGACGTATGGACAAGTGGTACGAGGACGCTCACGGGTGCGGGACTCACGTCTGGCAGTCTTGCAACTCTGTCTGATGTTCAGTCGGCGTCCACCTCTGTTGCGGCAGTCGTGAATGCAAATACGAATACGACGTTACTCGCAGCATCTTCATCGCTTGGTTCCTTCGTAAACGCAAACACAAACTCTGCTGTTCTGACCGCTTCAACATCTCTCGGTGCATCGATCTCATCGCTTGCGTCATCTGTCGGCGGACTCCCAGCAGCGGTATGGAATGTTGCAACATCAACCTTCACGACGCCGGGTTCAGTCGGGAAGCATCTCGTGACGAACCTCGACATTGCCGTGTCTGCGGTCTCAGGTGGGGCAGGAATAACCGCTGCTGACATATGGACGTATGGCACTCGCACCCTCACCGCCGCAGCTCTCTCAAGCGGCTCGCTCGCAACACTCTCTGATGTTCAGACAGCATCCACCTCAGTTGCCGCTGTCGTGAACGCAAATACGAACAGCGCAACCTCCGGTATCACAAGCGCGGTCAACAGTCATACAGACAGTGCGCTTGCGACAGCTACGTCGTCTGTCGCGTCGGTTGTGAATGGGAATACGAACGCTATCGTTCTTGCAGCGTCCACCTCTCTTGGTTCCTTCGTGAACGCAAACACAAATGCGACTGTCCTTACGGCATCCACATCTCTTGGCGCGTCCATTGCTTCGGTTGCATCATCGATTGCCTCAATACCGACAAACGTTTGGGCAGCGGGCACGCGCACACTCACATCGTTTGGCACGCTCGCGTCTGATGTCTGGACGAACGGCACTCGCACGCTTACAGGCGCAGGACTTACCTCCGGCAGCCTCGCAACTCTCTCTGATGTGCAAACAGCATCCTCCTCGCTTGGTTCTGCGATCACGGCAGAAACGGCTAGCGTAAATGCAAACACGAACGCCACCGTTCTTACCGCCTCAACGTCTCTCAGCTCTTTCATAAATGCTAATACGAATGCAACAGTACTGACCGCCTCGACCTCTCTCGGCTCATCTCTCTCGTCGATCGCGACCTCAATTGCGTCAATCCCGACGAACGTATGGGCAGCAGGCACCCGCACACTCACATCGTTTGGCACGCTCGCGTCTGATGTCTGGACGAACGGTACTCGCACGCTCACTGGTGCGGGCCTCACTGCAGGATCACTTGCAACCCTCTCTGACGTACAGTCAGCGTCATCGTCTGTCGCTGCGGTTGTGAACGCAAATACGAACGCTGCCTCGACGTCGCTTGCTTCGAACATTAATGCGAATACGAATGCTGCAGTACTCACCGCATCCACCTCACTTGGCGCGTCGCTCGCATCCGCAAATGCATCTCTTGCAACACTTCCAGCAAGTATATGGAATGTCGCAACATCAACCTTCACGACGCCGGGTTCAGTCGGGAAGCACCTCGTCTCAAATCTTGATATCGCCGTCTCACTCATATCGGGTGGTGCAGGCATCACGGCAGCAGATATATGGTCATACGGAGCGAGGACGCTCACATCAGCAGCTCTCTCAAGCGGCTCACTCGCAACACTCTCTGACGTACAGACGGCATCAACCTCAGTGGCCGCTGTCGTGAACGCAAATACGAACAGCGCGACTTCTGGCATCACAAGCGCGGTCAATAGTCATACCGACAGTGCGCTTGCGACCGCAACCTCATCTGTGGCTTCTGTTGTGAACGCGAACACAAACTCAACGGTACTGACTGCGTCAACATCTCTCGGTGCAGCGGTCGCATCAGCAAACGTATCCCTTGCATCAATAACGACGGCCATAGCGTCGATCCCGACAAACGTGTGGGCAGCGGGGACGCGCACGCTCACATCGTTTGGAACGCTTGCTACGGATGTGTGGAGTGCGGCATCGAGAACACTCACGGATGCATCGCTCTCTTCAGGTGCCATTCAGGGATCGGAGTGGACGACAAAGCTCTCGGGCGCCAAGAGCGTCCTTGCTGGTACGGCGTATAGGGCGACGATGACCATCGTCCATGAGGGAACGCTCACTGACCCGGCCGCAGCCCCAACCATAACGCTCTATGATGCGAACCGAAGCGTTGTGGTCTCAGGTGCGTCAATGACGCATACCGCAACCGGTATCTATCAGTATTCCTTCACCACGTCAGGCAGCTCCGCTGAAGGATCGTGGGAGGCGATCGTATCGACAAACGTCGAGTCTGGAAAGACAGTCGCGAACTCTGACTTCTTCGTCGTCTCGACCGCGCCGGCGCAGGTCATCATCCTTGGCATGGCAACAACGTCGGTGCCAGATGTTGCAGCAGACATCCGCATTACGAACGAAGGAAGTGCTGACTACGAGTATCAGTATGAATGGTGCGTTGTGACTGATCCTTCAAACCGCTGCGGCGGCGGCGATGACATCTATTACGCATCTGCTGCAAAACTCATACAGGCGGGCCAGAACTTCGATACCACGCTCACCACAAGCGTTCCGCTCGAAGGCACGTATTACTTCAAACTGGTCGTATACTTCGGCGCTGATTCTTCAGGCGCGACACGTCAGTTCTCAACGCCGAACGCAGGTTCAGGCGGAGGTGGTGGGAGTGGTGGCTCGGGCGGATCTGGGGGCGGCGGTGGCGGGGGAGGAGGCGGAGGTGGTAGTAGCGCGCCATCGGGACCAAAGTCAGGGACGCCTGGCGGTGCAGACCTCAATGGTGACGCACGCGTGAATGCGATCGACTTCTCCATCTTGCTCGCCTTCTGGAAGACGTTGCCGCCGTTCCGTAATCCGTCTGTTGATATGAACCACGACGGACGAGTCGATGCGGTGGACTTCTCCATACTGCTGTATCGTTGGGGCAGCACACCATCATGATGAAGCGCATACTCATAGCGACTCTTTTCTTCATCGCGTTTCCGACGCATGCTGCGACGGTGTCCGTCGAACCGGTGCAGGGAGAGGCTGGGCCGGGGGATCGCTTCTCGCTTTCCGTGATCCTCACGACTGATGCGAACGCGGTGAATGTTGTCGAGGGCAGAGTGAAGATACCGTTCGGCGTTGTCGTCGACAACGTGTCTGCGGCCGGTTCGCCGTTCTCGCTCTGGCCTACGTATCCCTCCTATGTCACGACTGATCACGCTATCGAGTTTTCCGGAGGCGCACCTGGCGGCATAGCCGCGAACTCGCGCGTCACGCTTTTCACTATACGCGCGCATGCGGAACAGCCAGGCGCCTATACGGTTTCAGCGGAGCGTGCGAACGCGTATCGACACGATGGCTCCGGAACCGTGGAAGACGTGTCGACGAAGGGTACAACGGTGACCGTACGCGATGGCGCAAAGGCGCCCGCCGCGCCGAAACCTGCTGCGTCTCCGCTTGTCGCAGACATCGGACAGGATGCCGCTCTGTTTGAAGGCAGGTATTTCGTTGCGTTCTATGGTGGTGATCGAGGCCGCGGAGTGCGGTATGAAGTTCGGGAAGGTAACGGCGCATTTCAGCCAGCCGAACGGTACTATGTTATTCGTGACCAGAGCCTGAAAACGCCAGTGACCGTACGCGCTCTTGACGATACGGGCGTTGCTGCCGAGAAGACCGTGAACGCACAGCCGATCTCGCCGCTCCTCAGTGCAATCGCAATCCTGCTCACGCTCCTGACTGGCTGGTTCATCGTGAAGCGCCGCCGCACTGCGTCCACATGAGACACATCCTCCTCTTCGTGTTCCTTGTATTCGCGCTTCCGGCAAGCGTCTCTGCTGCGACAGTGAGTGTATTGCCGCCGACGCGCGCAGCGGCTGTCGGCGACCTGCTGACCGTACGGGTTTCGGTGAATACGCAGGGTGTCGCTATCAATCAGGGGGAAGGCACGCTCACGTACCCATCGAACCTTCTCGATGTGGTATCAGTCTCGAAGTCATCATCTATATTCACGCTCTGGGTGGCGGAACCGACCACTCCAGGCGCCGGGCTCGTCACCTGGAACGGCGGCCTTCCGACTCCAGGATATTCCGGAGGGGACGGCACCATGCTCACTGTCGTGTTTCGCGCAAAAGCAGCGGGAACGGGAGCACTCGCGCTCGCCGACGCTGCGGTTCGAGCAAATGATGGACTCGGTACAGATGTGCTTGAACGGACATCTCCCGCTTCGTTCACGATCGCAGCGGCGGCCGTGCCACCACCCGCAAACCCTGTTCCTGCGACTCCCGTAGTAGTTCCATCGTCGACGGAAGTATCGATTTTCTCACCATCACATCCTGATCAGTCCGCATGGTATAGGGACGCTGACCCCGTCGTGCGCTGGACGCTTCCATCAAACGCAGATGCGGTGCAAGTGATAGCGGCAGAGACGTCTGGAGCAACGCCTTCAGTGACGTATAAGGCATCGGTTACTGAGAAAAAGGTGAACGACCTTTCGGACGGTACGTGGTACTTCAATCTCCGTTTCCGTGCGAACGGTGTCTGGAGCGCGATCAGTTCGTACACCCTCCACATTGATACGACGCCGCCTGTCGTCGAGAATCATCTCTTTGCATATGACGAGGCTGCGCGCTCCCTGTCACTTGCGCTCACCGCAAGCGATGCGTTGTCTGGTATTACGGGCTATGAACTTGCGATTGATGACGAGAAACCAACGGTACTCTCGCCTGATACATTCGCGACCGGTCCATATCTCCTTTCGTTCCAGAAGTCCGGCACTCATTCGGTTTCTCTCTCAATCATCGATCGCGCAGGCAATCATACGGCGATTACGGAACGTGTCGTCGTCCCCGTGTCAGTCCTCGACACGAAGCTCTTCACAATCGGACCAGTTGTTGTGACACTCCTCGGTGCACTTCTTATGATGGCTCTCGTCTCCATCGCGTCGCTCCTTGTTGCGATCGGTGCCTGCTATCTCCTCATCTCCCGCCATGGAGCGCCCGCAGCTCGCCGCAGAGCGAACCGAGCGACCGTGCACAAGGCGTTCGGCCTTATTCGGCAGGATCTTGAGAAACATATGCGGGCACTTCGAAAGGCGCGCGATGGAAAGGAGCTCACAAAGGCGGAGGGAGATCTCGGCACCCAGATGAACTCGAACCTGAACGATCTCGAGCGGTACCTGAACGAGCACACAGATCTTCTCGATTAGGTCTGATACACTTCCCGAATGCGTGTGCTGTTTATCTGCCAAGGAAACATAAACCGGAGCCAGATGGCCGAGGCGTTCCTGCGCGTACTCCGGCCCGACATCGAAATCGAGACCGCAGGTACGCAGGTGCTCCCGCAAGACGAAGGGAAGAAACTTCAGGACGCGTCATCGGGTCGCGGCATCGCTGCTATGCGCGAGGTTGGGATCGATATGAGCGAACAGACGGTCAATCAGCTCATGCCCGCCATGATCGAGCGCGCTGATCGAGTGATTCTCATGGGGCCCACGCCGGGCGGTCCGCTGCCAGCGTACCTTGAATCGCTCGCGCGTCTTGAGAATTGGGAAGTGCCGGATCCCGGATACGGATATATCACTCATGTGGAGGCGCGTGATCTCATCCGTGCGAAGGTCGAAGCGCTCGCGGAGGAGCTTCCGCGCGGCTGATATATTCTCCGCATATGGCGGCAAATGTTGATGCCAAGCAGCTCAAGAAGCTTAAGGATATAAGCGACGATCTCGGGATCATACGCGAGTCGACCCGTCCGAAGCAGGTCTTCATACGCGGTCTTTTCCAAGGCGTCGGCATCATCGTTGGATCCGTCATCGCGTCGCAACTTTTTAGAAATCGACTCGTTTTATAATGCTCACGCACCATAGCGAATATGGATTTCGATCCGTTCCTTGCGCCCCGATAAGGAGTATACTTTCAAAGGTAAGGCTGGGCGTGGGCGTATTATTTATTCCATCTCTCATCCATGAGCACTAAAGCGATTATCGGGCTTATTCTCGGCATCGTCGTTGTCGGTGGCGGTGCGTGGTATCTTTCATCACACAACGCGGCTCCCGTACCTGCGGACGAACAGGGAGACGTGCAGACCCTTGAAAACGGCGATGGTACGCTTGGCGCGCTTCTGGGTCTTGCTGGTTCGCTCACTTGTACGGTTACGATGCCAACCCCTGGCGGAGAGTCGACTGGGACTCTCTTCATCTCAAACGGGCAGATGCGTTCTGACGTCACGACGGCTGTAAACGGTAAGGAGATAGCCGCGCATATGATCAAGAATGGCGACTATTTTTATTCCTGGACGGATGCGTATCCACAGGGAGTAAAAATTAAGCTTGCGGCTACCGCCTCTGGAAACGGGCAGGCGGGATATGATCCGAATCAGAAGGTGAAATATTCATGTACGCCGTGGGCGGCAGATGCGTCGAAATTCACTGTGCCGGCGAACGTGACGTTCACGGATATGTCTGCAGGTACTGCGGGCGTGAAGCCGTCACCGTACTAGGGTGAATTGCTATACTAGCCGTCTATACGCCTGAAACTCTCACTTCTATGAACACCAAAACCCTTTGGATCATTAGTGCAGCGATCGCTATTCTTGCGCTCGGATGGTGGTTTTTCTCTCTGCAGACTGCGAAGGCGCCGGAGGCCATCGGTGAAGTGCAGGGTGCAAACGATACTGAGTTCATCGACTCGTCAAAAGACGGCGCGGCTGCCGTGCAGCCGGTATCCGCCTATACGGTGAAGTACACGGACCAAGGGTTTGAACCGACAACGCTCTCAGTGCCGGTTGGAACCGTGGTCACGTTTGTGAATCAAAGCGGAGATGAGATGTGGGTCGCTTCTGATGAGCATCC
>CAZLVR010000019.1:0-11734 GCA_964563365.1 uncultured Candidatus Saccharibacteria bacterium | reverse complement strand
ATGGTTCATGACCATGCAATCTTCATCTGACTATGTATCAGAGGAGTAGCGCCCTTCCCCGGAATCCGGGGTGCGCACTCATGAGGCATGTCAATGCAGCAGTCGTCTCGGCAAAACGCCCCGGCGTATCGGTATACGAAGAAGTATACTGATTCGCCCTGTGTTTTAGCCGTTTTTTCGTGTGGATAACCAAACGCGCTTGCCGGAAGGCTCTCACTCCGGCGAAATGCCGTCGCTCTCGCCTTCCGCCGCTTGCTTCCCCATCGGAATGGGGACCCCAAAGAGGAACAGAAAACAGGCCGTCTGCAGCACGCCTTTCGGCGGCTACCTACAGCCTGTGCTCCGCCCTAATTCGGAGAGATTCCCACGACAGGGATATTAGCCCGCTACGGCTGTTTCGTCAACGGCAGGCACGGCATCTCCATTCCCGGAAGAATCGGCGATCCTATAGGTCGTCCAGCGGCGTTTCCCGGTCTGCACCACCCTCCCCTCAGAGACAAGCGCCTGAAGTTCGCGCTGGACGGTCTTCTCGCTTACATCCCTGATAAGGGTGGATATATCCTTTATATAGGAAGGACCACGCGATGAAAGGATCGAAAGGATCGACTCCTTTCTCCCACCTTTGTCCTTTATATTATTAAAATGTCCTTTATCGATTCTTGCCTTTCTTTCTGGGACAGACGTGCGCGTGACAGGTTCTTCGCGGCGTGTGACCTTTATCTCCGAAATCGCTGACGGTACCGATTTTGCGAGCGCCGACATGGTCGGCATGTCAGGAAGCGCAACCCGCGGCTCTTCATATCCTGCAATCTCCGCAAGGAGATTATGAGCCTCGCGCATAATGATATCGGCATTCATGGAGGAGAGCATGCCAGCGGTCTTCGCCATCGAAAGCACACTCGAAAGCGCGAGGAGCTCACGCGCCAACACGTCCTTCGCCTCTCCGGGTGGGAGAATGGACGCATCAACTATCTCGACCGATATGCGCTGGATACGGTCACGGAGCGCCTTCGAGTCCTTGAAGGCAGGAGCGATAAGATGGAGCGCTTTAGCAATTCTTTCTGACTTCTTGTAGATATAGACGCGACGAATGTCTTTTTCAAAAATATTAGAAAATATACCTTTTTCTAGGACTATTCTTTCAAAATCAATCTGTCCGATTTCTTTATTATCGGACATCTTTGCTACCATTTGTCCTTTATTGTCCATTTGAAATTTATATCGGTCAAGGACAAGTATACGCGCGTACCGGCCTCTGTCAAAATGACCTTGATTACCGCTCGCGCACTTCCACGCTTCCCTAAGACACGTGTGGAAAACCAAGAAGTACGCGCCTTTCTGAGGCGTATCCGTACGCAGTGGTGGTAAAATGCAAGAGATGAAGCGCAAGAAGGGCAAGCGTGAGAACGACGATGGAAGCGTCGCCAGGTGGGCGCTTGCGATTGCGCTTATCGCGCTCGGGCTCATCCTCCTGCTTGCCGGATTTGGAAGTGCGGGCTTTGCAGGCGACGCCCTCTTTGGGGTCTCGAAATCACTCCTCGGCCTTGCCGCTTACCTCCTCCCTATCGCCATCCTTGCAGGCGGGGTTATGGTCATATTGAAGCGCTCGTTTATTCCACCCCTGGTCGGCCTTGGAATCGGTCTCATCCTTATCGCGGCGCTCGCGCTCCTTGGCATCGTGTCAGAGACGCTCGGTGGTATCGCGGGCTCATTCCTTGGACACCTTACGGAAGATCTCTTCGGCGTCGCAGGAGCCGTTGTCCTTCTTATAGCAGTCGCCTGCCTTGGGCTCGTCATCGCAACCGACATCGCCGCCCTCCTGAATCGCGTCATCGAAGCCGGAGCTGCCGCCGGAACGGCGCTCGGCTCTGTCGAGGTGAAGCTTCCTGCGCTCGGAAAGAAGGAAGGTGCAGATGACGAAGACAACGAGGAATCGGCCGAGGATGCCGACGAACCCGCCGCCGCGCGCCCCGTGCCGGAGCGCGAGCCTGTCGTGAAGTCCTTCGACGATCAGCCGAAGGCCGTCTCGACCGCGATCCCGAACATCGATGTCGAGTACAATCCCCCTCCCCTAACGCTCCTCGGCGAAGATAAGGGCAAGGCTGCCGGTGGAGATATCAAAGCGAACGCAAACATCATAAAGAGGACGTTCCAAAACTTCGGGATCTCGGTAGAGATGGACGAGGTGTCGATCGGCCCGACCGTCACCCGCTATGCCATCAAACCTGCCGAAGGAGTGCGTCTTTCGAAGGTCGTGAGCCTTCAAGGGAACCTCGAGCTTGCGCTCGCAGCGCACCCAGTGCGCATTGAAGCGCCCATTCCGGGCAAATCCTTGGTCGGTATCGAGGTGCCGAACGCCGCAAAGGCGATGGTCGGTCTCGGCGGCGTCCTCTCCGCACCTGAATGGAGCGGAAGCGATAAGCCCCTTCTCTCCGCCATCGGCCGCGACATCGCCGGCACGCCGCACTATGTGAACATTGCGAAGATGCCACACGGACTTGTGGCAGGCGCAACCGGCTCCGGAAAATCGGTCGCCATACACGCGCTCATCACTTCTCTCCTGTACCGGAACGGACCGAATCAGCTGCGCTTCATCATGATCGACCCGAAGCGCGTCGAGCTCACCCTCTATAACGGTATTCCCCACCTCCTCACCCCGGTCATCACCGATCCGAAGAAGGCCATCATGTCGCTCAAGTGGGCAGCTAAGGAGATGGATCGTCGCTATAACGTGCTTGAGACCGAGCAGGTTCGCGATATCGACTCGTATCACAAGTCCGTCTATGAGCCCGCGAAGAAGCGGAAAGCGTCGGACATGCCGGAATCGATGCCGTACATCGTCATCGTTATCGACGAGCTCGCTGACATCATGCAGAGCTACCCACGCGAGCTTGAGGCCGGCATCGTCCGCCTCGCGCAGATGTCTCGAGCGGTCGGCATCCACCTCGTCCTTTCGACGCAACGCCCGTCGGTGAACGTTATTACCGGCCTCATCAAAGCGAACGTGCCGACCCGCATGGCACTCCAGGTGGCGTCCCAGATAGACTCCCGCACCATCCTCGACGGCTCGGGGGCGGAGACCCTCCTTGGTGCGGGTGACATGCTCTATCTCTCCTCCGACATGCAGAAGCCGGTCCGCCTCCAGACCGCCTACATAAGCGAGAGCGAAGTGAAAAAGGTCGCCAGCTATATCAAGCAACACAATGCAGGCGCGCTCGGGTCGCTTGACCTCGGTGGTGGTACGCCCGCGGGCGTCTCAAGCGAGGTAAGCGACGCCATCATGTTCTCCGGCGGGGATGATGACGTCGACGATGATCTCTACGCAGACGCAAAGGCGGCCGTCGAAGAGGCTGGCCGTGCCTCAACCTCCTATCTCCAGCGAAAGCTCCGCATCGGCTACTCGCGCGCTGCGCGCCTCATGGATCTCCTTGAACAGAAGGGTGTCATCGGTGCAGCAGACGGCTCCCGCCCGCGCGATGTGCTCTCCCGCGGCGGGGCTCCTGCCCCTGAAGGGGCGGAGAACGAAGAGGTCTTCTAGGAATGATTATCCGCCTTGCCGCCGGTTTCGTACTCCTGCTCCTCGTGCTCTACGGCGGCTGGAAAGCATACCCGCTGCTGCGTGGCCCATCTATTACTATTGATTCCCCCATCAACTACACAAGTTATCCGGACGGGTTAATCACCATTTCAGGCGATACAGCCAATACTGAAGCCCTATTTCTGAATTCCGGACCCCTTCCGATAGATCCCGAAGGGCGGTTCTCGAAAGTAATCGTACTCCCTTCCGGAGGGGCTATACTTACCTTCACCGCGCGGGACCGCTTCGGAAGACAGACCACCGAACTACGCACCGTGTACACACCGTAATACAAACGACACCATGGCACTCAAGAAGAAAGCAGCAAAGAAGGCAGCAGACGCGAGCGAAGAGAAGGTCGCGAAGATGCCTGAGACGGCAGACGAACGTGCGAAAGCCGTCGAACGTGCCCTGAAGGACATTAAGACAAAGTTCGGTGAGGAAGCGATCATGACATTTGGCGCCGGCAAACCCGCCGCAATCCCCTCCATCCCTACTGGCTCCATAGGCCTCGACGCGGCACTTGGCATCGGCGGACTTCCCCGCGGACGCATCATTGAAATCTTCGGTCCTGAATCTTCGGGTAAGACGACGCTCGCACTCCATGTCGTTGCTGAGGCGCAGAAGAAAGGTGGCGTGTGTGCGTTCGTCGACGCAGAGCATGCGCTCGATCCGGAATACGCACGCCGCATCGGCGTGAAGCTCCCGGAGCTCCTCATTTCACAGCCTGACACGGGCGAACAGGCACTCGATATTGTCGACTCCCTTGTCCGTTCAAACTCCGTCGACGTCATCGTTGTCGACTCTGTTGCGGCGCTCACCCCGAAAGAAGAGGTTGAGGGCGAGATGGGTCAACAGCACGTCGGTCGCCAGGCACGTCTTATGGCGCAGGCGCTGCGTAAGCTCACTGCTATCACCGCAAAGTCAAAGACCATCATCATCTTTATTAACCAGATCCGTATGCAGATCGGGGTCATGTTCGGGAATCCAGAGACTACCCCAGGCGGCAAGTCCCTTAAGTTCTATACGTCGGTGCGCCTCGATATCCGCCGCATCGCACAGATAAAGAAAGGAGAAGAGGTCGTGGGCGGCCGGGTGCGCGTGAAGGTAGTGAAGAACAAGGTCGCTGCTCCGTTTAAGACGACCGAGTTCGACCTCCTCTATAACGAAGGCATCAGCCGTGAGGGTGAACTCCTTGCGCTCGGTGAGAAGTTCGGACTCGTTGAGAAGTCCGGCTCGTCCTATAAGTTCGGCGAAACGGGTCTCGGCCGCGGGTATGACGCGTCGCGCACCTTCCTTCGCGAGAACAAGCCGGTCGCAAACGACCTTCTGAAGCAGATACGCGAGGAGATCGCGAAGACATAAGTAAAAGCCGCCCTATCCGGGCGGCTTGTGGCGTACCGCAAGTGAGAGACGGGCTTCGTCGAGCGCGAGCGAAAGCACGCGAACGACTTTCTGCGCCTCGTCCGGGGAACGCGGTTCCCCGAGCAGGACAACAGAGTCCGGAAACGTGCCTTTAAAAAGCACCGGTTCTCTGCCATGCACGGCAATCATAATGTGGAACTCGAATCCGTCTGGCAGCGGCATACTACCCTCCTTGACAACCTACGGAGCATATAACCACGGCTCGCACTGCGAAACCAGTCCGTAAGAAAATGGGACGCCGCGTCAGCGGCGTCCCTTTCTTCGTTCGTTGTGCACGAAGGTACGGAATGTCGGCGTAAGGCTGAGGTCGTTCGCGGCGCGCAGAAACGCCTCTTGGTCCGGGACGTCATAAAACGTGACCCGTACGGCGTGCTTCTTGCCGCGCACCGAGGAAGTATGCGGCTTCCTCCTGACGAGCACCTGCAGCGGTTCCGTAACCCCGAGCTCGGCCTTTGACCGGACGATGACTTGCGCAATGAGCATTGGCGTGACTCCCTATATGCGCCAAGACTCTCTTATACCACCAGGACGCATCCTTGAAAAAGGCCCCGCGGGAGGATAGTATTCGCGCATCACGGCCCTCGGCCATTTTTTATTGAATTCACGATTCCCTATGGCGATACTCGCATACAACGACATCACGCAGAAGAAGGTCATCGAGTACGAGGGCGAGCCGTACAAGGTCCTCTCCTCGCACGTCTTCCGCATGCAGCAGAGAAAGCCGGTCAACCAGACCAAGCTCCAGCACCTCGTGTCCGGCAAGGTCATCGAGATCAGCTTCCACCAGAACGAGTCCGTCCCGGAGGCGGACATCGAGACCATGGAGGCGACCTACCTCTACACGAACCGCGGCGAGAGCTGGTTCTGCGAGAAGGGCAACCCGAAGAACCGCTTCTCGTTCCAGGAGGAGGCGGTCGGCGACAAGGTGAAGTGGCTCAAGGCGAACGCGGACGTCGAAGTCCTCGTCTACAAGGAGAATCCGATCATGATCGAGATTCCCATCAAGGTCGACCTCGTCGTGAAGGAGGCGCCGCCCGCAGTGAAGGGCGACACCGCGACCGGCGGAACGAAACAGGTGGTGCTTGAGACCGGGGCGACGGTGCTCACTCCCCTCTTCATCAACCCAGGCGACGTGCTCCGCATCAATACGGAAGACGGCGTCTACGTGGAGCGCATGGAGAAGGCATAGCTCACAACAAGAAAAAGCCCCGCGATGCGCGGGGCTTTTTCTTTATCCTCAGGCTTATGCCGCAAGGTACGGGAGGAGCGCCATATAGCGGGCGCGCTTCACCGCAAGGGCGATCTGGCGCTGCTTGTCGGCCTGGATGCCGGTGCGCTTCTTCGGAAGGATTTTCGCGTGCGGATTCATGAACTGGCGGAGATACGCCACGTCCTTGTAGTCCACGAACTTCTTGTTCTCGATCTCTTCGCGTTCTGCCTGATATGCCATGATTCGCCTACCTTATAGGAATACCCTGGTCCTGTCAAAGCGAGCCTAAAAGGGGATATCCTCAGGGTTAATCTCCTCGTCCGGATAATTGATCTGGCCGCCCATATCCTCGTCCGCGGCCGGGGCCGATGAGCGAGCCGGGGCCGCGCCGCGACTCCCGCCGCCCTCGTATCCTCCCCCGCCCTGGCCGCCTCCGGCGCCGAACTGAAAGTTCTCGACGATGATCTCCGTGCGATAGTTCTTCTTCCCCTCCGCTTCCCAGGAACGGGTCTGGAGACGCCCCTCAACGAGGATCGGTCGGCCCTTCTTCATGTACTGTGCGATGAGATCCGCCTGTCGGCCGAATGCGACGACGTTGTGGTACTCAACCTGCTCCTTCTTCGCGCCATCCCGGTCCTTATAGGTGCGGTTCGTTGCGATGGAGAAGTTCACCACGTTCTGTCCGGACGGAAGCGCCTTGAGTTCGGGGTCGCGGGTGAGGTTCCCGTATAGAAAGACTCTGTTGAGGTTCATATGGTGCGATTTTTAGCGTTTACAAGCGAGGCGGAGGGCGTAAAAGTGCCCGCCGCACGCTGCCCTCAGTGTATCATTTTCGGCCTGGGCAAGAAAAAAGCCCGCAGACGCGGGCTTTTTTCTTGAGTCGCTTATGCGACCTCCTTGAGCGCCGCGTCGATCTCGACGTCGGAAACCTCTTCGACCTCGCTTCCCTCCGGCACCTTGGCAAGCAGCTCGTGCATCTCAGCGGCATGCTTCGCGACCTCCTTCTCTGTGCGGATATCGATGAAGCGGAAGATGCGGGAGTCCTCGCTTGCGGCAGAAGACACCTTCGCGTGCCCCTCCCCGTCGCACTCGTACGCGATCCACGAGAAGTAGCTCGCATCGAAATCGCGGCGGCGACCCTGCTCCGTGCGGGAGACTGTGTACGCGAGCTGGATCTTCTGCGGCTCGCCTTCGGCGACGATCGAACCTGCAGCCTCTATCGTCGCACGAATCTCCGCATATGCCGCCTTAGCGTCCTCATGCGAGAGCTCCGGATCGAGATGAAACCCAAGCTCGTACACGCGGAGGTCCGCGTGGTCATCGTTCGTCTCCTCGCGCTCGTCGCGCTCCGTATCCTTCTTCGCCATAGTGGGGCCACTCTAACATGCGTCCCCTACGGGGGCAATACGGCCTTACGGAAGGCGGAATACCCGACGGGCATTACGTAGAACCGCCTCCCGGACCGCTTCCTCGTCCTCCCCCCGGATACGCGCTATGGCCGAGACCACGTCCCGAACCGCAAGCGGTACGTTCCGCTTCCCCCGGTGAGGTGCGGGCGCGACGTACGGCGCATCCGTCTCGGTGAGGAGATGCTCGAGCGGGATTGAGCGAACGACCTCGTCATAGTCGTGAGTAAACGTAAGCACTGCCGTATAGGAAAAAGTCGCCCCAAGGGAGAGGAGCTTCTTCGTTGTTTCCACGTCGCCGACGTAGAAGTGCATATTCATAGAAAGGTCCGGGTATCGCTTCTTCGCTTCAAGGAGCATCTGATACGCATCCTCATACGCATCCATAGATCCTTTACTCGGCCGTGCATGGATCATGAGGGGCTTCCCGGTCTCGCCCGCGAGGCTGATCTGACGGCCAAACGTATCGACCTGCCGGGCTTTCTCCGACTCCGGACTCTCCGGACGGAAGTAGTCGAGTCCGCATTCCCCTATCGCGACCACTCGCGGGTTCCGCGCGAGCTCCTCGTAGTACGCATCCTCGTACCCCTCCCCGGGCTTGTCGTTCGGATGGAGGCCGATCGAAGCGAAGAGACGCTCCCTGTCTGCAAGATCAACGGCCTTCTTCGAGCTCGTACGGTCGGTGCCGACGACGATGCCGCCTATCTGCGCCTCGCGCATGGCGGCAAGAACCTCCTCCCGGTCCTCGTCGTACTGCTCGAACTGGATGTGGGAGTGGGCGTCGAAATAGCGCATGGGTGGAACGATACCATAACGAGTTGACCGCGGCTGTGACGCCGCGGTCGTGACCTCGTTATCGGACTTGCATCACGATGCGACGCCCTTCGGCGCGCATGGCAGAAACGGCTTGCGCCTGAGCCCACGGAGAGGGGCGCGAGTCATCTTCGGGTCCTGGGCCGCGCGGGGTAGCGAGTTGATACGCCCCCCGTTCGGCTTCCGATTCCACAAAAGAAAATCGCGACTCCCCTCCGCACGCTTCCTGCACAGAAACAAGGAATCCGTAAGGTCTTTTTAAGATCGTGGCCATTCACTACTCCTAAAGCATGAAGTATTTACTGGCCCCACCACTTGGTACCTAAAGGATAGCACGCTCAAGTACTATTGTCAATTAGAGAAAATATGGCCTAACTGAGCCGCGGGAAGAGATTCTCCGGCTTCTTATTCTCTCGTACGGCGGCCATGATAGCCTCTGCGGTTGCCGGCATAAATGGCGTAAGGTGTGCCGCGACCTTCGCCACATGTCGAACGAGTCGTTCGATGTCAGCCTTCCCCGCTTCCCTCGTCTCCTCCGATTTCACTTTCTTGTAGGGCGCTTCAGTGGTCATGAATTCGTCGCCTTTTCCAATATGCTCGAACACAAGATCAAGCGCCTCGTTGAATTTGAACCCGCTAAGAAGCTCTCTGAACGTATCCTCTACGTTCACGTCGGCATCGGTAAGCACGATTGGTCCATCGAGGTTGTCTTCCGCAAGCTTCATCACGCGCGCGACGAGGTTCCCGAGCCCGTTCACGAGGTTTGCCGTGTACCATTCATCGAGGCGCTCCCACGTGACGTCCGCATCCTCGACCGGATGCACATGGCGCAGCAGGAGGTAGCGTGTCGCCTCGGTGCCGTATTTCTCCACGAGATCATACGGGTTGATGACGTTTCCGAGAGACTTCGACATCTTCTGTCCGCCTGAGGTGATGAATCCGTGATAAAAGACCTTATCAGACGCCTTCACACCGGCAGACTTGAGCATCGCCTGCCACATAACCGATTGGAAGCGGACCTGGTCCTTCCCTGCCATCTGAAGCACCGCGCCTTCCTGCCAGAACTTCCTGAAGCTGCCGCTTTCTTCCGGCCAGCCGAGGGTCGAGATGTAGTTCGTGAGCGCATCGAACCAGACGTACATGACCTGGCCCTCGTCATCCGGCACCGGAATGCCCCAGGAAAGGCGCGCTTTCTCGCGTGATATCGAGAAATCCTCGAGTCCTCCCTCGACGAACTGGAGCGCCTCCTTTCGGCGCCAATCCGGAATGATGGAAGTCTCAGCAGACAGGTACTCTTTCAGGTAGCCCTCGTACTTCGAGAGACGGAAGAAATAATTCTCCTCGGTGATCTCCTCGAGCGCGAGGTTCGGGTGGAGCTCGCACGTCCCGTCGTTGATCTCCTTCTCCGTCTTGAATGCTTCGCAGCCGACGCAGTACATGCCCGAGTAGCTCTTCTTGTAGATATCGCCCGCAGCCGCGCAGCGCCGCCACATCTCCTGTGCCGCCGCGACGTGATGCGGATCGGTGGTGCGGATGAACGCATCCGGAGTAAGCGAGAGCGCGTCTGAGAGCTTCCGGAATTCGCCTGCGTAGTGATCGACGTACTGCTCGACGCTCTTCCCCGCTTTCTCTGCAGCCTGAAGAATCTTCTGGCCATGCTCGTCGGTGCCGGTATTGAAAAAGACCTCATCACCCATGAGGCGCCAGTAGCGCGCAAGCGCGTCGGCCTGGAGTATCTCGAGCGCAAAGCCGATATGAGGATCGGCGTTCACATACGGAAGGGTTGTGGTGATATAGCGAGCCATGCCCTTAGGACGCACGACGCTTTTGGACATCGTTCACAAGTTCCTGCACGACGGCCGCAACCGGCACCGACAGGAGGACGCCCGGGAGGCCTGCAAGCTGCCCGCCTGCAAGGAGCGCGATGATGACGAGGATGGGCGGCACGCCGACAATCTTCTTCACGACTAGCGGATAGATGAGATGGGCCTGGAACTGGTTCACGATGAGATAGATACCGGCGACAAGCGCGGAGAGCGCGAGGTCCCCGGTCGCAAGCGCGGCGAGGATGCCCGGCACCGCAGCGACAAAGGAGCCGAAGACCGGGATAAGCTCCATGATTCCCGCAAAGACCGCAAGGAGGAGCGGATACGGCATACCGACGAGTGAGAGGAGGAGGAACAACAGGACAACGATGATGAGCGAAAGAAGGAGCTGCCCCTGCATCCAGAGGCCGATCTTCCGCTGCGACCGCTTCCAGAGACCGAGGACATAGTCACGCTGCCGTACCGGGGTGACGAGGCGGAGGAAATCGTCGATACCCGTCTCGCTGAACGAAAAGTAGATAGAGACGATGATGGTGAGGAGGAAATAGAACGCGCCGCCGAACAAGGACGATATGAAGCGCAGTACGCCGGAACCCGTATCGACGAACGTGCTCTGGAGCGAGAGTACGGTGTCGAAGAGTGAGCTCGCGCCCGCAGTGCCGAGAAACGGCAAGCCAAGGCTTTGTGCCTGCGAAACATACTGTGGAAGAGCCGCAAGAACGATGGTCGCCTCTTCAAGCACCGGCGGGACGAAGAACCATACCACTGCTCCGAGCACGGCAAGTACGCCCGCATAGACGGCGATGACTGAAAACGGGCGGGACATCTTTCCGCGCTTTATAAAGAATTCGACACCGGGCTCGGCCGCTGATGCGATGACGACTGCAGCAAGAAGAAGAAGGACGAGGCTTGCGAGCTGCCATATCGCCCACGCAGCTGCGACCACAAGAAGCGCGCGGACGAACGTCCCGGTCGAGATAGAAATCTCCGTATGAGTTCTATGTTCCATGAGGGGATACTAGCATAAACGGGAAAAGCGGCCGGCAGGATCAAGGACCCTACCGACCACCCGTCTGAGCCTGCGCTCGTTAACTGATTCCGTCGTCGCCGCGACTGATGTCGACATCGTCAACACTGACGCCGCCTCCACCGCCGCTTGGTCCGACAATCGACTTACCGCCGCAGAACCCGGACTTTCCGGTTCCCCAGCCCTGACCGATCAGTTCCGTATCGATACGCATGAGCGCCTCCTACGTTTGCTTCAGCGGGACATCCCGCATCCACGAGTAAAGCGTAGCACCGTACCCCCGCTATGCAAGAAGCGAGCCGAGATCCGCGATCGCAACGCGCTTCTGCTCTCCCGTATCACGATCGCGGAGTGTCACCGTGTCCGCCTGCTCCGGGTTCTCACCCAAAGTATCGAAATCGATGGTGATGCAGGACGGCGTGCCGATCTCATCCTGGCGGCGATAGCGCT
>CAZLVR010000018.1:0-11842 GCA_964563365.1 uncultured Candidatus Saccharibacteria bacterium | reverse complement strand
GATTGAAATGCGAGCGCGCTGACCGAAAGGTTGGCGCGCTTTCCTATATGCAAAAAGGAAGATTTTGACGTGTATATATTTTAGTGTTAAAAACAAAAGTGGATGGTTCGTGTTCATCCAGCTGCTGAATAACCCGGGCCCGTAAGGCCCTTAGCCACAGGAGTAGAAAGAATGGCGCAGCAAGCGGACTATGACGTCCTCATCATCGGTGCGGCCCAGGCGGGCTCCAGGCCGCGATCGGCGAATACAACGGCAAGTTCATGATGAACCAGATGGTGCTCCGCGGCGGCTCATGCGTGACCCCGCGGCAGCATATCCGGTCCACCTACCGTAACTTCTTCCCGCCCGAGACGCGCTGGCAATTCTCCGGAATCCGGCTCGCTCGCGACGCTTAGAAACCTGCTCTTTCGTGAGCACTCAGACGGGCGGATGGCTACTCCATCCGCCCGTTTTCATATCTAGAGGAACTTGACATAGATATTTTAAAATTGCATAGTCAACATATTCCCCGTCTACGAGCGGGGTGTACACATGAGGAGTCAGAGATGACGACTGCGGAACCGGATAGCGCTCCTGGGCGCTCCGTCCCCTCTACGCAAGACCGAATCGACGACGCACGTCAGCAAGCCGAACGGGCGCAACGACGCGCCCGCCGACACGGCCACTTCCGTTTCTTCTTTCTTCTTGAAGGAACGGGTGCCGCGTTCGCGGTGTTCATCCTCCTGTACCGGTACGTGTTCCCGTGGTTCCCGAGCTCTCCGCTCGGCGCCCTGGTGTTCATCTTTCTGTACGGAATGATCCTGGACGGCTATAACGACGCGCAACGTCGGGCGGTCGACAATTCGACCGAAGACAAGGATCTCGGCAAGGATGACCTCCTCGGCCGCGACACCTTGCTTTCGACCTTGCCCCTCATCAGCTACGGCATCATCTTCCTGATCACGATGTTCGGGCTCTTCCTGAAGTTCAAACTCCATATGTTCGACGACCCGTCGAACGCCTTCTGGAACAACTTCTGGGAAACCCGCCTCATCGGCCCCAACACTCTCTGGGCGTGGGGATTCTGGATCATGTCGATTCCGTTTTTCAAGACCTTCTGGGGCGATCTCACGATGAACCAGAAGCTTGCAGTCCGGCTCACGCGCCGCGGCGGCATGCAGTCTCGAAACGAACATCGAGCCGACTAAACGGCAGACGACGCCACTTTAGTAGCAACGGCCGCGCCCTACAGCGCGGCCGTTTTGTATTTATGAAATGGTCCGCTCCTCAGACGGAAACCGCTTTCTCGTTCCCTGTTCGCGCAGCGGGAGGAGCCGCGAGAGCACGTTCGGGTCGACTTCTCGGTCAACCGACGAGACGAACTCCCAGACAGCCTCTGCATCAGGAAGCGCGCGGTGACGATCCCCTACTCCGATACCGTATCGATCGATGACCGCGTCGAGGCTGTGGCTCCCGGCGAACGGGTCGAGTCGGCGCGAGAGCGCGACGGTACAGAGCGTGTCTGCGCTCCAATCGATGCCGGCGCGTGCGAACTCGTATTTCATGAATCCATAGTCGAACGCCGCGTTATGCGCGACAAACACTGCTCCCGAGAGAAGACGTTCGACTTCAAGCGCCACGTCGGAGAATGAGGGCGCGCTTTCGAGCATGCTGTCCGTGATGCCGGTGAGGCGCGTAATGAAGTACGGGACACGCTCCCCAGGGTTCACGAGCGTCTCGTACCGCTCCGTAACAATACCGTTCTCGACGCGAATGATCCCGATATCTATCACACGTGCGGACCCCGGGCGCATGCCCGTGGTTTCCGTGTCGATCACCGAGAAGACGTCCGGGAATGAGCGCATAGAGAGCATCGTACGCGTCTGAACCAGATGCAGCAAACGAGAAACGCGCCCGCGAAAAATCGCGGGCGCGTTTGGTCGGGAAGACGGCTTACGCCTTCTTCATCTTCGCATCAAGCGAATACTTACCCGGGCCCGTGATCATGAGAGAGACGGATGCGGCAAGCAGGAGGAGTATGAACTCATACCCCGGAAGGAAGAAGCCCTTCGAGAGATGCACGGTGAGGAGGCCGACAAGCGCGATGAACGCCGTCACCTTCGCTGACCAGTGGGTCATAAGACCGAACACCAGGAAGAGGCCGCCGAGCACCTCGCCCGCGATAAGAAGGATGGCGAAGACTTCCGGCACTGGGAACCCGAGGCTCGTGAGCATACCCGTCACGCCCGGGAGACCCATGACGGTAAGCTTCATCCAGCCGTGCATGAAGAAGATAACGCCAGTAACGACGCGCAGAACAAGCGGAGCAACGTCGCCCCACTTTCCCGCACATGAGCAATTCATGAGTGATTTCATACGTTTTTGTTACTCCCGTATTCTACCCCTCCCCGGGCGGATGCAAGAGGGGGATAGTTACGGAGCCGAATCCGAGCGCCGGACGCTCGGGATAAGAGGTATGAGGGCGCAGGCGATGCCGCCGATGATGGCGAGCATATAGAAGCCGAAGCCGAGGGCGATGCCTATCGCGCCTGCAAACCAGAGCGACGCAGCGGTCGTGAGATTCCTCACATGGCTGCCGTTATCCCGGAGGATGAGGCCCGCGCCGAGAAAGCCGATGCCGGTCACTACGCCCGCGGCAATGTGATGCGCGGTGGCGGTCTCGAAGGTGTCGGAGAGAAGCGAGAAAAGCGCTGCGCCTGCGATGACGAGGATGTGGGTCGAGATGCCCGCATCCTTCCCGCGCAGTTCTCGTTCGATGCCGATGATGAGGCCGAGCGCGACCGCAAGCGCGATGACGAAGAGGAATCTCAATTCAAGCGGTCCGATGAGCGCTTCCATGGTGGAAATGGTAACACGCCGGTCCGCACGCGGACCGGCGTGAACCTGAATGCTTAGTAGACCGTCACTGCCGTGTAGTGATCAACGGAGCCCTTTGATGAATCATCGATCACATAGGTCGCACCGTTGCCGTTCTGAATAGTCGTATGCTCGACATCGGACTCTTCATCCGAGGAATCCGATGAGCGCGACGAGGAGCGGGAAGAATCCGACCTATCCTCAGAACCGGTATTAGGCGTACCCGGTACGGAAGCCGCGCCGGAGAAGGCGATGTTCGATCCGGCAAGCGGTGCGGTTGAAACCGCAACCATCATGTTCTCGGGAAGTGGCGCGGGAGTACCGTCGACAAGGATCACCCCGGAAGTCGGCGTGCGGTTCGGCGCAACCGCGATTGCGGTCGTCGCATCGCTCGCGACGACATCCTCCACAGAGCCGTCGAATGCGATGTACTGGTACGTCGCGGCTGACGCAAGCGCGGGACCCGCGAGGGAACCGGCGAGCGCAAGCGCAAGAAGCGTTTTCTGCATATCGTTCGTTCGGTTACAACTGATAATCCCGCTCGCACGGTACCAAGCGAGCTCTGAAACGAAGATGAACCGCCTCATGAATATACTCATAGTTGTTGCGGAACCCCGCGCTGCGCGTAGGATATGTGAAAGGATTATGAGGTCATCACGCTTCCGCCATGAATATTCGTTCTTTCATCTCCCGCCGCATCCGTTCCTGGTTCCCGCCTGCGCTTCAGCTCGCCCCTGCGCGCGCTCCGGCGCGTCCTACGCGATAACCCTTCGCCCTATCAAGAAACGCCGTCCGTAAGAACCGCGTAGACGACGAGACGCTCGTCATACGTCTTCCCCTCCTGATCCCATTTCCCGCTGCAGGTGATGAGGTTCAGGCGGGGCGCGTCATCGCGCAGAAAGAGCTTTTCCGAAGGTACCTGGTCATACGGGTATGCGGCCGTTTCCACGACCCGGAACGTGCGGCGCGTGCCGTCTGCCGCATCGATGTCGATGAGGTCTCCCGGGACGAGAGCTTTCAGGTTCTTAAAAACGCCCGGGAGCCCGAGCCCGTTATCGACATGCCCGTCGATGACGGCACTTCCGTTTTCCCCAGGCGCGGGACCGCCGCGATACCAGCCCGTCCCGGTATACGAGCGCGGGACCGCCATGCGTCCGGACGGCGCAATACCGACATCCTCGACGGGCGCGTCGATCGCAAGCGCGGGAATACGGATGCGGACGGGTGCTGCGCGAGGAAGCGCCGCCGCGGTCGACGATGCGACGGTTTCCGTATCGGTCGTCGGCAGCAGGAGCGCATGCGCAAGCGTCCCGATAAAGGCGAGCGCAGCAAGCGCCGCGACAGCGCCCGCGATCAGTAACTCATGGCGTGGGGATAGGATCATACGGCGGGCGCGAAACCGGCGGGCGCAAGACGCGCCCGCCGGGTTCGCAGATGATGCGTAGGAGGAACGGTTAGCGATTACGCTTTCTCGCCTCAAGGACATATGCGGCACCGATGACGGCTACCGCGCCGGTCGCGGCAAGGACCGCGAGATTGATAGGCGTCATCCCGCCATCGCCCGTGTTCGGCGTCCCCGGGACGCCGGTACCGGTGGTATCCATGGTGCCGGTCGAGCCGGTGCCGGTATCGGTCGTGCCCGTAGAGCCGGTGCCGGTCGTCTGCGCGTATGCAGCGCCGGAGAGCGATAGCCCCGCGGCGAGTACGAGCGCAGGAATCAGTTTCGTCATGCGCATAGAGACTGTGATGTAGCTGGCTGATAAAGGGGATTCCCCCGCGTCGACCAGGCCGCAGTATTAGCGAGAGGCGGTGAACCCGCCGTGAATCAGCCGTGCACAAGCTCTGTCAGATCGCGGATGACGTCCGCTGCGTGGAGAGGTGGCTTCACGTTCTCGTACACCTTCGCGATCCTGCCCTTCGGGTCGATGAGAAAGGATGTGCGGCGCGTCCCCAGGTACTCGCGACCCATCATCTTCTTCGTGCTCCATACGCCGTATGCGCGGACGAGCGTCTTGTCCGTATCGGCAAGCAGCGTGAACGGAAGCCGGTACGCGTCCGCAAACCGGCGGTGGCTCTCGACGGAGTCGGTCGACGCCCCGATAACGACCGCACCGATCTTCGTAAATCCCTTGAACTGATCGCGGATGGTGCACGCTTCAATGGTGCAGCCCGGTGTATCGTCCTTCGGATAAAAATAGAGAAGCATCCACGCGCCCTTGAATTCGGACAATGTCCGTATCCTCCCGTCCTGGTCCGGAAGCGAGAACGCGGGCGCTTTCGCGCCTGCTTTCGGAAGCGGCATGCTATTCCGTAGTCTTTCCGTCGAAGTGCTCTTCCGCTGCTTCCGCCTCCTCCTTCGTTGCATGGATAGTGCCGGTCATGTGCTGCGGCGGCGCATAGAGAGTATAGAGGCGCATAGCGTCGGAGCGTGAGGTATTGATGATGTTGTGGCGGACGCCCGCAGGCACCACGATTGCAAACCCGTCCCGGATGTCGTGCTCTTCCCCGTTCAGGACGGCCTTCCCCTCGCCCTCCTCGACGCGGATGAACTGATCAAGCGAATGCGTCTCCTCCCCGATGTCTTCGGAGGGTTTGAGGGTCATAACGACGAGCTGGACGCGCTCGTCCGTATAGAGCACCTTGCGGAAATAATCGTTCTCAAGAGATTCCTGTTCAATGTTGGTGACGAATCCGTGCATAGCGGGGGTTATTTAAGGATGAATAGAAGCGTCCCGGCGACCGTGAGCACGGTCCCGAGCGCGGTCTTCCAGGTGAGCGATTCTCCGAGGAACGCAGCGGCTGCGAGGATGACGATGACGACGCTCATCTTGTCGATGACCGCGACTGCGCTCGCAGGGCCTGCGCGCAGCGCCATGAAGTAGAGCACCCAGGAAAGAGCGCCTGCAGCAGCCGCAAGAAGGATGAACAGCCACGCCTTTCCGCTCCATGCGGATGGATCGAAGCCTTCGAACTTCCCGAAGGCGAGCCCGGCAAGGACAAGGAGCGCTGCCATCACGACGCCGCGGATGATAGTGGCAAGCGTCGGATCGACTTCCTGAAGCCCTATCTTACCGAAGATGGCGACGAACGCTGCGGAGACGGCGGAACCGGCAGCAAGGAACATCCACATACCTACGGGTTCATGAGCGCGACCTGGTTTGTAAGGAACGCCGCGTACGCGACCCAGACCGCGTATGGAAGCATGAGAAGCCCTGCCTCAACCGAGTGCCGGTGCAAGAGGAGCGCGGACAGAAGGAATGCGGCAAGCGAGATGAGCGTCGCTATCCAGACGGACCAGCCGATAAGGTGGAAGAGAAAGAACGTCACGCTCCAGAGCAGATTTGCCACCACGATGATAAGGAAGATCATGATGAGCTCGTGCTGCTCCTTCCCGCGCGGAATCTTGTTCCAGATATAGAGCATGGACCATGCGGCGCAGATGAAGATGACCGCCCAGATGAGCGCGATCAGAGGCAGTGTCGGGTGGCCTGACGGAAGCTTCAATGTCTCGTACCAGGGTACGCCCATGCTCGAGATGAATCCGCCAAAAACAAAGCCGAGGAGCGCGAGGTACGGGATGAGGAGATGGTTGAGCTTCATAAGCTCAGTATACGCCTATTACTGCTTGATCGGATTGACCACAACTACGTCTATCCAGGCGCCCGGAATACCGAAGTGTGGGTGATCCTTGAATGCGTCTGCGACCTCGTCGATAGACTCCCCTTCGGCGATCGAGTAGAGCATGTAGTCGGTGCGAACGTCCTCAGCGGTATCCTTCATTACCCGCTTTGATTTCCCCATACCAGACGCATCAGTGACAAGTCCTGGGTGCGCTGCCATCCATGCGTTCCATTCCTGCATCATCTTCTCTTCGTCTCCCTTCCGCTCCTCTTCGGGCTTTTTCATCCATTCATCAAGATTCGCTATCGGAGCCATATAGAGCACCATGAACTTTTTCATAGGTAGTGCGTGAGCCTTGTATGCGCCCACTATACCAAAATGGCGGTTCACTCCACGTTCAGGCATACCCCGCTAGAGTCAGCGGATATGAACGCAATCGACATCATCAAGCGGGACCATGAAGCGGCAAAGGATCTCTTCGCGAGATATCGCGCTGCAGGCGAGGAGGAGCGTACGGACATGGAAGAGGAGATATTCGACGCATTGACCGCGCACGAAATCATGGAGGACAAGCATTTCTATCCGATGCTCAGGAAGGCGAACATTGATGAGGCCGGACTCTTCTCGGATATCGAGGGCGAACAGGTGAAACTTGCTGCGGAAGTCACTGCCGCGCGCACCATACCGGGTGATAAGCAGGAGCGCATCCTCTCGATCATGGATACCGTGCTCGCGCATGCCGCGAAGGAGGAGGCGGAGATACTCCCGAAGGCGGAGGCTGTGCTCACGGAAACGGAACTTGACGGTCTCGGTCTTGAAATGGAGCCCGACTCCGCAGTCGCGAAATCAAAGGGGTGATGCTACCTACGGCGAGCAAGCCATCACTTCTTCAGCGCAGGGAACGTGAGCGTCGAAAGCAGATAGCCGAGCGCTGGTATGAAAGCGGCAGCGAGAAAGTCTCGCGCGCCGGTAACAGACAGAACGAGTGCGACGACTATATACGTAGTAATCGCGATGAGCGCCCTTCGAAAGAGGCTCGTCTCCCACGCCTTGTCCGCTTCGACACGCGCGTTCCGCTCATGTATCGCTTTCAGCTCCTCGGGCATATTCATATATGAAGTATATGCCTCTATCGATGCGGGCAACCAGCCCAACAGCAGGGGCGGCGCATGCCGCCGGAGAGTTTCGATATGCCCTTCTTGATGCGGATGACCCTGGTCTGCGCCTTCGCGCCGGACGTCACCCAGCAGATCCATTCGCTTCGCGCGAGCGGCGTGATGTCTTTCCACACCGCATGCGCCTTCTTCGAAGCAAGAAGCGCGGCGCGAAAATCCGCTGGCAGCGTATGGACGGAACCGTGTGACACTTTCATGACGCTATCGATTGTACCAAGCGTCTCGCGAAACAGAGGGTGATACAATGCCTCGATGAAAAAATTAAGGAATATTCTCTTCCTTGCGCCGCTTATCGGTCTTGTCTATATGTACGCAAGCCAGGGCATCGGCGTGTTCCTCGGCTCGCCGGAGCATTACGATATCCTTGCGGCGCTCGGTTGGTCGCGAGGGTTCACTAATCTCCTCGTCTCTATAAGCGTCATGGTCGACCTTGGCGTCGCGCTTCTCCTTATCATCGCTCCAAACGCCCCTCTCTTTGTCTTCGCCGCGCTCTGGACCTGGATTCCGCGTGGGATAACGGTCATCGCTCCGGGACCGGAGAACGAGTTCTTTGAGTCCCTCGCCGTATTCGTCCTTGCCGTGCTCGCGTATCTTTCCTACCGACGCGGGCACGTCCTGTTCGACCTTTTCCGGAAGAAGCGATGAGCGCAAGCTTCTCCTCTCGCGAGAGACGCTTGAGCGCCGCTTCGCGCTTCGATGCTTCGCTTCGGTTTGCGTGCCGCTCGCTGTAGCGCATCCGCAGCGCCTTCTTTGCACGCGTATAGCGGCTTGCCGTTCCCGCCCGGTGCTCATTGAATCTGCGCGCAACGTCGGTGGTGATGCCGGTATAGAGGCTCCCGTCCGCGCATTCAAGCAAATATACGAAATAGCGGGAAGCCGCCATGACGCCATTCTAGCGCGGGATTATGTTCCGAGATCGAGCACCTCGTCGATCCGTATCTCTTTCACGAACTCTGGCACGTGAGACACGAGCACCATCGCTCCCTGGTACTCATCGAGCGCCTTTGCGATGACTGGGATGTGCCGGAAGTTTATATGGTTGGTCGGCTCGTCGAGGATGAGGAGTCCAGGTTGCTCAAGCACAAGGCGTGCGAACGCCACGAGCCCCTTCTGCCCTTCTGACAGCACACCGATCTTCTTTCCCATCACATCTGCGGTGAGGAGGAAGCCCGCTGCAGTGGCACGCATCATCTGTTCGTTCTGCTTGCGCATCGCACTCATGAGAGACTCGTACACCGTGTGTTCGAAGTTGAGCGTTGAGAAGTCTTGGCGATAGTAGCCGACACGGATCCCTTTTTGTATGGATGCTCCTTCAGCGGTACCGTTCGCGAGCGCTTCAAGGAAGGTAGTCTTCCCGGAGCCGTTCGGTCCTTCGATGCGTAGATGCTTATTCTTCCGGAGCACCAGTGTTTTCTTTTTCGTCTTCGCCTTATGTGTCTTCGGGTCAATCACCTTATATGACTCTATGGTGAGTATGTCGCCCTGAATGCCTTCTTCAACCGGGAACGTGAACGGACGTATCGTCTTATCCTCTCGACGCACATCCACCTTATCCTCCTCCATCTGTTCCACCTCGTCCCGGAGCTTCTTCGCAATGAGGCGCATCTTGCCGCCCTTCGCGGCGAAATAGTTGATCTTATCCTTGTTCTCCTGGATCTTCTTCTCAAACTGCGCGTTCTTCCTATTCTCACGCTCGATACGAGCGAGTATCTCTTTCTGCAGATCGAAGTAATTGCCGAAGTATTGCTCCACCTTCCGGGTATGGACGTCGAGATAGAGGATGCCGTCAGTGAACGAGTTCAGGAACTCCGCATCATGGGAAATGACGAGCACCGTCTTCTCGTATGATTTCAGGAAGTCAGTAAGATGCTCGATCCCTGCCTTGTCGAGGTTGTTCGTCGGCTCATCAAGAAGAAGGAGATCAGGATTCTGGATGAGCGCGCTCGCAAGGAGAAGACGCGCCTGCTGGCCGCCTGAGAAGGAACGTACGATCCGATCCTTTGGCGCAGACAGGTTCACTACCTCAAGGACTGCATCGATCTTCGGATCAATGTCGTACACCTTCTCCGGAAACGCCGCTTCGAAGAACTCGCGCACGGTCTTGTCGCGAAGGGTCGGCGGCATGACTTGTTCTGCGACGGCGATAGAAGTGCCCCGCGGAATCTGTATCTTCCCCTGCTCCGGGTGAAGAGTGCCCTTGATGAGCTTGAAGATAGTCGACTTCCCGGCGCCGTTCTGGCCCATGACGGTCACCTTCATGCCTTTGCGCACCGAACACTCCACCTCATCGAGGATGGGATAGTTGTGCCCGTATTCGAAGGAAACTCCCTCAAACCGGATAATGAATTCGCGCGGGGGTCCCGCGCTTCCTGCGTCCTTCTTTGGCATTTTTCCTACCCTAGCATGAGGCGCGCAAGCAGAGAAACGTGAGGCCTGCTATAGTCGGCGGATGGATGACTATCCGATGCGCATAAACAAATACCTAGCCCATAAAGGGGTGGCGACACGCCGTGACGCAGATGCGCTCATAGCGGCGAAGCGTATCTATATAAATGGTCGGGTCGCCGTCCTTGGCGATAAGGTCGACGAGGGAGATGTCGTCGAGATGCGCGGCAAGGACGCAAAGGCGGCAACTCGCGCCTATTACGCGTACCATAAGCCGCGCGAAGTGGTGACCCACTCTGCACAGGGAGATGATGAAGATATTTCTACGCTTCTCAAGGGAGAACTCAAGGGTCTCTTCCCAGTGGGACGTCTCGACAAAGATTCAAGTGGGCTCGTGATCCTCACGAACGACGGTCGTATCACCGACCGCCTCCTCAACCCGAAGTATGACCATGAGAAAGAGTATGTCGTACGCACGAAAGATCCGCTCCGGGAAAGCTTTAAGCACTATATGGAACAGGGCGTCCAGATTGAAGACGAGATGACGCGTCCAACGCAGGTGCGAATCATGGGAGAACGGGTGTTCTCCATCACACTCACCGAAGGAAAGAAACATCAGATACGTCGCATGGTCGTCGCCATGCATAACGAAGTGAAGACCCTGGAACGGGTACGCGTCATGAACATCACACTCGGCAAGCTTCGACCGGGCGAAGCGCGGAAGATTGAGGGAAAAGAGCTTGAGACGTTCTTGAAGTCGCTTGGGCTTTAGCCCTTTCGCGCTGCATCAATAGCAGCAACGTCGATCTTCTTCATCGTCATCATAGCGTTGAAGGCACGCTGCGCTTCATCACCTCCCGCAGCAAGCGCTTCCGTGAGTGTGCGCGGCGTGATCTGCCAGGAGAGTCCCCACTTATCCTTGCACCATCCACAATCACTTTCCTGTCCGCCGTTCCCTACGATCGCGTTCCAGTAGCGATCAGTCTCTTCCTGATCATCCGTTGCGATCTGGAACGAGAATGCCTCGCTTTGCTTGAAAATAGGGCCTCCGTTAAGTCCGATGCACGGGATACCACAGACGGTGAATTCAACCGTAAGCACGTCACCTGCCTTCCCGCCTGGGAAGTCGGCTGGTGCACGGAAGATATTCTTCACGCTGCTGTCTGGGAAGGTAGCGGCATAGAATTCGGCTGCGTCCTGCGCATCCTTATCGAACCAGAGGCAGATAGTGTTTTTGGGAATCATGGTTAGTTTGTTTTTGCGGTAAATTCAATGATCCATTCAATACCGTACTTATCCCTGAACATAGCGAAGGCAGTGTCTGTTGCATTGGTATCAATCGGCACCTCCACCTGTCCTCCGGAAGACAGGCCATTGAAGATTCTTTCAGCCTCCTCCTTCGTCTCGACTCCTATATGGATCTTGCTCCTGTTCTCGTTTTCACTCACCTTCCCCATGAATCCTGGAACATCGTTTCCTATAAGCGCATGAGCGCCATCTACCGGAAGCACGATCCGCATGATCTTATCCGCATCTTCCGGCGGAACCGGAACGTCTGAGGCTGGCAGATCCTTAAAGCGGACTATGGTTGTAAAATCACCGCCAAAAACAGACTTATAGAACGTGAAGGCTTCTTCGGCATTGCCGTTGAAGTTGATCCAGGGGCTGAGAGTTGTCATGAGTAGGAGTATATAACTTTTGAGTGGACTCACATAAAGTGCTCGTATGGGTCCTTCGATACTTTTCTTGATTGCTGCGGGACTAGGACTCGAACCTAGATAAGCAGATCCAGAGTCTGCTGTCCT